>NZ_JBFBJB010000100.1:0-18791 GCF_040685895.1 Streptomyces sp. NPDC088124 | reverse complement strand
TCAGGAGTCCACACAACCCCCGATGATCACGCGGTGGCCGTACCCGTTCCCAGCCGGGCCCGACTCAAGATCGCGAAGTCAGACTGGAGTACTAGTACGGCTTGGCCCGCTTCGCGAAGGCCGGTGCCACCTGGTCCTGCGCGACGCGCGGGAAGGCGACCGTGTTCGGGTCGCCGTCCGAGACGTACCAGTTCTTCCCCTCGGCGAGCTTGTCCAGCCAGCGTGACGAACCGAACTCGGCGTCCTGGTCCTTGGGTCCCGCCGAGCGGATCCGCGGGATCGCGCCGGGAGTGAAGGCCTTGTCGAACGGCGAGACCGAGGGGTTGGACCCCACCAGGTACACCCCGTCGTAGCGGTAGCCGGTGCCCCGCGCGGCGACCCCGGCCTCCTGGGGCATGGCCCCGAAGGGGAGGGCGAGCGAGGTGACCCCGGACCCGGGCGCGGCCTTCGTGATCGCCTGCTGTCCGGCGGCGATCGCCTTCGAGGCGCCCGCCTGGTCCAGGGAGCGCAGGTTCTGGTGGCGGTCGGTGTGGTTGCCGATCTCGTACCCGTGCTTCTTCAGCCAGGTCAGCGCCTTGGCGGGACCGGTGGCCGAGAAGGCGTCCGCGTTGACGAAGAAGGTCGCCACCGGCTTGAACCCGGGGTACTTCTTCGCCGTCTCCGCCAGGATGGCGACGGCCGTGCCCGGCACCGGATTGCCGTCCGCGCCCAGGCGGACCTGGCTGTTGGTCGAGTCGTCGAACGTGAGGACCACCGGGTGCGTGCCGGCCGGAATGTCGATGCGGCCCGTCTGGAAGTCCCGGGCGGTGACCGGAACGTACTTCTCCCGGGCGAGCCGCTCCAGCTCGGCCCGGAAATCGGCCGGGGTGCGGTCGTAGACGCTGGCCGGCTTCTCGGAGAGCTGGTGGTACATCAGCACCGGCACCTGGCCGAGCTCGTTGGCGCCGACCTCCGCCGGGTCTTTCAGGGCGACGCGGGCCGCCGGTGAGGCCGCCGCCTGCTGCCCTCCGGTGGCCGGTGACGACCCCGAGGAACAGCCCGAGGCGAGCAGAGCGGCGCCCGCCAGGGCGCAGAGCGGGACGAGCGGGTGGCGCATGAGGGACCTCCAAGGCGAACGTGTCGCGGCATCCTTACCGGCGGCGGGAGCCCCCGTATCGCACCGTCGCCTGGATGGCGCAGCCACCACGCCGGGGCCGAACGCGGCCGTTCGTGTGAATTCCGGCCGGAGACAGGAGTACTGACGCTCCGGCGGCAATCAATGGAGGCACCACCGAGCGCAGCCGCAACGGCGGCCGGCCCGGCCACAGCACGAAGGGCGCATGATGGTCACGAAAACGCGATACATAGCGAACTCCACCCCCTCCTACCCGTCGCGCCGTCCCGCCCGCCGGCGCGCCCTGATAGCGATGGCCGCGGCACTCTCCCTGGCCGGAGCCGGCGTCGGCGCCTGGACCTTCCTCACGCCGGGACCCGCCGTGCAGGGTCTCGCCGACGGCGCCTTCCTCGACGGGCGCAAGGCCGGGCAGCTCAGCGCGTACCTCAATGCCAAGGCGGCCGGCCGCAAGGACAAGGTGCGCGTCACCCTCGACGGCACGGCGGTTCCCGTCACCGCCGAGGGCGCCCGTCTGAAGCTGGGCATCCCCCGTCTGGGCGAGGGCAAGCACACCCTGGTGGTGGCGGGCGACAGCAGCCTCCCCTTCGCCTCGTACCAGAAGGTCGTGGGTTTCACGGTGGACACCAAGGCCCCCGCGCTGAAGGTGACCGACCCCGTGGTCAAGAACGCCGCCTCCCCCGTGACCGTCACCGGCAAGGCCTCCACCGACGCCAAGGTGACCGTCGACGGCAAGGAGGTTCCGGTCGACAAGTCCGGCGCCTTCAAGATCAAGGTGCCCAAGGGCACCCCCTCCGTGACGATCAGCGCCGTGGACCGCGCCGGGAACACCACCACCCGGACCGTGTCCACCCGGGGCCGTCGTCCCATGATCCGCGCCGCGCACATCACCGCCATCGGCTGGGGCGACAAGACGCTGCACGACAACATCCTCGCGCTGGTCCGCAGCGGCAAGCTCAACGCCGTGGAACTGGACATCAAGGACGAGGACGGCGAGGTCGGGTACGCCTCCCAGGTGCCGCTGGCCCGTGAGATCGGCGCCGCCAAGGGGTACTACGACGCCCGGAAGGCGATCGCCGAGCTCCACTCCGCCGGCGCCCAGGTCATCGGCCGTATCGTCGCCTTCCGCGACCCCAAGCTCGGCGCGGCGGCCTGGAAGGCCGGCCGGCGCAACCAGGTCGTGCAGACCCCCTCCGGAGAGGCCTACAACGGCGGCCACTACGGGAACCTGTCCTTCACCAACTTCGCCGACCCCGCGGTCCGCAAGTACAACCAGGACCTCGCCGTCGAAGCGGCACAGCTCGGCTTCGACGACATCCTCTACGACTACGTGCGCCGCCCCGACGGCCCGCTGTCGCGGATGCGGTTCCCGGGCATCGGGTCCGCCACGCCCGAGCAGTCCATCACCTCGTTCGTCGCCGACACCCGGACCGCGCTGCGCCCGCACAACAAGTACCTCGGTGTCTCCGTCTTCGGCATAGCGGCCACCCGGCCGCTGGAGATCGCCCAGGACATCAAGGGCCTGGTCAAGGTGAGCGACTACATCGCGCCGATGGTCTACCCGTCCCACTGGGGGCCCGGTGAGTACGGCGTCGCCAACCCGGACACCGCTCCGTACGCGATCGTGCAGCGCTCGCTCGCCGACTTCGCCCGTCTGGCGAAGGGCACCCAGACCGAGATCGTCCCGTGGCTCCAGGACTTCTCGATGGGCAGCCGGTACGGGCCGGCCCAGGTGGCCGAACAGATCAAGGCCGCGGCGGCCAACAAGATGAACTCCTTCATCCTCTGGAACGCCGGTGCCCGCTACCAGGGCGCGGCACTCCAGCAGATCGCCGCACACTGACGCGGTCCAGCTCAGGGACGGGGTGACTCCGGGACGGGGTGGTTTCCGACACAGTGCGGTTCCCGGCGGTGGGAGCGAACGTACGGCAGGTCGCCGGTTCGCCCCCACCGCCGGGGCCGTTTCCGGCCGGGCGCAGGTACGGCGCCGGTCAACGGTTTTGGTGTACCCGTACGTCGTCGTGCGGTACGGCGGGCCGGATCGTCCGGTACGTCCACCAGGCGGCGGCGTACAGGACGAGCGCGCAGGCCAGCGCCACGCCGGCGCCCGTCACCGCGTCGGAGAGGACCGCCTCCACCGTCTGCCGCGTGGGGATCCGGTCGGCGGCGGCCGGTCCGCCCCGGTACTCCTCCAGGCTCCGCGTGTTGGCCACGGCGCCTGCGAGGACGGCGACGGCCAGCGCCGCCCCGATGCCCCGGCGGGCCGTCGCCGGAAGGACGCTCCGGCCCGCGTCACGGGCCGGGGCGCGGCGCAGCCGGCGCCAGAGGTGCGCCGCGACGGCGACCAGGCCCCCGGCCGTGCTGAGGTGCTGCACCACCCGCGCCACGGTGAGATCCCCCGTGAGGTGCGCCCGCAGGACACTCAGGTGGGTGACCGCGTAACCGTCCGCGTGGGTGAAGGAGTCCCAGAGCAGGTGGGTCAGGACGCCGGTCAGGGCGGACAGCAGGACCCAGCCCGCCCGGCGCGGGCGGAAGCCCTTACCGCCGCGGTCGGCCGGTCCGTCCGGCGAGAACCGTGCGGGCAGCAGGGCGACGGCCGGGGGACGCACCAGCCGGTACAGCGCCAGGAGGGCCAGGGCGAACGGCACCGCCACGGTGACACCGGGCAGCGTGTGCGAGTAGGTGGCGTTGAGGAACGGCTCGTACCAGGACTGGGCGCTCACCGGTATCCGCGCGGCGACGAGGAAGTACGGCATGTCCGGGGCCATGGCTCCGCAGACCAGGGCGGCCGGGGAGAACGGGTGGCGCAGCAGTGGCAGGACGGCCGCGGGGTGGGAGAGCGTGAACGGCATCGAGGAGTCTCTCCCGTGTACGGGCAGATGGGATATGTCCCCCGGGAGCATATTCCGCTCAACGGACTATGAGCAAAAGGCTTCGCCCTCCACCCCGGTAACGGTCCCGCCCGGGGTCCCGCCCTGTCTCGCCCGGTCCCGTCAGTGCGGGACCTGTACCGCCGTCACCCGCGAAGACGGAATCGTCGCGCGCCCGCCACCAGCGCGCCGACCGGGGGCACGGCAACAGCGATGCCCACTCCGGCCAGCAGTTGGACCCAGCCTCCCGTGGTGTAGGCATGAGCCAGGAAGGGCGGCCCGGCCGCGATCACGGCAAAGGCCGGTGACATCCCGGCCGACCACGTTGTCGCGAGGCCGGTGGCCGCGAGGGCGGTGACCACGAGGCCAGTGGCGGCGAGAACGAGGAGAGGCCACAGGCCGTAGTCGGTGCTGACCGGCATGGCGCCGGTGTGGACCGCGGTGACGGGGAGCCACGCGACGGCGGCCATCGCACCGGCCACCGCACACGGCCCGGCCCCCGGCCGCAAATCGGGCGGACAGGCCAGTACGACGAGGACGGTGAGCAGCGCCATGGCCGGGGTGACGACCGGGTCGCCGAACGCGGGCCCGCTGACCACGGCGGCGACGGCAACCGCCAGGAGTCCGGCGGTGAGCACGGCCGCCCCGGCGGGCCACCGCCCGGTGAGCGCCGTGACACCCCCGACGAGAACCAGCACGGAGGCGAGCAGGAGCGCGCCCCACGCGTCGGCGGAGAAATACACCGGGCCCGGCGAGACGACCGCCGCGATGCCCCAGCGGCTCAGACGCACCGCGGAACCGGCCACCGCCGCGCCCACCGCGAACGGCGCCGCGCTCGCCAGCAGCCGCCCCGCGGCCGTCGCCGAACTCACCCCCAGCCGCATCCGCACCGCGTGCCCGGCGATGTCGGCGACCTCCCGGAGCCTGCCCGCGGGAGACGCCTCCGCCGCCGCCTGTTCATGGACGGCGACGATTTCCGCTCCGAATTCGCGGCGGTACTCCCGGGGATACAGGCGCAGCAGCAGCCCCATCACGCCGGCGCCACCGCAACCCCCGCGACGGCCCCGGCCCCTGTCCCGGACCCGGACCCGGAGAGACCCAGCCGCCGCGTGGCCTCACGGGCCGTCGCGGCCATCCGTTCCGCCTCCGCCGCCAGCCGCTCCCGCCCCGGGGGTGCCAGCGTGTAGACCTTGCGGGCCCGCCCGTCGACGATCTCCTCACGGTGCACCTGGATCAGCCCGTCCCTCAGCAACCGGTCGAGGGCTCCGTAGAGCGTGCCGGTACGCAGCACCACCCGGCCCCCGGAGAGCGCCTTCACCTCCTGGGCGATGGCATAACCGTGCCGCGGCTCATCAGCCAGAGCCGTCAGCACCAAGAGGGTAGGCTCCTGCATCCCGCGCTCACTCATCCGGCCAACATATGCCGCCCCCTGGCCTATCGGCGAGACCGCAGGGCAACTGGGGCGCGCCGGCGCTGTGCTGTTCACCGGGCCCGCCCCCTCCCGGTGTCGATGCTCGGGCCAGGCGCTCGGCTCCGGGCCAGGCACGCCGCTTCGGGCTAGGGCGTGTTTCGAAAGTCCCGCCTGGCTCGCGACGCCTGGTACGCACGCTCGCTGCGTTGTCGGAGTCGTCCAAGTACGTCCAGTACGAGGACGATCCTCCGCCTTGCGATCGCACGCACCAGACGCCGCAAGCCCCGCCCTGCGGGCGGACGGCGCTACTTTCGCAACACGCCCTAGGCGCCCGGCTCCGGGCCGTACGCCCTCAGGAATGTGTCCACCGCCGACCTCGCCACCGCCCGTGTCTCCGCCGCCGGAACCTTGCGGGTGCCCAGTTTCGTACGGGACTCCATCGGGGCCGTGAGCAGCGCGAGGAGTTGTTCCGCCGCCACCGACGGGTCGCAGGGGCGCAGCCGCCCGGCGAGGGAGAGGCGGGCCAGCCGGTCGGCCAGGGCTTCGGTGAGGCGGCTGCCGGTGCGGTCCTGGACGGTCTCGGTCAGGTCGGGGAACCCGGCGACCTGGGCGTACGTCAGCCGGCGCAGCGCGCGGGCGCGCTCGCCGCCGCTGACCTGGAGCAGGCGGTACGCCGTGTCCTCCAGCGCCGCGCGCAGATCGGTGCCGGGGGTGCGCATCCGTTCCACGACGGCCAGGTTGTCCGCCATCACCGCGTCGGCCGCCGCCAGCACCGTATGACGGAACAGGTTCTCCTTGTCCGTCAGGTGGTTGTACACCGTCGGCTTCGCGACGCCCGCCTCGGTGGCGATGCGCTGCACGCACGCGCCCTCGTACCCCTGACGCGCGAAGACCGCGAAGGCGGCGTCCAGGATGGCCTGTCGCTTGTCGATACGCCCTCGCGAGGCTGCCACTCCGGTCACCTCCGCAAGGTACCCCAGGTCGCCACGAGGCACCTCGACCGGGCCGTAATCCTCAAACTACTGAACCAACTGGTTCATTCACATGGACTGATCCGTGCTTTACTGCGTCGGACATCAAGTTGAACCAGTAGGTTCAAATGAGAGGAGAAGCCCCGTGATCGTCAACATTCTCCGTTTCAGCTTCAAGGCCGGCACGTCCGACGAGGACAAGGCCGCCGTCCTGGCCACCATGCGCCGCATCTCGACCCTCGAATCGACGTCGTTCGGCGTCGTCGGCCAGGATCTGGGCGATCCCGCCGAGGGCTACACGCACACGTACTGCGCGGGGATCGAGGACCTGGCGGCGATGGAGCGGTACATGAACGATCCGGTGCTGATCGAAGGCGATCTCGGCATCTTCCCGCACCTTGAACGGCTCTCGCCGGTCCGGCTGTCGGACGACATGGACCCCGGCCTGGCCGAGAGGATCACGGAGTTGCATCTCGCCCGGGTGGCGCGGTCGCCCGAGTGGGCCCGGCTCCTGGAGTCGATCCCCGACACACCCATCGGGACCGGCCGCTGAGGCTCCGCAACGGCCATCCCCGGTGCCTGATTGAGTCACATCCCGGCCGGATCCGTACTTCGCCGTGCACGGCACATCAGTTGAGCCGCACCACAGGAGGCACGATGTCCGAACAGCTCAAGAGCGCGCACACCTTCACCGCCGTCATCACCACCCGCGTCGACGGCCCCGAGACCCAGAGCATCGTGGCGGACCTGTTCCTGAAGGGCGCCGAGAGCCGGATACGGCACCGTGCCGGATTCGTCTCCGCGGCCATCAACCTCAGCGACGACGGCGGACAGGTGATCCTCGTCGCCCACTGGTCCGACGAGAAGAGCTACCGGGAGTTCCTCGCCACCGACGAGGACCAGGCGGCGCTCGGCCGTGAGATACAGGCCCTCCCCGGCGTGCTCCAGGGCCCCGAGGCCACCGCCTGTACGCCTTACCGCACCGTCGCGGCCGTCTCCGGATAACGCCCTCCGGGCGCACCTCACGCGTAGCCGCCGCACAGCCGCCCGGTACCCCATTCAGGTCCGACCTTCGCAACACGCCTGACGCGCTGTCCGGTGGTTCACGATTCCGCACCGCCCGTCGTGTTCTCATCCAACGCGGAGGTGTAAATCTGATGATCAGAAAATCCCATCAGAACGAGAACGTGCAGGACAGAGCCCCCTTCACACCACGGCGCCGGCTGCTGGCCACCGCCGCCGCTTTCGCGCCGGTGGTGGCCGTCGCCGGTACGGGTCCCGCCCTCGCCGGGGCACGGGACAAGGTGAGCGGACGGTACGGCTCCGGTGGGGGTGCCCCCGAGCCGGTGCGGCCGGTGACCACCACCCTGGAGGACTGGAAGGCCGTCGAGAAGGCGATGGGCCGGCCGGGCAATCTGCTGAACAAGGTCATGTACCGCACCCGCTTCCCCCGCAACGACCTGCGCGTGGTCTCGCAGGGGATCGAGGTGTCCCCGGGGCTCGCCCTCGCATCGCACATCGGCTTCATCCGCTACGCCGACGGCTCCACGATCGCCATGGGCGACATGGCGCTCACCGAGGACGAGTTGCAGCGGACGAGCGACGTCCTGATCGAGCACGGCATCGCCCAGACCGCGCTCCACAAGCATCTGCTCGCGCATGACCCCGACGTCTGGTGGACCCATGTGCACACCCACGGCCACGACCCGGCGGCCATGGCCCGCGGCTTCCGCGCCGCGTTCGACGCCACCGCCACCCCGCCCGCCGTTCCGGTGGAGAAGCCGCCGCCCCTCGATCTGGACGTCGAGGCGATGGACACCGCACTGGGCACCACGGGCCTCAACGACGGCGGGATCTACAAGTCCGTCTTCGCCCGCCGCGAGACGATCATCGAGCGCAACATGGTGCTCCCCCCGGGGCTCGGTTCGACCTCGGCCTTCAACTTCCAGCCCCTGGGCGGTGGAAAGGCCGCGGTCAACGGCGACTTCGTCATGATCGCCTCGGAGGTCCAGGCGGTCCACAAGATCCTGCGAAGTGGCAACATCTGCCTCGTCGAACTCCACAACCACGGTCTGTCCGAGGAACCTCGTCTCTTCTTCACCCACTTCTGGTCCGTGGGCGACGGCGTCCAACTCGCCAGAACACTGCGCCGGGCCGTGGACGTCACCAATGTGGAGCCGTCCAAGGACTGACGCGCACCGCGGCGAGGGCAGCCGGACCGTGCCCGGCTCGACGAGGTTGACCCGTACCCCACGCGGTGACGCGTGACCGGCCAGGGTACGGGTCAGGCTCGCCTTGGCCGCCGGGTCCCCCGTACCGCCCTCTCAGCTCGCCCGGCCGGCTGCTTCTGTCCCCGGTCCCGGCCCGGTACCCGGCCCCGTCCCTGACTGCTCGGCTGCTCCATCCGGCGATGATGTCGCCATCCGTACCGCCCGCACCAGTGCCTGGGGCCGGGCGTCCGCCGTCACGCCTCTGCGCAGGCCGTTGGTGACGTAACCGAACGCGATCCCCGACTCCGGGTCCGCGAAGCCCAGCGAGCCGCCGCTGCCCGGGTGGCCGAAGGAGCCCGGGGCCAGCAGGGGCGCGGCCGGGCCGTGCAGCATGAAGCCCAGTCCGAAGCGGGTGTTGACGACCAGGACGCGGTCCGGGCCCGCCGATTCCTCGGTGCGGGCCAGGGTCAGCGTCGCCGGGGCGAACAGCCGGTGGCCGTCGACCGGGCCGATCATCGCCGCGTAGCAGCGGGCCAGTGCCCGGGCGGTCGAGATACCGCCGGAGCCGGGGAGTTCGGCGGCGCGGTACACCGGGTCGTTCTCGTCGAAGCGCGGCGCCACGACGTCGAAGGCGCGGCGCGTGAGCGACTCCGGGTTCCGGTACGCCTCCGACACGGACCGCTTGGGCCGCAGCCGCAGCGCCCCGCCGACCGCCGAGGGCTCCTCGATCCGGCCGGTCCTGCCGACGCGGTGGGCCTCCTCCTCGGGCAGGCCGATCCAGAAGTCCAGGCCCAGCGGGCGGGCGATCTCCTCGGCGATCCAGCGGCCGACGCCGCGTCCCGTGACCCGCTTGACCAGCTCGCCGATGAGCCAGCTGTAGGTGTGCGGGTGGTAGCCGTGGTCGGTGCCCGGCTCCCACAGGGGGCGCTGCGCGGCGACCGCGCGCGGTCCGGACTCGCCGTCGACGGCCTCGGCCGGGGTGAGCGTGCGGTCGAGCACCGGCAGTCCGGCGCGGTGCGCGAGGAGGTGCCGTACGAGGACCCGCTCCTTGCCGGCGGCCTTGAACTCCGGCCAGTACGTGCCGACCGGCGCGTCCAGGTCGATCTGTCCGCGCTGGTGGAGCAGGAGCGGTACGGCGGCGGCGATGCCCTTCGTCGCGGAGTGGACGACCTGCGCGGTGTCCAGCGCCCACGGCGCCGCCGTCTGCGCACCGCCCTCCTCGTGGTTCCCGCCGCTGTCGGCGTCGCGCGTGCCGGCCCAGAGGTCGACGACCTTCTGGCCGTCCCGGTAGACGGCGACCGCCGCCCCGCGTTCACCGAGCCGTTCGAAGTTCCGTACGAAAGCGTCCCTGACCGGCTCGAAGCCCGCCGTCACCGTGCCCTGGACGTCCACGCCCATACCCCTGCCCGTGATCTCCCGCCGCACCCCGTCGGCACGGCCCCCTCTATGGTGCAACGGGCCAGGGGTGCGACACGATCCGGCACAACGGCCCCGGTGCCGGAAAGCCGCCGCGAAACCGACTCTTAACCTGGGGTGCGCGCCCGTACGGTCCGGGGGTCGAAGCCGAACGGCAGCTCCAGCCGATGCGCTCCCATCAGCTCTTCGTCACCGAGGAGTTCACCCGTCGGACCGTCCGCGACGATGACGCCGTCGCTCAGGATCACGGAGCGCGGGCAGAGTTCGAGCGCGTACGGGAGATCGTGTGTGACCATCAGCACGGTGGTGTCCAACGAGCGCAGGATGTCGGCGAGTTCACGGCGCGACGCCGGATCCAGATTCGACGAGGGCTCGTCCAGGACCAGGATCTCCGGCTCCATCACCAGGACGGTCGCCACCGCGACCCGCCGCCGCTGCCCGAAGGAGAGGTGGTGCGGCGGCCGGTCCGCGTACGCCGCCATCCCGACCCGGCTCAGCGCGCTCATCACCCTGGCCTCCAGCTCGGCACCGCGCACCCCGGCGGCGGCCGGGCCGAAGGCCACGTCCTCCCGCACGGTCGGCATGAAGAGCTGGTCGTCCGGGTCCTGGAAGACGATGCCGACCCGGCGCCGGATCTCGGCGAGTTGCCGCTTGCCCACGGACAGCCCGGCCACCGCGACGGTGCCCGCGCCCGCCGTGAGGATGCCGTTGAGATGCAGGACGAGCGTGGTCTTGCCCGCGCCGTTGGGGCCGAGCAGCGCCACCCGCTCGCCGCGCGCCACGCGCAGATCGACGCCGAAGAGCGCCTGATGGCCGTCGGGGTACGCGTAGGCGAGGCCGTCGACCTCCAGGGAGGGAGGGGGTGTTTCCGGGGTGTCCTGCGCCCGGGGTTCGGTCGTACGGTCTTCGCTGCTCATAGGGTCCAGCCAAGCAGACAGACCACCAGCGCCGTCACCGGGAGCGCGGCGGCGTACGTCCACTGTGCCCGCGACGCCGTCACCTCGTCGATGACCGGCATGCTGCCCGCGTACCCCCGGCTCACCATCGCCAGGTGCACCCGCTCCCCGCGCTCGTACGCGCGGATGAAGAGCGCCCCCGCCGACGTCGCCAGCACACCCCACTGCCGTACGCCGCGCGCCTCGAAGCCGCGCGAGCGCCGGGCGACCGACATCCGGCGCATCTCGTCGGTGATGACATCGCCGTACCGGATCATGAAGGACGCGATCTGCACCAGCAGCGGCGGCAGCCGCAGCCGCTGGAGACCGAGCAGCAGGGCGCGCAGTTCGGTCGTGGAGGCGAGGAGTACGGACGCGGCGACGCCCAGCGTGCCCTTCGCGAGGACGTTCCAGGCGTCCCAGAGGCCGGGCACACTCAGCGGGACGCCCACCACCCGGATCTGCTCGCCGGGCACCACGAACGGCATCAGCACGGCGAAGGCGACGAACGGGACCTCGATCAGCATCCGCCGCAGCAGGGCCCCGGCGGGGACCCGGGCCACCGCCGCGACGCCCGCGAGCAGCGCCGCGTGGAGCGCGAACGCCCAGACGGCGGTGCGCGGGGTGGAGACCACCACGAGGACGAAGCAGAAGACGGCGACCAGCTTGCAGTGCGGGGGCAGCGCGTGGACCGGCGAGTGGACGCCCAGGTAGAGCCGGTGCGCGTGGCCGGCGCCCATGTCAGGCGGTTTCCGGTGGTACGGACGCACCGGCCGTGGCGGTACGGCGGCGGCGTACCGCCCAGAAGACGCCGCTGCCCACGGCGACCGTGGCGCCCACCCCGATCACCCCGGCGAGGCCGCCGGAGATCCGGGCGTCGGAGATGTCCTTGACGCCGTAGTCGGCGAGCGGGGAGTCCGCGGTGTGGTGCCGCTCCGTCTTCTTGTCGATGCCCTGGTCGGCGGCGACCCTCTCCAGGCCGTCGGGGTCGGCGGAGGCGTAGAAGGAGACGAATCCGGCCAGGACGAGGGCGGTCACCAGGCCGGCCGCCCAGACCCGGCGGGCCGACCGGGCCGGCCCCGGCGCGGCGGGGGCGGACGCGGGGGCGGCGTCGACCAGTTCCCCGCCCACCCGCAGCTTCAGCGGCGCGGTCAGCCCGCGCGCCCCGTACACCAGGTCCGGGCGTACGGCGATGACGGCGCCGACGGTGAACGCGGTGATCGCGGCCTCGCCGATCCCGATGACGAGGTGGACGCCGACCATCGCGGCGAGCGTCCTGCCGAGCGGCACGTCCGACGTACCGCCGATCGCGTAGAGAGCGGTGAAGGCGAGCGCCGCGGCCGGTACGGAGAGCAGCGCGGCGGCGAAGGACGCCACGGTCACCGAGCGGCGGGTGCGGGGAAGGATCCTGACCAGGCCGCGGAAGAGGGCGTACGCGACGACGGTCGTCACGACGGCCATGTCGGTGATGTTGACGCCGAGCGCGGTGAGCCCGCCGTCGGCGAAGAGGATGCCCTGCATGAGCAGGACGACGGAGATGCAGAGGACGCCGGTGTACGGGCCGACGAGTATCGCCGCCAGTGCCCCGCCCAGCAGATGGCCGCTGGTCCCGGCGGCGACCGGGAAGTTCAGCATCTGTACGGCGAAGACGAAGGCGGCGACGAGTCCGGCGAGCGGAGCGGTGCGCTCGTCCAGTTCGCGGCGCGCGCCGCGCAGGCTGACCGCGACGGCGGCAGCGGCGACGACACCGGTGGCGGCGGAGACGGGCAGGTCGATGAATCCGTCGGGGACATGCATGGCGCCTGATGATACCGGCCTCTTGCGAACTAGTTGCAAGAGCAGATGAACTGCAAGTTACGTCCGCCCCAGCACTTGCGCTGGGTGATATGTACGATTAAGAGTTAAAAGTCCGATAATTAAGGAGGCGTGAGTCGATGTCTCCCGTCGTCGAGCAACCGGCCAAGGCCCGTATCGTCACGGACTCCCCCCATCTCAGGACCGTCCCGGTCACCCTGCGCTACGACGGCGCTGATCCGCTCGCCCTGCGTGTCGTGTTCCCGCCCGAGGTCTCCGCCGACCGCGAGCGCGGCGAGGTGGTCTGGGCCTTCGCCCGCGACCTCCTCGACTCGGGTCTGCGGCTGCCGTCCGGTGACGGTGACGTCCAGGTGTGGCCCTGCGGCCGGGCCCAGACCGTGGTGGAGTTCCACTCGCCGGACGGAGTGGCGGTGGTGCAGTTCGACTCCGCGACGCTGCGCCGGTTCCTGAAGCGTTCGTACGCGATGGTCCCGGCGGGGCAGGAGCGCCACGACATCGAGGTCGAGAGCGAACTGACCAAGCTGACCAAACCCCTGCACCACACCACCTGAGGGGCCGCCTGTACACACGCAAAAGCAGCGCACAGGCGCTTACCCGCATACGCGAGCGGCCCGGTCCGTACGCCCCCTCTCGGGGGGTACGGACCGGGCCGCTCGCCTGCCCCGGCTCCCGTCCCCACGGCGCCGGCGCGGTCCGGGGCCGCCTCACCGCTCGGTCGGGGCCCCGGAGCTGGAGGGGTGCCTCAGACGCGCACCAGCTCGCGATCCGGGTCCGAACCGCCGTCCCGACCGCCGCCGGAACCGTTCGGGGCGTCCGCGCCGTGCTTGTTCAGCGCCTCGCCCTCGACGTCCACGTTGGGCAGCGCCCGGTCCAGCCAGCGCGGCAGCCACCAGGCCTTCTTCCCCAGGAGCGCGAGCGCGGCCGGCACGATGGCCATACGGACCACGAACGCGTCGACGAGAACGGCGAACGCGAGCGCGAAGCCGATCATCTTGATCATCGACTCACCGGCACCGATGAAGCCCGCGAAGACCGCGATCATGATCGCCGCGGCCGCCGTGACCACCCGCGCGCTGTGCCGGAAGCCGGTGACGATCGCCTCGCCGGGCCGCTCCCCGTGGACGTACGCCTCCCGCATGCGGGTGACGAGGAAGACCTCGTAGTCCATCGCGAGGCCGAAGACCACGCCCACCATGAGGATCGGCATCAGCGCCATCACCGGGCCGGTCTGCTCGACCCCGAACAGGCTGCCCAGCCAGCCCCACTGGAAGACCGCGACGACCGCGCCGAGCGTGGCGACGACGGAGAGCAGGAAGCCGAGGGCCGCCTTGAGGGGCACGAGGACCGACCGGAAGACCACCATCAGCAGCAGGAACGCGAGGCCGACGACGAGCGCGAGATACGGGATCAGCGCGTCGTTCACCTTCTGAGCGAAGTCCACGTTCATGGCGGTGGCGCCGGTGACCAGGACGTCCGCCCCGTCGTCCGCCTTGATCGTGCCGCCCGCGTCCCGGATGGAGTGGACCAGTTCCTCGGTCCCGACCGAGGACGGACGGTCCTTGGGGATCACCGTGATGGTCGCGGTGTCGCCGGCCTTGTTGAGGGTGGCGGGCGTGACGGCCGCGACGCCGGGCAGCTGCTTCACCTGCTCGGTGACCGTGTTGGCCGCCGCCTTGGCGTTGTTCTCGGCCTTGCCGTCGACCAGGACGATCAGCGGCCCGTTGAAACCGGGGCCGAACCCGTCGGAGAGCAGGTCGTACGCCTTGCGCTGGGTGGTGCTGGGCGCCTGCGAGCCGTCGTCCGGCAGGCCCAGCTCCAGGGAGGTGGCCGGAAGGGCGAGGACTCCGAGGCCGAGGACCGCGGTGACCAGGACGGCGACCGGACGGCGCAGGATGAAGCGCGCCCAGCGGGTACCCATGTTGGGCTTCCCGGAAGCGTCGGGCCCCTCCCCCGCCGCCACGTCCGTGGCCTGGCTCTCCATCGCCGCGCGGGCCTTGCGCCCATGGATCCGCTTGCCCGCGAAGCCGAGCGCCGCCGGGACGAGGGTGAGCGCGATGAGCACGGCCAGTACCACCGTGCCGGCGGCGGCGAAGCCCATCTTGGTGAGCACGGGGATGTTGACGACGGCCAGGCCCGCGAGGGCGATCACGACCGTGAGCCCGGCGAAGACGACAGCGGATCCGGCGGTGCCGACGGCCCGTCCGGCCGCCTCCTCGCGCTCCCTGCCCTCGGCCAGCTCGGCGCGGTACCGGGAGACGATGAACAGCGCGTAGTCGATACCGACCGCGAGGCCGATCATCATCGCGAGGGCGGAGGAGTTCGAGCCCAGGTCAAGAGGGTTGGCCAGCGCCGTGATCGCACAGATGGCGACGCCGACCCCGACGAGCGCGGTGAGCAGCGGCAGTCCGGCCGCGACCAGCGAGCCGAAGGTGATGAGGAGCACCACCGCGGCGAGGGCCACGCCGATGACCTCGGTGATCCCCCCGATCGCGGGCTCCGCCTGGAGGGCGTCCCCGCCGACCTCCACCGTCATCCCCCGGTCCCGGGCGTCGCCGCCGGTCTCTTCGAGCGCGGCACGGGTCGCGTCGGTCAGCCTCGCCGTGTCGACCTTGTACGAGACCGAGAGATAGGCCGTCGTACCGTCCTGCGAGACGGCCCGCGTGGCATACGGGTCGGTCACCGAGGCGACCTGGTCGGAGCCGCTCTTCAGCTCACCGGTGATCTTCTGGACCTCGGCCTTGTTGGCGGCGTCGGTCATCTTCCCGCCGTCGGGGGCCTTGAAGACGACGCGGGCGGTCGCGCCGTCGGCGCTCGCTCCGGGGAAACGTTGTTCCAGCAGGTCGAAGGCCTTCTGGGCCTCCGTACCCGGTATGGAGAAGGAACTGGAGGTGGCGGTGGACGCGGTGGCGGCGCCGACTCCGGCGAGCGCCAGCAGTGCCACCCACACCAGGGCGACATAGCGGCGGCGCCGGAAGGCGAGCCGTCCGAGCTTGTAGAGAAACGTGGCCACGAGGGCGTACTCCCGGGTCTATGGAGGGTGATGAGGGCATGGGGAGCCGTCCCGACGGCGAAGAGCGGATACGCGTCAGGTGCTGCGGGTGCTGTGAGTACTGCGGGTGTTACGGGTGTTACAGGTGTTACAGGTGTTACGGGGAAGGTTGAGGCGGTTCACACACCGAGGGCGGGGAAGACCACGGAGTCCAGGTACGACTGAAGGAAGGCGGTATCGGGCGGTACGTCCTCGATGAGCTGCCGTGCGACGAAGGCGCCGACCATCATGTGGATGAGGTACTTCACCGCCGGGTTGCCGGCGGCGATCTCACCACGGTCCACGGCGCGCTGGACCATCTCGTGGAACGCCGCGACCTCGGGGTCGATGAGTACCTCCCTCAGCGCCTGGAGCAGGTCCGGGTTGGTGTGGACGGCATGGAACAGACCCCGCATCAGCGCGGCGTCCTCCGCCATCTTGTGTTCTTCGGTCATTCCGACGAGAGCGAGGAAGTCCCCGCGCAGCGAACCGGTGTTGACCTGCCCGATGTCATGCGGCTTCGTGCACCGCATGGCAGAGGCGACCAGTTCCGGCTTGCTCCCCCACTGGCGGTAGAGGGTGGCTTTGCTGGAACGGGTGCGGGTGGCGATGGCGTCCATGGTGAGGGCGTCATAGCCGACCTCGCGCAGGAGATCGAGCACGGCGTTGTACAGCTCGGACTCGCGCTCGGGCGTGAGTCTGCCGCGTGCCACGATCGACCTCCAGCGAACGAAACGGTTTCGTACAGTACGAAGATAGACCGGGGCTCAGCGAAACGGAAGAGTTTCTTTTGTGGGCTGGGCCACGCCGCCCGCACACCGCCCACACACCGATCGCACGGCCGCCCGCACCCCACCCGCACAACCGAACGGAGTTCCGAAAGAGGCCGTCCCGGAGGCGAAGAGCGGACCCAAAGGGCAGCATTGGGGGGTGAGTGACGAGACCGCGTACCTTCGCTTCCCGCACCTTCACGACGACTCGCTGTGCTTCGTGGCCGAGGACGACCTCTGGGTCGCCCCCCTCGTGCCGCCCGGGCAACAGCCCGAGCGCGCATGGCGGGTGACCGTCGACCGCACCCGGATCGGCCATCCCCGCTTCTCGCCGGACGGCCGGCACATCGCCTACACGAACTGGCGCAGCCTCGACCCCGAGATCCATCTCGCCCCGGTGGAGGGCGGGCCCGCGCGCCGGCTCACCTACTGGGGCGCGACCGACACCCGCGTCTGCGGCTGGACGCCCCCCGACAAGAACGGCGAGGCTCAGATCCTCGCCGTCTCCTCGCACGGCCAGCCGTTCTCGTACTTCGCCTGGGCTTACAGCCTGCCCACGGACGGCTCCCCGGGCGGGGCGCTGCCATGGGGCCCGGTGTCGGACATCGCGATCACGGACCTGCCGGTCACCGACGCAGCGCCGGGTGCGGAGCCGGACGGCGGCGAGCGCCGCACGCTCCTGCTCACGGGGAAGCCGCCGCACGAACCCGCCGCGTGGAAGCGGTACCGGGGCGGCGCCATGGGCCGGCTCTGGCTGCACGGCCAACGGCTGCTGGCGGACATCGGCGGCCATCTCGAATGCCCGATGTTCGTCGGCGGGCGCATCGCGTTCCTCTCCGACCACGAGGGCGTCGGCAATCTCTACTCCTGCCTCCCCGATGGCACGGATCTCACCCGCCACACGGACCACGACTCCTTCTACGCCCGCCACGCGTCGTCGGACGGGCGCCGGGTGGTCTACCAGTGCGCGGGCGACCTCTGGCTGGTGGACGCGCTGACCCCGGACTCGGTGCCGCGCAAGCTGCGCGTACGGCTGGGCGGGCCGCGCGCCGGGCGGCGCGGCTACCAGGTCCCGGCCTCCCGCCACATCGACGCCGTCTCCGTGGACCTGACGGGCCGGGCGAGCGCGGTCTCCGTACGCGGCAGCCTCTACTGGCTCACCCACCGCGACGGCCCGGCCCGCACGATCGCGGACACTCCGGGGGTACGGGTACGCAACCCGGTGATGCTCGGCAGCGGCGGCCAGGTCGCGTACGTCACGGACGCGGACGGCGAGGACGCGATCGAGATCGCCTACCTCCCCCGCGCGACCGGCGACCGCCCCCCACGCCGCCTCGCCTCCGGCCGGCTGGGCCGGGTCCTGGACATGGTGGCCGACCCGGACGGCACCACCATCGCGGTCGCCGCGCACGACGGCCGGCTGCTGCTGGTCGACGTGACGGACGAGGAGGAGGGCACGGAGGCCGGGGAGATCGGAGAGATCGGGGAGGCGGCAGGGGTCACGGAGGTCGCAGAGGGTACGGCCGGTACGGAGACCGGAGGCGCCGCCGAGCCGGCGGGCGCCACGAGGGTGACGGACCCCGCCGCCAAGAGTGCCGAAGACGCGGACAGCGACCCGGCGGGCGACCACGACAGCGACGGCAGCGAGGACAGCGACAGCGGGAACGACAGCAGCGCCGAAAGCAGGGCCCCCACCCCCGAACCCGGCGCCGATCCGGACCCGGACCCCGGTGACGGCGGCGGTGACAGTACCGATGACGGCACCGCCCCCGACATCGTCACCGAGCTGATCCGCTCCATCAACGGCCCCGTCACCGATCTCGCCTTCTCCCCCGACGGCGGCTGGCTCGCCTGGTCCCACCCCGGGATCGGCCGTTCGCTCCGCCAGATCAAACTCGCCAAGATCGCCGGGAGTTTCGCCCGTACCGTCGTCGACGTCACCAACGGCCGCTTCGAGGACGAGAATCCGGTCTTCACCAGCGACGGCCGCTATCTCGCCTTCCTCTCCTGGCGCGGCTTCGACCCGGTGTACGACGTCCACACCGGCGACCTCTCCTTCCCGCTCGGCTGCCGCCCCTACCTCGTGCCCCTCTCCTCCGCCACCCCCTCCCCCTTCGCGCTCTCCCCGGACGGCCGGCCGGGGGGCGGCGGGGGGGGGGCGCGCGGGGGGGGGCGGGGGGGGGGGGGGGGCGGGGGGGGGGGCGGGTCCCGGGAGGTCGTGGGGGGCGCGGGCCCGGGGGGGGCGGTGCCCCGC
>NZ_JBFBJB010000099.1:0-20748 GCF_040685895.1 Streptomyces sp. NPDC088124 | reverse complement strand
TCTTCGGCTCCGCGGCTGCCGCTCCCGGCTACTACACTCCCCCCGGGCTCGCCGGGGCGCCCCCCCCCCCCCCCCCCCCACGGCTCCGTCTTTTCGTCCGTCTTTTGGTGCGGCGTCTTTTCGTGCGGGCGACTGTCTGCGGGCAGCAGAGAATAGGCCGCACCCATTTCTTTCTCTTTGTATACGGCGCGATTGTTAATGCCGTGCGCTTGCGATGTTTACGGCATGTTGCGAAGCCCTCACCTTTTCCCGCTCACGGCCTTGGTCGCGCCCCCGGTCGGGGCGGCGCAGCCGGTACACCACCACGGTGCGCTCCGTGTGCAGGGTGGTGAGCGCCCGCGCGCGCTCGCCGTCGCCGCGCGCCACCGCGTCCACGATCGCGCCGTGCTCCGCCCAGGACTCCACCGGGTGGCTGGGCTGCTCGACCACGTACATCCAGGCGATCTTGTGGCGCAGCTGGGTGAGCAGCGAGGTGAGCGCGGGGCTGCCGGACGCCTGGGCGAGCGTCTCGTGGAACCAGGCGCCCAGCGCGCGCAGATCCTCGCCCTGGCCCCTGCGAGCCCGCTCCTGGCCCAGCCTGACCAGGCCGCGGAGGACCTTGAGATGGGCCTCCGTGCGGCGCTGGGCGGCGCGCGCCGCTCCCAGCGGCTCCAGCAGCAGCCGTACCTCCAGCAGGTCCGCGGCCTCCTGCTCCGTGGGCTCGGCGACACACGCGCCGACATGGCGGCGCGTGGTCACGAAGCCTTCCGATTCCAGCGTGCGCAGCGCCTCGCGCACCGGGACGCGGGAGACGCCGTAGCGCCGCGCGAGCTGCTCCTCGGTGAGCCGGCTGCCCCGCTCGAACAGTCCGGAGACGATGTCGTCGCGAATGGCCGTGCATACCGAATGCGCCGGAATGCGCATGTCCGAACCTCCGCCTTAATCCGCGCGAAACACTGCCGATTGACGCCTGTTCCGTGACTCTATTGCAGTCAACGCGAATTTCCGATGGGTGCCCGGAATCCATGGATATCTTTTGGCCAGCGCGGAGGCGGAGAGCCGTACGCGGGAGGGACGGAGCGACGTGGGCGGACGGGCCCGGAGAGGTACGCGGGGGGAGCGGAAAGCGGTCAGACCCCGACGCCGTGCGCGCGCAGGTACGCGACCGGGTCCATGTCGGAGCCGTAGTCGGCGCTCGTCCTGGCCTCGAAGTGGAGGTGCGGCCCCGTGACGTTGCCGGTGGCGCCCGAGAGCCCGATCCGCTCGCCCGCGGCGACGCTCTGGCCGACGGAGACGCCGATCGAGGAGAGGTGGCCGTACTGGGTGTAGGTGCCGTCCGCCATCCTGAGGACGATGTTGTTGCCGTACGAGCCGCCCCAGCCGGCCTCGACGACGGTGCCCGCGCCGACCGCCACGACCGAGGTGCCGGACGCGGCACGGAAGTCGACGCCCGAGTGGCTGCCGGAGGACCAGAGGGAGCCGCCGGTGTGGTAGCCGGTGGTGACGTAGGAGCCGGCGACGGGGAGCTGGAAGGTGTTCAGCCGCTTGCGCTCCTCGGCGCGTGCGGCGCGCTCCCGCTCCTCGCGCAGTTCCTTCGCGCGGGCCTCCGCCTTGCGCTCCGCCTCGGCCTTGGCGGCGGCGCGCGCCGTGGCCTCGGCCTTCAGGCGCTCGGCCTTCTCGGCGGCGTGGCGCTGGGCCTCGGCCTGGTCGTCGACCGCGCCGGCGACGGCGTCGCCGATGGCGATGACCTGGGTCAGGCCGGTCTCCGAGACCGCTTCGGCACCGGTGCCGGCGGCGAGGGCCGGGGAGGCGAGGGACCCGATGACGCCGGTCGCGGTCAGCGTCGCGAACCCGGCGGCGCTCGCGCCCTTGCAGGTGATGCGGTGCGGGGCGCGGTGCTTCCCGGTGGCACGGGTGAACGCCATGGAGTGGCTGGTCCTTTCCTTCCCTCTCGCCTACCGGGTTAGCTGACGGGTTCGGAGCAGGAAGGTCTCCTACGGACCCCTCCGCGCGCGGTGTGCCCGCGAAGGCCGTCCGATTCACCCCAGGGACGTGGGTCCCCGGCTCCCCCGCCGCACCAGGTATGGCACAGCGTCTGACGGGGACTCGGCGATGGCTGCCCGGTGCCACGGATGTGGCGCAACGGCGAACAGCCGGACCGACGCTAAGCGGCCGGTCTTTCAATAACCAAACAGACAAGGTTTTTTGTAGCGCACACCACAGGGCAGACAGGCACCCTCCCCATCAAAGCGGACATAAAGCAGAACCCCGGCGGCCATGGCCGCCGGGGTTCCCTCGCAAGACGAATCAGCCTGTGACAACCGTCACTTCACCGATTCCCAGAGCCTCGACCGGCTCCTTGATCTGCGCCGCGTCGCCGACCAGAACGGTGACGAGCCGGTCCACCGGGAAGGCGTTGACGACGGCGGCCGTCGCCTCGACCGTGCCCGTCTCGGCCAGCCGGGCGTAGAGCTGCGCCTGGAAGTCGTCCGGAAGGTGCTGCTCGACCTGGTCGGCCAGCGTGCCGGCGACGGAGGCGGCCGTCTCGTACTTGAGCGGCGCGACGCCCACCAGGTTCTGCACGGCCACATCGCGTTCGGCGTCCGTGAGCCCCTCGGCGGCGAGGGTGCGCAGCACCGTCCAGAGGTCGTCGAGCGCCGGTCCCGTGGACGCGGTGTCCACGGAGCCGCTGATGGCGAGCATCGCGGCGCCCGTCGCCCCGTCCGGGGAGGACGGCGCCGAGGAGCGCAGCACCTGGCCGAAGGCGCGTACGCCGTAGGTGTAGCCCTTCTCCTCGCGCAGCACGCGGTCGAGCCGGGAGGTGAGCGTGCCGCCCAGGCAGTACGTGCCGAGCACCTGCGCGGGCCAGACGCGGTCGTGCCGGTCGGCGCCGATCCGGCCGATCAGGAGCTGCGTCTGGACGGCGCCGGGGCGGTCCACGATGACCACACGGCCAGTGTCGTCGGCGGTGATCGCCGGTACGGGCCGGGGCGCCGCGGTGTCGCCCGTCCAGGCGCCGAGGGTGTCCGCGAGGATCCCGTCCAGGTCGACGCCCGCGAGGTCGCCGACGACGACCGCGGTGGCCGTGGCGGGACGTACGTGCGCCTCGTAGAAGGCGCGGACGCCCGCGGCGTCGATGCGCGCCACGGTCTCCTCGGTGCCCTGGCGCGGCCGGGACATGCGCAGCGCGGCCGGGAACAGCTCCTTCGAGAGCTGCTTGGCGGCGCGCCGGCCCGGGTTGGCGGTCTCGTGCGGGATCTCGTCGAGCCGGTTCCGTACGAGCCGTTCGACCTCGCTGTCGGCGAAGGCAGGGGCGCGCAGCGCCTCGGCGAGCAGGCCGAGCGCCTTGAGCAGCCGGGAGACGGGGACCTCCAGGGAGACCCGCAGGCCCGGGTGGTCCGCGTGCGCGTCGAGGGTGGCGCCGCAGCGCTCCAGCTCGGCGGCGAACTCCTCGGCGCTGTGCTTGTCGGTGCCCTCGGAGAGCGCCCGCGCCATGATCGTGGCGATGCCGTCGAGCCCTTCGGGCTCGGCGTCCAGCGGGGCGTCGAGATTGATCTCGACGGCCACCACCTGCTGTCCCGGCCGGTCGCAGCGCAGCACCGTCAGGCCGTTGTCGAGCGTGACGCGCTCGGGGGCCGGGAAGGCCCAGGGCTTGGCCTCGCCCGCGGTCGGCCGCGGGTGGAACTCCATGGTCACGGCAGCGTCGGTCACTGGTCCGTCCCCTCGTGCTCGTCGGTCTCGGCGGCGTCGGCGTCGGCGTCGGCGTCGGCGTCCGCCACGTCGTCGGGAGTGACCGGCTCGTACACCAGCACCGCCCGGTTGTCGGGGCGCAGTCGCGCCGCGGCGACATCCCTGACCTCGTCCGCGGTGATGTCCAGGACGCGGTCGACGGCGCTCAGCGCGAGCTGGGGGTCGCCGAACAGGACGGCGAACCGGCACAGTTCGTCGGCGCGGCCCGCGACCGTGCCGAGCCGGTCCAGCCATTCGCGTTCGAGCTGGGCCTGGGCCCGCTCCATCTCCTCGGCGGTGGGGCCCTCGGCGGCGAACCGGGCCAGCTCCTCGTCGACGGCGGTCTCGATCTCCGGGACCTCGACGCCGCCGGACGTCTTCACGTCCAGCCAGCCGAGGGAAGGGGCGCCCGCCAGCCGCAGCAGTCCGAAGCCGGCGGCGACCGCCGTCTGGTCGCGCCGTACCAGCCGGTTGTGGAGGCGGGAGGACTCGCCGCCGCCGAGGACGGTGAGCGCCAGGTCGGCGGCGTCGCACGCGCGGGTGCCGTCGTGCGGCAGCCGGTAGGCGGCCATCAGCGCGCGGGCCGGGACCTCCTCCAGGACCTCCTCGCGCAGCTGCTCGCCGATGGTCTCGGGGAGGGTGCCGTCGCGCGGCGGCTGCTTGCCGTCGTGGGAGGGGATGGAGCCGAAGTACTTCTCGATCCAGGCGAGGGTGCGCTCCGGATCGATGTCGCCGACGACGGAGAGGACCGCGTTGTTCGGCGCGTAGTTCGTACGGAAGAACGCGCGGGCGTCCTCCAGGGTGGCCGCGTCCAGGTCGGCCATCGAGCCGATCGGCGTGTGGTGGTACGGGTGGCCCTCGGGGTAGGAGAGCGCGGTCAGTCGTTCGAAGGCCGTACCGTATGGCACATTGTCGTACCGCTGGCGGCGCTCGTTCTTGACGACGTCCCGCTGGTTCTCCATGGACTCCTCGTCGAGCGCGGCGAGCAAGGAGCCCATCCGGTCGGCTTCCAGCCAGAGCGCCAGTTCGAGCTGGTGGGCGGGCATGGTCTCGAAGTAGTTGGTGCGCTCGAAGCTGGTGGTGCCGTTGAGGGAACCGCCGGCCCCCTGCACCAGTTCGAAGTGGCCGTTCCCGGACACCTGCGCCGAGCCCTGGAACATCAGGTGCTCGAAAAGGTGGGCAAGGCCGGTACGGCCCTTGACTTCGTGGCGCGAGCCGACGTCGTACCAGAGGCAGACCGCGGCGACCGGGGTCAGGTGGTCCTCGGAGAGCACCACGCGGAGGCCGTTGGCCAGGCGGTGCTCAGTCGCTGTCAGGCCGCCGGAACCGGCCTGCGCTGTGGCCGTGTGACCCATGGGCATGTACGTCCCTTCGATCGCGATATGGAGAAGTCCTGCCACTGTATGCAAGCGTGCCGACACCTGGCGAAGTTCCCGTAACAGGTCCGGGATCTGGCACCCTTCCGACACGCGCCCCTTCCCGTCCCAACGACGGGTCGAGGTCGGCGTTGTCAGTGGCGCGGTCCACAATGGTCCGCGTCAGTTCCAGAAGTTGCCGTACAGAACTTGTGAAGGAGCCGCAGCCGCGATGGCCCGCCGCAGCACCAAGACCCCGCCGCCGGAGGACTTCGAGGAGAAGATCCTCGACATCGACGTGGTCGATGAAATGCAGGGCTCCTTCCTTGAGTACGCGTACTCGGTGATCTACTCCCGGGCCCTGCCGGACGCCCGGGACGGCCTGAAGCCGGTGCACCGCCGCATCGTGTACCAGATGAACGAGATGGGCCTGCGCCCCGACCGCGGTTACGTGAAGTGCGCCCGCGTCGTCGGTGAGGTGATGGGCAAGCTCCACCCGCACGGGGACGCTTCCATCTACGACGCCATGGTCCGCATGGCACAGCCGTTCTCGATGCGGCTGCCGCTGGTGGACGGCCACGGCAACTTCGGCTCCCTCGGGAACGACGACCCGCCGGCCGCCATGCGGTACACCGAGGCGCGGATGGCCGACGCGACGTCGCTCATGACCGAGTCGATCGACGAGGACACCGTCGATTTCGAGCCGAATTACGACGGCCAGGAGCGCGAACCGGTCACTCTCCCGGCCGCGTACCCCAACCTGCTGGTCAACGGGGCCACCGGCATCGCGGTCGGCATGGCGACGAACATGCCGCCGCACAACCTGGGCGAGGTCGTGGCGGCGGCCCGCCACCTCATCAAGCACCCGGGCGCCGACCTGGAGACGCTGATGCGTTTCGTGCCCGGTCCCGACCTGCCGACCGGCGGCCGGATCGTCGGGCTGACGGGCATCAAGGACGCGTACGAGAAGGGCCGGGGCACCTTCAAGATCCGGTCGACGGCGACGGTGGAGGACGTCACCCCCCGCCGCAAGGGCATCGTCGTCACGGAACTGCCCTTCACGGTCGGCCCCGAGAAGGTCATCGCGAAGATCAAGGACCTGGTCTCCGCGAAGAAGCTCCAGGGCATCGCCGACGTCAAGGACCTCACGGACCGCTCGCACGGCCTGCGCCTGGTCATCGAGATCAAGAACGGCTTCGTGCCGGAAGCGGTCCTGGAGCAGCTCTACAAGCTGACGCCGCTGGAGGAGTCCTTCGGCATCAACAATGTGGCGCTGGTGGACGGCCAGCCGCTGACGCTCGGCTTCAAGGAACTGCTGGAGGTCTATCTGGACCACCGGTTCTCCGTGGTGCGCCGGCGCAGCGAGTTCCGCAGGACGAAGCGGCGTGACCGGCTCCATCTGGTCGAGGGACTGCTCACCGCGCTCGTCGACATCGACGAGGTCATCCGGCTGATCAGGTCGAGCGACAACTCGGCGCAGGCCAAGGAGCGGCTGATCGAGCGCTTCTCGCTCAGCGAGATCCAGACGCAGTACATCCTGGACACGCCGCTGCGCCGGCTCACCCGGTTCGACCGGATCGAGCTGGAGGGCGAGCGCGACCGGCTCAACGGCGAGATCGACGAGCTGACGGGCATCCTGGAGTCGGACGCCGAGCTGCGCAAGCTGGTCTCCTCGGAACTGGCCGCGGTGGCGAAGAAGTTCGGCACCCCGCGCCGCACGGTGCTGCTGGAGTCGGGCGCCGCGTCGGTGGCCTCGGTGCCGCTGGAGGTCGCCGACGACCCGTGCCGCGTGCTGCTCTCCTCCACCGGGCTGCTGGCCCGTACGGCCAACGGCGAGCCGCTGGACGCGGGTGAGGGCCGGCGCGTCAAGCACGACGTGATCGTCTCGGCCGTGCCGGCGACGGCGCGCGGCGATGTCGGCGCGGTGACCTCGGCGGGACGGCTGCTGCGGCTCTCCGTGATCGACCTGCCCCGGCTCCCGGACACCGCCGCGACACCGAACCTGTCGGGCGGGGCGCCCGTCGCGGAGTTCCTGGCGCTGGAGGACGGCGAGGAGCTGGTCTGTCTGACGACGCTGGACGAGTCGTCCCCGGGGCTCGCGCTCGGCACGCTCCAGGGCGTCGTCAAGCGGGTCGTCCCGGACTACCCGTCCAACAAGGACGAGTTGGAGGTCATCTCCCTCAAGGAGGGCGACCGTGTCGTCGGCGGCGCCGAGCTGCGTACGGGCGAGGAGGACCTCGTCTTCATCACCTCCGACGCCCAGCTCCTGCGCTATCCGGCGGGGCAGGTACGGCCGCAGGGGCGGGCCGCGGGTGGCATGGCGGGCGTCAAGCTCGCCGACGACGCCGCGGTGATC
The DNA here is from genome assembly GCF_040685895.1 of Streptomyces sp. NPDC088124. NCBI lineage: Bacteria > Bacillati > Actinomycetota > Actinomycetes > Kitasatosporales > Streptomycetaceae > Streptomyces > Streptomyces sp. NPDC088124. Next base: position 13,329 of record NZ_JBFBJB010000099.1, on the reverse strand, counting down.
TCGTTCACCGCGGTCGACCCGGCGGCGGACGCGGTGGTCTTCACGGTCACCGGATCGCACGGCACGCTGGACGACTCCGTGCGTACGGCGAAGCTCACGCCGTTCGACCAGTACCCGCGCAAGGGCAGGGCGACCGGCGGAGTGCGCTGTCACCGGTTCCTGAAGGGCGAGGACATGCTGGTCCTGGCCTGGGCGGGGGCGAGCCCGGCACGCGCGGCGCAGAAGAACGGCACACCGGTCGGGCTGCCGGAGCCCGACCCCCGCAGGGACGGCTCGGGCACGCCGTTCGCGGCACAGGTCGACGTACTGGCCGGACCCGCGCACTGACGGCGGGCGCTCTACCGGCCGCTCTCGGGGGCCGGGTCCTCGGACCCGGCCCCCGAAGGGTTCTCAGCCCCGGACGGGTCCGGTACGTAGCGCAGGACTCCCCACATGTCACGCTGCTCGACCGGGGCCCCGGCCGCCTCCGCCCCGGTCTCCTGGCACGCCGCCAGCTCCTTGAGCAGCGCGTCCCCGTCGATGCCCGAGCCGATCAGGACGAGCTGGGTGACGCGTTCCGTTCCCCGGGCCCAGGGCTCCGGGTGGAAGCGCAGGAAGCGGCCGACCGCGTGCACCGCGTACCGGTGGTCCGGATCGCCCGTGCCGAAGTCGACGTACCCCTTGATCCGGTAGAGCCCCGGGGGCCGGGAGTCCAGGAACGCCATCAGCCGGCGCGGGCGCATCGGGGCGGTCGCGGTGAAGGACACGCTCTCGTACGCCGTGTGGAGATGCCCCTCGTGGCCCGCGTCGTGGATCCCGTCGTCGCCCGTGTGGTCCCCGCCCCCGTGCGGGTCCTCGAACCGCAGGTCCTCGAAGGAGAGCTGGCGCGCCTTCTCCTCCTCGGCGGGCCGGACGGCCGGGTCGAAGAGCAGCTGCGGGTCGATCCTGCCGTACGACGCGGAGACCACCGGCGTCCCCGGGCCCAGCGTCCCCAGGACGTCGAGGATCCGCGCGTGGTCCGCCTCCGCCACCCGGTCGGTCTTGTTGAGGACCACCAGATCGGCGATCGCGAGATGGCGGTCGATCTCCGGATGGCGCCGGCGGGTCGCGTCGAACTCGGCGGCGTCCACCACCTCGACCAGCCCCCCGTACACCGTGTGCGGGTTGTCCCCGGCGAGGATCATCCGGACGAGTTCCTGCGGCTCGGCCAGTCCGCTCGCCTCGATGACGATCAGGTCGATCCGCGCGGCCGGGCGGGTCAGCCGCTCCAGATAGCCGTCGAGCTCGCTCGCGTCGACCGCGCAGCACAGACAGCCGTTGCCGAGCGAGACCGTCGAACCGACCTGTCCCGCGACCGTCATGGCGTCGATCTCGATGGCCCCGAAGTCGTTGACGACCACCGCGATCCGGTTGCCGGCCCGGCGCCGCAGCAGATGGTTGAGCAGGGTCGTCTTCCCCGACCCCAGAAAGCCCGCGAGAACGACCACCGGGATCTGCTTCCTGCTCACGCGTCGCGCCTCCGTGCTGCGTCGTCGGGTCCTGGAACCGGCCGCCGGGCAGATGATCATGACGCCCGGCGCCCGGACCAGGATAGGGGCGCCGCGGTGCGCGGTACGGGCGCCGCGGGCCACCCCTCGGGTGCCGAATCCGCCGAAATTTCGGAAAGCGCGCCGCGCCCTCTACCGTTCGTGTACATGAGCGCCCGACCGAGCACCGGGGGCAGACGACGGCGATTCGGCTGGCCACGCCGGGTCTTCTCCCAGGTGCTGCTGATGCAGCTCGCCATCGCCGCGGGCGTCACCGTGCTGGCCACCGGCCTCTTCCTGGCCCCGTTCAGCGCCGAGCTGGACGACCAGGCGATGCGCCGCGCGCTCGCCATCGCCGAGACCACCGCCTCCGTACCGGTCGCCGAGGACCTGGTGGCCACCCGCCCGACGGCCGGCGGACCGGTGCAGGCCGAGGCCGAGCGGATCAGACGGGCCACCGGCGCCGAGTATGTGGTGATCATGGACAAGCGCGGGGTGCGCTGGTCGCACACCGACCTCGACGAGATCGGCAAGGTCGTCTCCACCGATCCCAGCGACGCCCTCGCGGGCAAGGAGGTCATGGAGCTGGACAGCGGCACGCTCGGCCGTTCCGCCCGGGGCAAGGTGGCGCTGCGCGACCGGAGCGGCACCATCGTGGGCGCCGTCTCGGTCGGCATCGCGTACGACAGCGTCCGCGACCGGCTGCTCGCCGCGATCCCGGGGCTCCTCGCGTACGCGGGCGGCGCCCTGGCCGCCGGGGCGCTCGCCGCGTATCTGATCTCCCGGCGACTCCAGCGCCAGACCCACGACCTGGCCTTCTCCGATATCTCGGCCCTGCTCACCGAGCGCGAGGCCATGCTGCACAGCCTGCGCGAGGGCGTCGTCGCGCTGGACGGATCGGGCCGCATCCGGCTGATGAACGACGAGGCGCAGCGGCTGCTGGGGCTCGGCCCCGACGCGACGGGCCGACCGCTCGGCGAGGTGCTGGGCGACGGCCGTACCACCGAGGTGCTGACCGGCCGCGTACGGGGCGAGGACCTGCTCGCGGTACGGGGCAGCCGCGTCCTGGTCGCCAACCGGATGCCCACCGACGACGGGGGCGCCGTCGTCACCCTGCGCGACCGCACCGAGCTGGAGCGGCTCGGCCGGGAGCTGGACGCCACCCGCGGGCTGATCGACGCCCTGCGCGCCCAGGACCACGAGCACGCGAACCGGATGCACACGCTGCTCGGGCTGCTGGAGCTGGAGCTGCACGAGGAGGCGGTGGAGTTCGTCACCGAGGTGGTCGGCGTGCACCGGGCGACCGCCGAGCAGATCACCGAACGGATCCACGATCCGCTCCCCGCGGCCCTGCTGGTCGGGAAGGCGACGGTCGCCGCCGAGCGTGGCGTCTCGCTGCGGCTGGCGCCGGCCACGCTGCTGCCCGACCGGCTGGTGGACCCGCAGGGGCTGGTCACGATCGTGGGCAACCTGGTCGACAACGCGCTGGACGCCGCGGCGGGTTCCGCGGAGCCGCGCATCGGGGTGGAGCTGCGCGCCGAGGGCCGTACCGTCGTGGTGGTGGTCTCCGACAGCGGACCCGGCATCCCGGAGGACCGGCGCGACCTCGTCTTCACGGAGGGCTGGTCGACCAAGAAGCCGCCGGCCCACGGCAGGCGCGGACTCGGTCTCGCCCTGGTCCGCAGGCTCGCGGAGCGGCAGGGCGGCAGCGCCCGGGTGGGCGCGGCGGCGGACGGCGGCGCGGAGTTCACGGTCGTCCTCCCGGAGGCGCTGACCGAGACCGGAGAGCTGACCGAGGCCGGAGAGCTGACCGGGGCGGGCCCGGAGAGGCTCGTGGGGCCCGGTACGGCGCCCGAGGGACCCGATACGGCGGTGGACACGTCACAGAAGCAGGCCACCGCAGGGGAGAGACGATGAGCGGCGTACTGGATGTACTGGTCGTGGACGACGATGTCCGCGTCGCGCGCATCAACACGGCCTATGTGGCCAAGGTGGCCGGCTTCCGGGTCGTCGCCCAGGCCCACTCCGCCGCCGAGGCGCTGACCAAGATCTCGGAGCACTCCGTCGATCTGATCCTGCTCGATCACTACCTGCCGGACGAGAACGGGCTCGCGGTGGTCCGGGAGCTGCGGCGGCTCGGCCACCAGACCGACGTGATCATGGTGACGGCGGCGCGCGATGTCGCCACCGTCCAGGCGGCGATGCGTCACGGGGCGCTCCAGTATCTCGTCAAACCGTTCAATTTCGCCGGGCTGCGGGCCAAGCTGGAGGCGTACGCGACGCTCCGCCGCACCCTGGAGAGCGGCGGTGAGGCGGAGCAGTCGGAGGTGGACCGGATGTTCGGGGCGCTCTCCGCCGCGACCGCCCCGTCCCTCCCGAAGGGCCACTCCCCCACCACCGCCGAGCTGATCCGCCAGGTGCTGATGAAGGCCGAGGGGCCGCTCTCGGCGCAGGAGATCGCGGAGCACGCGGGGATGAGCCGGCAGACCGCCCAGCGCTATCTCAAGCTGCTGGAGCGGTCGGGCCGGGTCCGGCTGACGCTGCGGTACGGCGAGACGGGGCGCCCGGAGCACCGCTACGCGTGGGCGGCGAGCGTCTGACGCCGGCCGCGGTGCAGGACCCGGTCACGTACAGCCGCCGGGAGTACCGGACTCGGGGCCGGTCAGACCGCGCCCGCGCCGGTCAGGGACCTGACCTCGGTCTCCGCGTGCCGGGCCGGGTCCGACGGCTCGGTGGAGGTGACGGTGCCGATCCACCCGGCGAGGAAGCCCAGCGGAATCGAGACCAGCCCGGGGTTCTCCAGCGGGAACACCTGGAAGTCGACCCCCGGGAAGATAGCCCCGGGGCTCCCCGACACCACCGGCGAGAGCGTCACCAGCAGGAGCGCCGGAATCAGCCCGCCGTAGACGGACCAGACCGCGCCGCGCGTGGTGAAGTTCCGCCAGAACAGCGAGTAGAGCAGCACCGGCAGATTGGCGGAGGCGGCGACCGCGAAGGCGAGCCCCACCAGGAAGGCGACGTTCAGCTCCCGCGCGAGCAGGCTGAGCGCGATGGCCACGGCCCCGGTGCCGGCCGCCGCGCCCCGGGCCACCGCGACCTCGCCGCGTGGTGTCGCACCGCGGCGCCGGCGCCGCAGGGAGGCGTACAGGTCATGGGCGACGGAGGCCGAGGAGGCGAGCGTGATGCCCGCGACGACGGCGAGGATGGTGGCGAAGGCGACGGCGGCGACCACGGCGAACAGGACCGTACCGCCCGTCGAACCGGCGCCGCCGCCGAGTTCGAGCGCCAGCAGCGGCACCGCGGTGTTCCCCGCGGCGCCGGAGGCGCGGACCGCGTCCGAGCCGACGAGGGCCGACGCGCCGAGGCCGAGCACGATCGTCATCAGGTAGAAGCAGCCGATGAGGCCGATCGACCAGACGACCGAGCGGCGGGCGGCCCGCGCGGTCGGCACGGTGTAGAAGCGCGACAGGATGTGCGGCAGCCCCGCCGTGCCGAGGACCAGGGCGAGCCCCAGGCTGATGAAGTCGAGGCGCGCGGTCCAGTCGCCGCCGTACTTCAGCCCGGGAACGAGGAAGTCGCCGCCGTGGCCGCTGTGGGCGGCGGCCGTGGTCAGCAGGGCGTTGACGTCCCCATGGAAGCGGACCAGGACCAGGGCGGTCAGCGCGCCGGCACCGGCCATGAGCAGGACCGCCTTGACGATCTGGATCCAGGTCGTGGCGCGCATCCCGCCGAGCGTGACGTAGACGACCATCAGCGCGCCCACACCGACCACTGTCCCGGTCCGCACGGCGCCGCCCGTACCGCCGAGGAGCAGCGCGACCAGGCTCCCCGCGCCGACCATCTGCGCCACGAGGTAGAGCACGGAGACGGTGACGGAGGAGGTGCCCGCGGCGATCCGGACGGGCCGTTCGGCCATCCTGGACGCGACGACGTCGGCGAGGGTGAACCGGCCGCAGTTACGGACGAGTTCGGCGACGAGGAAGAGCACGACCAGCCAGGCGACGAGGAAGCCGACCGAGTAGAGCATGCCGTCGTAGCCGAAGAGGGCGATCAGCCCCGAGATACCGAGGAAGGAGGCGGCCGACATGTAGTCGCCGGCTATCGCGAACCCGTTCTCCATGGGCGAGAAGAGCCGCCCGCCCGCGTAGAACTCCTCGGCGGTGCCGTGGCGGTGGCGGCTCACCCAGGTGGTGATCCCGAGGGTGACCGCGACGAACGCGCTGAACAGCAGCAGGGCCAGGGTCTGGTGGTCACCGCTCATCGCCCGTCCCTCCCGCTCGCTCCGGGTGCCCCGGGTGCCCCACTCGTCCCGGCCGTCCCGGGTGCCCCGCTCGCCCAGGCCGCCCCGCTCGTCCCCGTCGGCTCCGCGGGCCCGGTCTTCCCGGCGCGCTCCCGGTCGAAGACCGCCCAGCGCAGTTCGAGCGCCGCGCGGTCCCGGTGCAGCCGGGCGTGGCGGGTGTACGCCCAGGTGAGGAGGAAGGTGGAGAGGAACTGCCCGAGGCCCGCGGCCATCGCCACGTTCACCGCGCCCACCACCGGCCGGGCCATCAGCTCCGGCGCCGCGGTCGCCGCGACGACATACACGACGTACCAGACGAAGAAGGCGAGCGTGGCCGGGACGACGAACCTCCGGTACCGGCCGCGTACTTCCCGGAAGGCCGCGCTGCGCTGCACCTCCCGGTAGATGTCGCCGGCGGGCCGGCCCTCCGCGACCGCGCCTCCGGGCCCCGGGCGGGCCCCGGCCGCGGAGCCGGGAGGCGCGCTCCCGGCCGCCGGGTCCGTCCCCGTACCGTCCGGGTCGCCCCAGTCCGAGGCCAGCGCGTCGTACCACGGGTCGTCGAGCCGCACCGCTGCGGCGTCGCGCCCTTCCTGCTTCTCCACCGGTCAACTCTCCTTGTCAGCGAACCGTTTCGGCGCGCGTAGCAAGGATGGTCGGAGCACGGCGACCGGCCGCCGGACTCTCCGCCGATTTCACCCCATCAGGTGATGGTTGTCCCGGGTGGCGGGATGAGTCCGCGTTGATAGGCGTATCGCACGGCCTGGGCACGGTCGCGTACCCCGGTCTTGGCGAAGAGGTTGTTGATGTGGGTCTTCACCGTGGCCGAGCCGATGTGCAGCCGCCCGGCGATCTCCTTGTTGGACAGGCCCTCGGCGACCAGCGTGAGCACCTCGGCCTCCCGTGCCGTCAGCCCGTCGGGCAACTCGGCGGGGGACGGTGCCACGGCGGGCGGGGCCGTGACGTGCTCCAGCAGCCTGCGCTGCACGGCGGGGGCGAGACCCGCCTGCCCGGCCAGCACGTCGTCGACGGCCCGGACGATCTCCTCGCCCTGCGCGTCCTTGGTGAGATAGCCGCGGGCACCGGCCTGGAGTGCGGCGAACAGCGAGTCGTCGGCGGCGTACGTCGTGAGGACGACGACCTGGGTTCCCGGGTGCTCGGTACGGATCCGGCGGGTGGCCTCCACCCCGTCGCAGTGCGGCATCCGCAGATCCATCAGGACCACGTCGGGGGCGAGTTCGGCGACCAGGGCCACGGCCTCCTCGCCGTCCCGCGCCGCGCCGACGACCTCGATGCCGGGCAGCAGCCCCAGCAGCATGACGATGCCCTCGCGCACCACGGACTGGTCGTCGGCCACGATCACCCGGGCCGTCATGCGGGCACTCGCAGACGCACGCTGAAGCCTCTCTTCTCGGAGCCGCCGGACGTCCCAAGGCCTTCCTTCCGGGGGCCTTCCTTCCCGGGACCCTCATGGCCGGTCTCCAGTGTGCCGCCGAGCAGTTCGGCACGCTCCCGCATCCCCAGCAGACCGTATCCGGAGCCGGACGCCCGCAGGCCGCCCGGGTCCGCCTCCCGGCCCCGGCCACCGTAGTTCCGTACGTCCAGGGTCACGTCGTCCGTGCCGTACGTCAGCAGGATCCGTACCCGTGCGCCGGGCGCGTGCTTGCGTACGTTGGTCAGCGCCTCCTGGGCGACGCGGCGCACCGTCTGGGACGCCTCGACGCGCAGCGCTCTCGGCTCCCCCGCCACCTCGACCTCGGCGCCGTCCAGCGCGGCCAGCTCGCGGAGGTACTCCCCGAGGGGCGCCATCTCGCCGCGGAGCGCGGAGAGCGCCTGCCGGGTCTCGGCCAGTCCTTCGCGGGCCATGGAGCGCGCGGCGACGACCCGTTCCAGGATCTGGTCGCGGAACGGGCCCGGCGGTTCCTGTTCGATCCGCAGTCGCGCCGCCTCCAGGTGCACGAGCTGCGCGGAGAGGCTGTGCGCCAGGACGTCGTGGATGTCCCGGGCGATCCTGGCCCGCTCCGCGAGGGCGGCGGACTCGGCCTCCGCGGCGCGGGCGGCCCGCTCCTGCGCGAGCAGCCGCTGCGCGGTGCCGCGGGCCTCCGCGTCGAGCCGCAGGGCGTAGCCGCCGAGCAGCAGACCACCGGTGGTGAGGGTGAGATTCAGCCATGTCTCGTGGTGGAGGGCCGTATAGCCGCCGAGCGCGGCGAGCGTGACGGGCAGGGCGGCGGCGAGCGGCAGCCGTTCCATGCCGGTGATGGCACAGGCGCACCAGAACACGGTGGACGCGATGGCGAACCCGGAGACCTGCGCCGCGAGGGCCCCGCCCATCAGCACCACCAGCAGGCCGAGGGAGGGCCAGAGGTCGTGGCGCAGCGTGGTGCGGTAGAAGGCCCAGCCGCAGAAGCCCACGACCCCGAGCGCGGCGACGGCGCCGACCGCCGCCCAGCCGGCAGACATGGCGCTGGCTGAAAGTGGACCACACGAGCCCGGCCAGCAGCACGGCGCGTACGGAACGGGCCAGCCACCGGCGGGCATCGGTCAGGCCCTCACGGGAGAGCGCCTCCCGCGAGGGCCATTTCGTCCAGGCGTCGGTCGTCACACACGGTCCTTCCACGGCGCGGAGGCCATGCCGCCACCGTACGGCGCTCCCCCGCCGGCCGACGTGCCGTCACCCCGGGGACCGCCGTCCCCGGCCGCCCCGGCGGCGGTACGGACCCGCCAGGTCAGGGTCGCCTGGCGGACCAGCACGGACGAGGCGAGCGCGAGCATCAGCGCGCCGCTGCCCTGGTGGACCCCCAGCAGGGCGCCGACGCCCATCAGCCCGAGGCGCCCGGCGATACCGGCGACCCAGACGGCGAGGGTGGCCCGGGTGCCCTTCGACCGGACCGTGCCGTCCGGCTCGGTCCAGAGGCGGCTGGTCCAGGCCCAGCCGGCCCCCATCACCACGCCCACCACCAGCTCGACGCCGAGCAGCGCCAGGGACAGCGGCCGCTCGTGCGCGCCGAGCAGCCCGGGCCGGCGCAGGGCGAGGAGGACCAGAACGGCCGGCAGCACATACGGGCGGCGCCCGCCCGCGGTCACCCGCTGGGCCCTGAACTGGCGCGCCACCACCAGGACGACCACGGCGGCGATCAGGAGCGCATCGACCAGCGACGACAACGACGACATGGACGACAGGGACGGCATCGGGGGCCTCCGGGAGCGAGGAAGTTCAACGCCCTCGACGTTACGGAGAAAGCCCAGGTCACAGCATCGGCTCGGGGGTTGATCACGGGTGGAGGTACGGCCTCCACCCGTGGGTGGAGGCCGTGTCCCGGGCGGTGCCCCGAGCGGCGCCGGTCAGGCGTCGATGCGCGAGCGGTCCAGGGTCGCGGCGGAGCTGGTGATGAACTCCTTGCGGGGCGCGACCTCGTTGCCCATCAGCAGGTCGAAGATCTGCTCGGACGACTCCAGGTCGCCGATGTTGATCCGCCGCAGGGTGCGGTGGCGCGGGTCCATCGTGGTCTCCGCGAGCTGGTCGGCGTCCATCTCACCGAGGCCCTTGTAGCGCTGGATGGAGTCCTTGAACCGGATGTTCTTCCGCTGGTACTCCAGCAGGGTCTGGCGCAGCTCGTTGTCCGAGTACGTGTACACGTACTTGTCCTGGCCCTTCTTGGGCTGGACCAGCTCGATCCGGTGCAGCGGCGGTACGGCGGCGTAGACGCGGCCCGCCTCCACCATCGGCCGCATGTACCGCTGGAAGAGCGTGAGCAGCAGGATGCGGATATGGGCGCCGTCGACGTCGGCGTCGACGAGGAGCACGATCTTGCCGTAGCGGGCGGCGTCGATGTCGAAGGTCCGGCCCGAGCCCGCCCCTATGACCTGGATGATCGCTCCGCACTCGGCGTTCTTGAGCATGTCCGTGACGGACGCCTTCTGGACGTTGAGGATCTTGCCGCGGATCGGGAGCAGCGCCTGGAACTCGCTGTTCCTGGCCAGCTTCGCCGTGCCGAGCGCGGAGTCCCCCTCCACGATGAACAGCTCGCTGCGGTCCACGTCGTCGCTGCGGCAGTCGGCGAGCTTGGCCGGCAGCGAGGAGGACTCCAGCGCCGTCTTCCTGCGCTGCGCGTCCTTGTGCTGGCGGGCCGCGATCCGGGTGCGGGCGGCCGCGACCGCCTTCTCCAGGACGGCGCGGGCCTGTGCCTTCGCGTCACGCTTCGTCGACGTCAGGAACTCCTTGAGCTCCTTGGCGATGACATTGGCGACGATCCGGTTGGCCGCGGAGGTGCCGAGGACCTCCTTGGTCTGCCCCTCGAACTGCGGCTCCGCGAGCCGCACGGTGACCACGGCGGTCAGCCCTTCCAGGGCGTCGTCCTTGACGACGTCGTCCTCGGCGACGCGCAGCATCTTGGCCGAGCGCAGCACCTCGTTGACCGTCCTGGTCAGGGAACGTTCGAATCCGCTCACATGGGTGCCGCCCTTGGGGGTGGCGATGATGTTGACGAACGACCTGACCGTCGTGTCGTACCCGGTGCCCCAGCGCAGCGCGACATCGACGCCCAGTTCGCGGGTGACCTCGGTGGGCGTCATGTGGCCCCGATCGTCGAGGACCGGCACGGTCTCCTTGAAGGTGCCCTGGCCGGTGAGGCGCAGTACGTCGCAGACGGCCTTGTCCTGCGCCAGGTACTCGCAGAACTCGCTGATGCCGCCGTCGAAGCGGAAGGTCTCCTCGACCGGAGCGCCCTCGTTCTCGGCGAGTCCCCGCTCGTCCCGGACGACGATGGTCAGCCCGGGGACCAGGAAGGCGGTCTGGCGGGCGCGCTGGTGCAGTGTCTCCAGGGAGAGCTTGGCGTCCTTGAGGAAGATCTGCCGGTCGGCCCAGTAGCGCACGCGGGTGCCGGTACGGGTCTTGGGCACCCGCTTCGCCTTGCGCAGCCCGTTCGCGGGGTCGAAGGGGCTGTCGGGGTCCTGCTCGGTGAAGATTCCGGGGACACCGCGCCGGAAGCTGATCGCGTGGGTGGAGCTGTTGCGGTCCACCTCGACGTCGAGGCGGGCGGAGAGCGCGTTGACGACGGAGGCGCCCACACCGTGCAGACCGCCCGACGCGGCGTACGAGCCGCCGCCGAACTTGCCGCCCGCGTGCAGCTTGGTCATCACGACCTCGACGCCGGAGAGCCCCGTCTTGGGCTCGACGTCGACGGGGATGCCCCGGCCGTTGTCCTTGACCTCGACCGAGCCGTCCTCGTGGAGGATCACGTCAATGTGGTCGCAGTATCCGCCAAGGGCCTCGTCGACGGAGTTGTCGATGATTTCCCAGAGGCAGTGCATGAGGCCGCGGCTGTCGGTCGACCCGATGTACATTCCGGGGCGCTTGCGGACCGCTTCGAGTCCTTCAAGGACGAGCAGGTGCCGCGCGGTGTAGTTGGAACCGTCACGGTCTGCTGTCAGCAGCGCTGTGGACGGCACGGACGTATCGGCGGTCACGCGGGTTCGCTCCTCGCTGAATTTGAGATGTGGCCCCGTGGGGTAAAGGCCCGGCGTCTGTCACCGGTCAGAGGGTACAGAGCCCTGGTAGAGCCGTTGTCACGCCACCCTCGCGAATTTCTCATGCTAGTCCAAGGTCGCATGCGTGTTCGATCCCTCGTGGGAGTGAAGCACACATCACGTTCCCTTCCAGGCATGAACCATTTAGGCTCCGGGCACGTCCTCATCAACAACCGGCAAGCCGGCCGGGGCAGGACACACACCCTGACCACCATCTGCAAGCAACGCGAAACCCGTAGTGCGAAGCCCAGCGATGCAATACGGCCCATTCGCCGCCAACCGCCAGCATCCAGCCACGACGGAAGAATTTTTCGAGGAAAAGCCGCGAGCGGGAACGTTTTCGGCCTGGTTGGATGTTGACCCTGGTACGACAGCTCGTCGAGCTAGAGAAGAGGCGACGTGACTACTGTTCTGACCCCCGCGAGCCCCCTGACGGCGGCTGACCGCTGCGACCGGTGCGGCGCCCAGGCCTATCTGCGCGTCCTCCTGTCGAGCGGTGGTGAACTGCTCTTCTGCGCCCACCACGGACGCAAGTTCGAGCCGGAACTCAAGAAGATCGCCGCGGAAATACAGGATGAGACCGACCGACTGACGGCCGTACCGGCCGGCGGTGGTGAAGAGGAACGCTGACACCTCGCATCCACACGACGAGCCAAGGGCCGGACAGCTGACCGGCCGATGGGCGGCCACCCCGCGCCAGCGCGGGGTGGCCGCCCGTTCTCATGCCTCCACCCGGGCGCCCAAGACCCTCGCCGCCCGGCCCCGGCGCAGGGGCGCGGGCGTCCGGAAGGCGGACCGTAACGCCGGCCGCCGACCCGCTTTCCGTCCCGTTCCGGCCCCCTTCCACCGGTCCCCGTCCGCCCGCCTTCCGCCAGCCTGCTCCTTCAGCCGGCTCCTCGGGTCGCGAGGGCGTCGGCGACCGGGCCCACGGCTGTGCTGACCCGCGTATAGACCCCGGGACTCCCCGCCCGTCCGCAGCCGCTCCCCCAGGAGACGAGCCCGATGAGCCGCCCCTGCGCCACCAGCGGCCCGCCGCTGTCGCCCTGGCACGCGTCGTGCCCTCCCGCGGGGTCACCCGCGCAGAGCATCGTAGTGGGCTCGTAACGGCCCCCAGGGCTCCCTGAGCCGCCCGGATAGGCCCGCCCGCACTCCCGGTCCGCGAGGACCCTCACGGGCGCCGAGCGCAGCGCGCTGGCGTACGCGCCGCCGCCCGTCGTATCGCCCCAGCCGAAGACCGCGGCGGCGGTACCCGGCGCGGTCGCCGGATCCCCCGGCTCCGCCGGCCGGATCGCGTAGGCCGCGGGCAGAGCCCGCGAGAGGGTCAGCACCGCGAGGTCCGCCGCGTTCGCCCCCGCGTCGTACGCCGGGTCGACCAGGACGGAGCGTACGGGCACCTCCTGGCCGCCCGTGCCGCGCAGCCCCGCGCGCCCGGCGATCACCCGCAGGTCCCGTACGGAGTCCGGGGAGGCGCCGAGGACGTCCCGGCCCATGCAATGGGCGGCGGTCAGCACTTTCGTCGGGGCGACCACCACGCCCCCGCAGAACTGGCCCGCCCGCGTACCCCCGAACCGGTCACGGCTGGAGAGAGCGACGACCCAGGGATTGTCCTCGGCCCGGACCTGCTGCCCTCCGATGATCACGCTGCCGACGGTGGCGGAGGCGGGCGCGCCGAGCGTCGCGAGGGCCCCCGCGGCGACCACGGCCAGACCTCCGCTCAGCACGCGGGCAAGGAAACGACGCATACAGGCTCCTGACTCTCCGGTGAACAAGGATCTACCCAGAGTCAGTCACCCGGACGGGTCCCGCACCCCCGCGCACAGAATGAAGACCCGGATGCACGGTGGCATCCGGGTCTTCATTCGTGCTTCGCGCGCCCTCTGGCGCGTCACGCCAGGGTCCGGGTAGGCGCCCTGCGGCGAAGGTCGGGCTAGGGCGTGTTTCGAAAGTCCCGCCTGGCTCGCGACGCCTGGCACGCACGCTCGCTGCGTTGTCGGAGTCGTCCACGTACGGCCAGGCCATCGA
>NZ_JBFBJB010000098.1:0-23855 GCF_040685895.1 Streptomyces sp. NPDC088124 | reverse complement strand
GTCGCCGAACTCGCCCCCGACGTGGTCCTGATGGATCTGCGGATGCCGCACTGCGACGGGGTGGAGGCCACCCGCCGGATCCGTACCGAGCACCCTGTTCAACTGTCACCAGTTGAACAGGCGAACCCACCAATAAACCCGGGCATCAACCGAACGTCGGGACGATTCTCTTCTTGCCGCCCTCTGTCTTCCAGGAGATACGGGCGTCGAAGGTCTTGCCCTTGGATGAGACGAAGCCCGTGCCCTGGATGGTCTTGCCCGCCGCTAGGTCCTTGCGCTGAGCGTGGGTGAAGGTCACTTCGCACCAGGACCGAGGCGGCTCGTCTCTGGAGCCGAAATCAGAGGTGATCTTCTTTGTCTTCGCGTCCCAGCTGACCCTGCAGCCGAAGGTCTTGCCCGTCCGCGCGCTGACGAAGTCGTCGATCTCCAGCGACTGGCCTGCCAGAAGCTCTGTGACCTCCGCCGGCGTGAACGTCCGGCCAGACCACTTCGTCGGCCTGTCCGGCACCTCCAGTTGGAACCCGACGAACTTGCGGCGCCTGAAGTCGCCGACGCCGAGCGTACCGGTGGCCGTGAAGGGTTTGCCCTCCGTCGACCTTGCCTCGAACGAGATCGTCTCGCCCGCGAGCAGCTTCGCGATCTCGTCATCGCTGAACGTGTGGTGCGACCAGACCTTCTTGAAGGCGACCTTCTTCGGGCCGCCCGGAGCGCCCTGCCACACACCCTCGGCGCGGGCGGCTTCGACCCGCTCCTTCAGGCCCAGCTCGGCGCGCATGGACGCGGCGTTCCTCGCCATCGTGGCGATGTCCTCGCGCACCCAGTCGGCGACGACAGCCAGACGCTCCTCGGCGGTCGCCCTCCCGGCGGCGATGTCGCGCATGTCGGCGTAGACCTTCTCGGTGAGCCCGAGATCGCCGATGCGCGTGCCGGGCAGGAGCCTCCAGCTCATCTCGCCGGCCTGTGCCAGCCTGAGCTTCCGACCCTTCTCGGCCAGCAGCGGATACTTCGCCCTGTCGTTGGTGATTTCCGAGTACGTCGACGTGCGGGTCGCGCCCGTGCCTACGTCACGCTTCTCCAGCTGCTTCATGAGCCACTTCATCGTCGGGTGTTCGGGGCGCTTGTTCGCGCCCTCGAAGATGAACGGCTCAGCGTTCCGGCCCAGGCCCTTGCCGGACTCGTTCCCGTCGTCCTCGGCCGGGCCGTCGCCCGCGTCCGGATCGAACACGGCCCGCCAGCCGGGTGACTTGGGTACGTTGGCGATGCCGACGAAGTCCGGGTACTTCTCCACGTGGCCCTTCTGCTGCTCGTAGTGGTAGTCCTCAGCGAGCATCGCCAGATAGCTCTTCGCGAGCATCCCGTAGAGGAGCCGCCCGGCCTTGCCGTACTTGCGCTCGACCTCGTCCAGCGACGAGGGCACCTTCGGTCCCGGACGGTTCGCGCCGTGAGCGCCCTGGGGCTTTACATGCGTGGAACGAGGCCGGCGGTGCGTCAGAAGCCCGGCGTCGACGCCGACCACCGCGGCGATCTTGTCGACCAGCGGCGCGAGGTCCTTGAACTGCTCGGGGGTGATCGTCTTGTCCGCGGTGCGCGGGTAGGAGACAACCTGGTCTTCGTACATCTTCTGGTAGGTCGAGAGCGTCAGGATTGCCTTCACACCCTTGCCGACGAGCATCGAAGACAGGGAGGCAAGGTCGAGCAGCTTCGGCGGCGAGGTCTTCTTGTCCGCCTTGCTGTCCAGGACGACAGTGGAAGGGCTGTACTGCTGCGGCACCTGACCCTTCAGCTCGAACCGCGACTCGTCCGGATTCATATACATGACGTCGTTCTCGTCGCGGAAGCGGTTCTGGAAGAACGGCTTCTTGACGTAGGTGTCGTAGTCCTTCTGCTGGTCGCCGACGAGAGAGACCATCGCCGACTTCAGCCGGCCCTGGCGCAACACGAGGTCCTGGCCGGACTGGCGGCCCATCGCCGTGGCGATACGGGTGAACTGCATTGAGAGGTAGTCCCACTGCGAGCGGTACATCGCCTTGCGGTACTCGCGCTCGTCCTGCATGGACGTCACAGGTCGGCGCTGCTCGAAGGCCTTCTGGATCGAAGCCTTCGACTCATCGGTGAACTCCATGCGGCTGAACTGCTTGCCATGGAAGCTGAGTTCGTCGATCGCCTCCCAGAAGAGCAGGTCGCCCTCGCCGGACGGATCCAGGTCCGTGGCGATGACGATTTCGTCGCCGCGGCCGAGCGCGCTGCGCAGTGTCTTGATGACGTCCGCGACGTTCTTCTGCGGCTCGCGCTTCCACGTCAGATCATCGGGATCCCAGGGCAGATTGCCGAGATCCCACTTCTGGTAAGCGTCCGCGAGCGAGGGGGCCACCATCGCGTGCGGCTGGACGAACTCATAGAGATGGCCCCGCAGACTCGCTACCTCATAGGTCGTGCCCTTGTAGCTGCCCTTCGCTCCGCCGAGGGCGCTGGCCATGTTCCTCGCTGCGCTCGGCTTCTCCGCCACCACGATCGCGACCATGCGTGACTCCTTATCGTCATCGACTAGCAAGCAAGTTCGATCCTACTCGGAAGGGGCAATTGAATGACGCGCGGGTGGTGATAGAATTGCTATTTAAGGAGATCCTTGGTGATGCTTCGGGTGTGTAGAGAAACCCGGTACTGGCGCGCTCTTCGGGCAATCACCGCTCGTCGGAAAAGGAGAAGACCCCCGAGAAGAGACTTCTCGGGAGGGGGGCTTCGTCTGCCGGGCGCTACTACCGAGTCGGCATCGCCACACCGAGCCGGACGCGGTGCACCCGTCGCAGCACCTTGCCGAGCGTCTCGAGCCCCTCAGGGTGCTTCAGGCCTTCCTCCAGTTCCATCAGTCGGATGGGCCGCACTCCAGCTACCTCGGCGACCGGCTTGCGCGTCGCCCGTCCCCTGAGCTTGATCAGCAGATCCGGCAGGTCTGCTGCGAGGTCCTCGAACGTCCGGAACTTCTCCCGCTCGCCCATGCGCGTGTGGCCGAGGGGAATCGCGCCGCAACTCTCCTCGCAGCAGTACCAGCTCGTCGACGCATCCTCCCGGAGCCTCGCGGGGATCTCCTGCTCGCTCCGGTAGCGGCGCTTGAAGACCCACGCCCCTTCACGCCGCGTCCGGCATCCGCGCGGCGCGTCCTCGGGCTGCGAGGCCATACCCGCACAACGCGGAGTGCAGTACAGGCCGAGGTACACCGGGTCCTGGGCGCGGAGGCCCAGACCCTTGCCGCACGTCATGGAGCGCTGCCGGACGGGGGAAGAGCTTCGCCTTGCCCGTCACGGTCATCGAATAGGCCGTCCTTCCCGCTCGCGTTCAAGCTTCGACTGCTTCCTGGTCGCTTCCCGGGCCATGTCCCGGAGATGGATCGCCTCCTTGTGCGTGATCGGCGCGTCATGGAGGTTGTGCGAGCCCCGCAGGAAGTTCTCCGTGCGGTCGGCGATGGAGTACGCCAGCGCCTGCTCGACCACGGCGGTGGTCTGGCGCACCTCGCCCAACTCGTCGCGCAGCTTGCGCAGCAACCCGTCCCGCGCGCGTTCGGCTGCCTCGATGTTCGCCAGGCGCGCCACCACGCTGCCCAGTAGCGGGTCGCGGGAGCGGAACAGCTCGACCGCGCGCTCGGTGGCAGGATCGGCATCAAGGTGCAGGTCGAGCTGCGCCAGCAGGAACGCCGTCACCAGCGTGCCCTGGCTCAACCGCCGGCTGAACTCCCGAGCGGCGCTGTCGCCCACCCCCAGCTCACGAACCGCGGCTGCTCGCAGCTGCTCCCGCAGCGCGTTCAGGATGCTCTCGGGCAGCGCCTTGATGTGCGGCTGGCTCTGCACGCCGACGAGCCGGAAGCCGGACTGGGGGAGTGTGGCGGTCTCGGCTGAACTGCCAGATCCTCCCTTCGAGGCCGCGCTTTGCGCGGCGTCCTGATGGTCGGTGAACCGCAGCGATCCGGACGTTGCGCGCTCGGGTTCATCCGGTGCGGAGAGGGCGCGATGCGCAGCCACTTCGGCCGCAGCGACGTCCTTGACGGCCGGCTGTGCCCCAGGGGCCGGAACGGCATCAGCCGCAACGCCCGCCGGTGCACCTCCCGGGGGCACCGGGTCAGCGGGATTCTGCCCTGCGCCGACACCGCCGTGCTGATGGGATCCGCCAGTCCGCTCGGAGTCGCCGGTGTCGGGCTCGTGGTCTGGTTCCAGGTTCGGACGGTCCGCTGCGGCTTCCACGTCGAGATCTGCCTGCGGACCTCCATCCGTGAGCTGAGAGCCGATCTCACCAGCCTCATCGAACTGCACCTTCGGCTCAAGCGTCGCCGCCTCAGCCTCGGACCGTGCCGCCTGGGCCTGGACACGCTTGAGCTCCTCGCTCCCACCGCGCCTGTAGGCGTCGAGG
Organism: Streptomyces sp. NPDC088124; assembly: GCF_040685895.1. Classification (NCBI taxonomy): domain Bacteria; kingdom Bacillati; phylum Actinomycetota; class Actinomycetes; order Kitasatosporales; family Streptomycetaceae; genus Streptomyces; species Streptomyces sp. NPDC088124. Next base: position 19,457 of record NZ_JBFBJB010000098.1, on the reverse strand, counting down.
AAAGACGTGTCCACCTCCATCACCTCGTTGGTAGGAGTGGTCGTCTCCAGTATCTCTGCGAAATCCCGACTCATGCGAGCTCACCATCCCTGTCGTCCAGGAGGTAGTTGTCGCCGCGGGTGAGCCCGATCAGCGAGTCGAAGCCCGTGGTGACGACGCGTTCAAGGTTCGCCGAGTTCTTCGCCAGTGCCGCAACCTGGCCGACGAGCTCGTTGAGCCGCGCGACCTCCAGGGTCGGCAGGTCGTAGTCGAGGTTCTCGCGCCGGATCTTCTCGACCACTGCCTCGGCCACGTACTCGTTCAACGAGGAGAATCCGCGCTTGTCAGCCCAGTACTCCGCCCGCTGCTTGTCGTCAGGGTCCAGCCGGATGAACATGCCCTGGCGGCCACTGCTGCTTTGCGTTGCGCCCTTCTTCGTGTCGCGCACGGACTGGGTCTTCTTCTTCTTCGACTCCTGTGGGGTGGTCATGCGCGACTTCTCCTTGCCATGGTCGACTCATTCAATGTGGCGCTTTGCCAAAGCTACCCAATGAGTCATTTGTGTTCTTTTCGTTGGAATCCGAATGTCTGTGGAGTCACTGATCTGCCCAGTTGGCCCTCCCTGGCAGGGCATTGACGCAGCAGGCGACCTGCCGGAGGGGGGAAGGGGTTGAGCAGGGTCAGCTGCTGCGGGCTACACCCGTTTTCGCTTGACTCGGCTGGGCCTTTCGTCTGCCGGACTCCTGTGCAGGAGCCTGGCGTGGGGCGCGGCGTCGCGTTCGTCGTGCAGTCGGCGAGTCCGCGGGTGAACCTCGGCGGCTAGATCGTCTTGTCCTTGACATTGAGTAGGTGGCCGACGAGCGATCCGGCGTCGATGGCCTTGGCGGTGCTCGCAGACGGACTCGGCGTAGACGGTGACCGTGGAGCCTGGGTTGTGCTGCCGTCGCCACTGGAGCATCCGGCCAGCAGGCCGCCCACGGCCACGGTGAGTGCCGCAGCCGCGAGCGCGGCCTTCCTCGTTCTTCGGGTCTTCATCACTTCGCGCCTTTCCTGCCCTGTCGCTGTCTAGTCGGATTGAATTGACTGACCTTTGAGGGTACCTTACGTGAATTCCTATCAAGTGCCAGTCGTCGGCCATTCGGAAAGGCTGCGAGGTGAGGAGGCGCAGAGGGCGTACCCGAGCCCCGTCCGGCGCGCAGGGTGCGTGCGAGCTGGTTTGGCTGACGGGGATCAACGGAGTTGATCCGGGCGCTCTGTAGCGCGTCGTGCGCATGCCGACTGCGAGCGGCCCCCTGCCGGGTGGCTGTTCATGCGCTTTCCACCTCCTCCCGCGAAGGGCTGACCATGCATGCTGTGCACGTCCCCGCAACTACGAAGTCAGGTCCGGTCGTCTACACCGACCGGGAGCTCCTGGGCGTGCTCATCCGCCTGGCGCAGGGGGAGGGCACTCTCGGACGTCGTACGTTCGAACAGCGCCGCAGGGGCGCGGGCCCGTCGGCTGCGCTCTACGAGCGCCGCTTCGGCAGCTGGAACCGCGCGCTGGAGCTCGCGGGCCTCGACGCGGTCGCACAGCCCGAGCACCTGCGGGATGCGACGACGAAGTGGACCCAGGAGCAGCTCATCGCCGCGATCCGCTGGTGTCTGCTGGTAACGGGGTCCACGACGCTGGCGGCCTACGAGGCTTGGCGCACGGATCCGGCGAATCCGAAGTCCGATGTTCCGCCGGCCAACACCATCCGCTTCCGGATGGGCAGTTGGTCGCGAGCCACCGAACTGGCTTGCAGCTGAAGTCCATCGGCATCTGCGATGCCGCTCACGCCGCACTGTGGGCAGGCCCGAGTCGGCAGATCTTCCCGGGAAGGGGATTCATGGCGGATGTAGTCACTGTCTGCATTCTGGAGCCGTGCTGCGAGAAGTCGGAGCCGGGCTGCACACCGATGCCGAAGCCCTACTACGTGCGCACCCTGGGCCGGTCGGACTCGTGCAACCACCTCCACAGTGAGCGGCGGAAAACGACGATCACGGAGTACGACACGCGCGGGGAGGCCGAAGCCGAGTACCAGAGCAAGGCGTGCGGCTGGAGGTCGACGGATGGGTGGCTGTACGAGGGCGAGATGCCGCCAGAAGGGGAGCGGTTCCGGATCATGCCGATCAAGGACACCCTGACCACGCACTTCTGGCACGGGGAGCCGGTCGAGATCCCGTTCCCGACCATCGACCTGGCCCGCGAGTACGCCGAGGAGTACCACGAGTATCCCGACGGCGGGCGCCACAAGCAGATCCTCTACAACATCGTCGGCGACCAGGACACAGTGGTGCGCTGGTCGTCCTACACGGTCAAGGCCGGAACCGAGCTGACCGCAGGCGACTGGGCGTAGCACGTACCGAGCCGGCGGGTGAAGGTAGATCCGCTGCCCGACCGGATCCTGGAGTTCCAGCGGAAGCGGCCGTAGAGCAGACGGCGACGGACGCGAGTGGACCGGTCCCTGCCCGCCGCACGATCACCCTCTGGGCGTAGCACCACCCGCCGGCATCCGTTCCCGACGTTCGGAAGCAACTCGGTGCGGCATATCTGAACAGCAGCGTTGCCTCCACGTCCGGGCCTCCGCCACTGCACGCTGCCTACCCCCCGGCGCTGTCTCATCCACCTGTACTCACCATGACAAGGAACACCGTGTTCAACACTCCCTTGGCTGTGCTCCCGCGCGAGGCGGCACCCGGCGATGTCTCCGAAGCCCTCACCCGGCTCTCCGAGGCCCAGGCGCTCCCCTTCCACGGATGGGACCGCACGTACAGCGCGCGTATCCAGAACCTGGCCGGATGGCTGCACTGCGCCGCCATGTGGCGGGGCCAAGACCTCACCGAAGCCGCCGACATCCCCGAAGGGGGCGGCCAGGTCGTACTCCACGCGCTGATCGACGCGCATGCGGCCATGCTGGCCCGCCACGAAGCCGAGCTCGCGCCGTACAAGGACACCGACGGAACATTGCTCGGCGAGGACTACGACGAACACGACAAGGCCGCCGACCGGCACATCGAGGAGGTCGTGGAGATGCTCGGTCTCGTCATGGCGGTCCTGGTCGGCGAGTTCGGGCGGCCGGCGAACACCCCGTAACCGCATCTCCCGCTCAGACCCGGACCACAGCTGCAGCAGGCTGTCCGGCCCCGCCGTCCCCTCACCTCAAGGAGAACCTCACCCCGATGTCCACTCTCGACCCTGTGTGGCAGGCCCACAAGACCGCCGACGACCTCAGCAACAGCCTCGCCGTCTTCTACGAGGACGGCTATCAGGCCGGCCACACCGGTCTCACCGAATCCCAGAGGCAGACCCTCGCTGGCCAGCTCGGCACACTTCAGCGGGATCTCGCCAAGGTGGTCGTCGTGCCGACATCTTGAGACACCGGCACTCCGCCACCCGGTGCTCTTTCGCCAAGTCTCTGCCGCGGTCGGACGGCAAGCACGACTACGCCGAACTGCACACGCGGCACGAACAACGACGGCGCTGCCGTATCAGCTCGGCAGACAACGACCGCAAGGAGTACCCCATGTCCCCCGCCGGGTCCAGCAGCCGCGATGCGGTCCAGGCCACTCCCGCCCCGTTGTCGGGCGACGCCGTGCAGGACGTAGTGGTCCTCGTCAGTCTGGCCCGACAACGAGGACTGACCGAGACGGATCTGGACGAGCTGGTGTACGAGGCACTCAACGCTGGCGCTTCGCGCGCTGTCAACGGTGGTGCCCGGCCTGAGCTCAGTGTTCTCGACGCCTTCGACGCTGAGCACGACCGGGCGGACGAGGCGGCTGCCCAGATCAACAACCAGGGTCTGGAGGCCCAGGTCGAAGCCCTCGCATCCGAGTTCGGCATCGCCGCGGCCGGAGACCTTCTGCGCGACGGGTCCTTGAAGCAGTCCACCAGCCAGCCGGGCACCGACGGAGTGCCCGGCCCCCCATGAGGCCTGGGACGGAACCCGGCGCTGTCACCGCCACACCCACTCGCAACAGCCAGCATTAACTGTCGGCCGAATCCGAATCGCGGTGCGGCACCTGAGGCGCCGTACGCCGCGATTCGGATTCCCGGTGCGGCACTCATCTGTCAGTGCGATCAAAGAGATTCCGAAAGGGGGATGCCTGCACAACATCCTATTTTGCATTAACTGGCCCATTTCTTGAGGAGGTACTTCATGGCCTTTGGTAAGCGGACGGTTCTGGTGCCGGGGGTGATGTTCATCATCCGGCTGCCGCTCTCAGAGGCATGCACGCAGATGCAGGTGGCCGCCAAGGTGATGGGTGCGGAGATTGTCGAGGGAAACCGGGCGGTTCAGCTCTACGACGGCAACGGCAACCGGTTCTCCGCGCCGATCACCACCGGTGAGGCCGGGATTCAGACGAGCCTCGCAACCGGCGAGATGTGGTCGGACTCCGTGTTCGCCACAAATGTCTTCCACTCGTGGACGGCGGCCCGGGGCAAGTTCTACATCTACGTGGGCGGGCAGCGGCTCTGCGGGACGGTGACCGGTCGGTACGAGGAAGCGCTCGACGAGGCGACGTATCACCGTGAGCGGGGACAGCAGGCCGATGTGCGGTACGTCCGCGCGAAGGAGTGCTACCAGATGGAGCGCGGCGGCACGGGCTGGTTCCAGGCCGTACCGATCGAGGACGAGCCGAAGATCTCCACGCTGTTCAAGGCCCGGGGCGCGAACGCCCCGCTGGGTGAGCGGTGGACGGTCGAGCGGCCGTTCCAGTCGTACGGAACCGAGCAGAGGGCACTCGCGGCCGGGCGGTCCCTGGCGCACCACTACGGCTACGGGTGGGCGGTTCGCGACACCTACATGATCCCGAGGTTCGACGACGTCCAGATCTTCGTTGGCCGCTACGTGATCGGAGAGTTCTGATGATGACGCTGGAGCTGGCGACGGAGCTGCTCGCGGGGCTCAAGGTCGGGGACCGGATCGCGGTGAAGGACCCCGCGCGACGAACCACCCGGGCCGGTGGACGAACTACTGGGTGGTCGAGGACCCGGCGATCAATCTCCCCGCCGCGCGCCGGTGCCAGCACGGGCACGCGTCGGTAAGCCTGCGGGTCTGGCGGCACGCCGGCGGGTACGTGGACCAGCTCGCGGCCTGCCACTTGACCGACCCGAGCCAGTGGGTGCGCAAGGAGGCCAGACTCTGGCAGCCGGTCGAGGGCGCGCAGCACATCGTCTCAGCGACGGGCTTCGAGGACAGGGACACGGGACAGACGTGGCAGTCCACGGTGTGCGGCGAGCTTCTGGAGAGCACGGGTGACCGGAACTGGGGCGCGGGGCACATGACCCACCCGTCCTACGGTCGGCACGGCGACCAGATCACCTGCCCCGGCTGCCGGCTGAGCAACGGACTCGACCTGGAGGAGCAGGCGTGAGCACGGACACCACCGCAACCGCCTCGCAGACCAAGCACCGGGACCCCTGCGGCTGCTGGCTGCCCGGCCAGCGGCCCTGCTGGGTCGACGAGTGGGCCACGGAGCGTGTCGGCGCTGCCGCGTCGGACGACTGGACGTTCGTCGTCGAGATGGACGGCGGCCAGTGGCGTCCGGCGCCAGCCGGACGGGTCGCTGGAGTACAGGCACACGAACTTCTGAGAGGGCACGGCATGACGCAAACCCATGAGTACACCCTGCTGGGCCGCCAGGACTGGGCCGGTGACCTGCGCGTCGAGCGCGTCGGCGTGAACTGGCCCGAAGACAAGATCCAGCAGGAGGTCGACGCGCTCGACGCGAACGGATGGTGCGACGCGTTCCAGGCAGAGTCGGTCGCGCAGGCGTTCCGGGCGGCGGGCGAGCAGTACTGCGACGAGACGCACCTCGACTCCGCGTCCACGCTGTACGACGACCGGGGGCCCAAGTCGAAGGCGATGTACGAGGGCCGCACGCTCCAGGAGCAGTCGGCGGCATGAACGGCCCGGCACGGTGCAGGCGCGGGTTCGATTCCCGCGCCGGGCGCGCAGCATTCCATCCCTGTTTTGGAAGGAGAATGATGAGTGGGTATGGAAGCATTCGCACGGTGCGCAACGCCATCGTGGAGAAGCTGACGGCGGAGGGGCGTGAGCCGAGCGCGTACAACATCACCGGGATCGCGCGGGACGCGTTCACGGCGCGGAGCGGCGGCGGGTACGACGCGGCACCGGAAACCGAAGTCTGGCGGACCGCCGTCGACAAGCACCGCCGCCCGTACGGAATCGGCGACCTGGTGCGCGTCACGGTCAGCACGAAGAGCGGGCATGTGGAGCTGCACTACGGCAGGATCGCCCAGTTCCGGAAGGCCAACGGAGGTGCCTACCGCGGCCGGCCGGTCAAGCCGCACTCCGTGTACGTCGAGCTGGACCACCACACCAGCGGCTGGCTGGGTCCGCTCACGGAAACCACCCCCGCGCTCGCCGACTTCGAGATCGTCAGGGAGTGGGGGGAGATCCATCGCGGCGCCAACAACGGGGACGGCTACTACCGGTGCCTGCGCTGTGGGCTCCACTCGTACAAGGGCGCCAAGGTCATGATCGTGCACAAGATCAGCAACCAGCGGGTCCGCCTGTGCCAGGAGTGCTTCACCGACGACGAGCTCGGGCGCCTCGGGCACGAGGTCATGTTCTACGAGCGCCACAGCAGGCAGACCATCGCCGAGCTGACCGAGAACCCGGAGGCGATCACGGAACCGGGGAGCGGCTCCTCCTACGAGAAGTCCGACGGCCAGGTGTACCGGGAGTGGGCGGACACCTTCCCCTGGATGGTCCCGGCCGCGGCCGCCGCGCTGTACGCCGCCTCGAGGGAGCAGATGGCGCCCGTTGCGGGGTGAGGTTGGAACAGCAGCAGTCCAGAGGCCCGGCGACTTCCGCCAGGGCCTTTCTCGTTTCCGAGGGAGGTCGTGATGTACCGCATCGTGGTCGCCGAGCAGGACCCCGCGACGTTCCACGGGTACCGGCTGGAAGATCTGGACGACAACGACGCCGCCGCAATACGCGAGGGCCGCATGGTACTGGCCGCCATCGGGCTGGAGAGACGGCGCGACGACGGTGTCTGGGTTCGAAAGGCCGAAAAGATCAACTTCACGGTCCCCCCGGATGTCGTGGGTGAGTACCCGCACTTCGAGGAGATCGCTGACGAAGAAACCCGTTTCTGGGCCTCCGACATGTGGGGCGCCATGCTCGAAGCGCCGGCCGGAGCGAAGGCCGTCTGGGGCCGGCTCATGACCCGCTGCACCGTGGTCGAGACCGAGACCGAACCCTACGAACTCAGTCTCAAACACACCGGCTACGTCCTCATCCGCGACATGAGCGGCGAACGCCGCCGGGTCTCCGCGGAACTGATCTCGGTCGAGACCGACGAGGCGTGAACCACCCCTTGACCGGCAGCGCCCCCGCGCAGAGCGAGGTGGCGCCATCACGATGGGAACCGAATGCAGACCGACAACACCTACACCTATGCCGAGCGCGACATCGTGCACCAGACCCCGATGCCGGACGGCCGGATACTGATCCTCGCCTACGGCGGCACCCAGGACCCCTGGGCGACCGGGTTCCTCGGCGAGGACAACGGCAGGTACTTCGACACCCGCAGGGCCGGGTGGCAGAGCTACGCGAAGCGCATGGCCGAGGGCCTGGGCCTCATGGTCGCACCGGAGGGCTCCGTGGTCCTCAGCGCCGAGCAGATCAACCGGGTACAGGCCGGGGCGGCGGACCTGGCGAAGTCGCACGACGACTTCGAGAAGGCGCTCGGGACGGACAACTGCGACCCTCAGGTCCGCCTGCGAGCCGAGGAGAACATCGCCGAGTCGGCCATGAACATGGGCAACCTCCTGCGAGACCTCCGGCTCTACACGCCCGCCAACACGACCGAGGAGGACAGCGAGGACGAGCCCGCGGTGGCCGAGACACCCCAGCACACGACCGGAACGTTCGTCGAGGCCGTCACCAACGGCGAGAACTGGAACAGGTGAGTCATGCAGAACCGAGTGAAGCTCGCCTGCGGCCTGGCGACCGGGTCGGGCCCCCGATTCAACAGCCGCGGAACGCTCGTCACGTGCAGCGCCATGTTCTGCGACAACGAGGCGACACACGTCCTGGAATTCGTCCCGAGCGAGGGAAACCCGGAGCGGTGGGGCGCGTACTGCGAGAACTGTCCGGAGCGCCGCATCGCGCCCGCGGCAGAGGTCGACGCCGCCCGCGAGCAGGGCGTGCGCCTCCAGGGCCAGTCCTTCGACACGACCAGGCTGCCGCTCCCGGACACGCACTGGCGGTACCGCGAGTTCACCGGCGAGGAGCGGGCCGAGATCGGCCTGGTCAAGAACGGGGAGCTGGTGGAGACCTACGTCAGCCCCGGCGTCTTCGAGTGGCACAAGCCCCGCAACGAGAACGAGGGGAACATCCGCTGGTGACCGAGTCCCCCTTCGACTGGTTCGTCGACCTGACACCCGAGCGGAAGCTGGAGCGCCAGGTGCTGCGGCTCGCCCTGGCCCACCCTGGACCGGCGTCGAGACCGAGACCGAGACCGAGCCGTACGACCACTGCATCAAGCCCACCGGCTACGTCATTGTCCGGGATATGAGTGGCGAGCGGCAGCGGGTGTCGGTGGAGACGATCTCGGTCCAGCCCTGCGAGGCGTGATCCACCTCTGACTGTCAGCGCCCCTCAGGGACGGTCCGGCATCCCTTCGACACTGCCTGCCCGGCTGCCGCTCGCCCTGTGCGCCGTGTCCCGTGCCCGGAGCCCTCGCACGAGTCCCGGCCCGACCGCCCGTGTAACAACCCAGATCTGCATCGCGCTGCCACGCAGCCTCAGCCGCCGTGACCTGGCTGAGGCTGCTCCGCAACTCTGCTCTCTGAGCCCCGGCCGGGGCCGGGTCATTCCCCCTCCGCTCCCCACCCCGTGCCGCCCCGGCGCGCCACTCCGAGCCGCTGCCCGCCGGGCAGAGCCAGCGAACACGAGCAGAAGGACACACATGGCCACCGACCAGCGCAGCGTATTCGCTGCCGGGATCGCCCGCCTCGTCAGCAAGCACAAGGGCCTCGGCAGGGCCGAGGCCACCACGAAGTCCGGGTACATCGTCCGTGTCACCGGCATAGCGGGTGGACACGTCGGTGCTATCGACATCACCGACCCGGATGGCCGCGAAGTCCGCCGCGCCGATGGCTGGAAGATCGGCGAGACCGCCGAAGTCGCCGGGTTCCTGTGGGACATGCTAGCGAAGGACAGGGCCAGAGCGGCCGAGCGCAAGCACCTCACGGGCCTCAAGTCCGTGAGCATCGCCTCGGCGGATGCCACCGGTCGGGCGGCCAGCAGGGAGACGAGCAGGTACCACCTCGCTCCCGAGCAGCTCGCGCAACTTCTAGCGCTGGCGTCGCAGATGGCGTCCGCGAACGCGGCCGTCGCCGCAGCTGACTGAAGACGGGCTGCTCACCGCGCCCGCCGTGCTCGCACCCTGCTGGCCCAGGTTCCGCGCTCCCGTACCCGGCCCGACCGGCCGCGCCGTGCCGCCTCACCGCCCTCCGGCCCACTGTGCATCCCATCAACCCGCCGCACCTCCGATAGGAGTACCGGCCATGACGCCCGCCCTGACCCGCCCCGGCACACCCACCCAGCACCCCATCCACGAAGGGCCCGGCCATTACCACCCACACCCAGCACACCCCGACCAGCCCCGGCCCGCACGAGAACACCCCCCACACCACGTACGCGTTCCTCGTCCCCGGCCTGATCACCGTCTACGTCACCGCCCCCACCGAGGCTGCGGCCCGCAACGAACTGGAGCTGGAGGGCGCAGACACCATCGAGCTCCACGACCCGCACCCGACAGCCGGCCGTCTGACCATCACTGGACTCGACCTCGTCCCGGCCGCCGTGAAACTCGGCAAGGCCAACGACACCTTCGTCGACGGCTCGCTCCCCGACGCCGACTTCCACATCTCCGACATCGCCCACGTCGCCGCCCGCATCCTCAACAGCGAAGGAACGCTGGACTGGAGTGCATACCCCGGACCGCACGCGGTCACTGGCTACCTGGAGAACAAGTCCCGCGACACCGGCACCTACACCCTCTCCGTGGTCGAGGGCACCCTCCAGCTCCAGCGCGATCGGTCGGACACTCCGTGCGCCGAGTTCGACGGCAACGACCTCCCCACCCTCGCCGAAGCCGTCGCGACCGCAATCCTGGACAACCTGTGCCGCAACGAAGACTGCGGCGAGTCCACCGCCGGCGGCGAAGGCTACGACGGATAGTGCGGCAGCTGCGCCGACGCAACCGCCCACGCAGAGTACGAGCAGACCGAGTACGACCAGAATTCGCCTCACCTTCTCTTGACGTAGCGATGGCCGATGGCTCCTGCACGGAGCTGTCGGCCCCTTTCACATCCGAGGAGAAGCTTGTGGACGAGATGAAGTGCGCGACGCCAGGCTGTGGCCCCGCGGTCGAGATCTGCATTCGCGCGGTCCTCAGCGTGGCGGACGACGGCAGCGTCAGCGTCTCCCATTTCCTGCTGCCCGAGAGCACCGGGACCGAGTGCGGGCAGTGCGGGAACCCGCCGACCGATCCCAGGGACTACACCGACCAGATCCGTCGCATCGCCCCGGTGGAGGTCGGCGGCCCGAAGGTGCTGCCGAAGATCGAGGCCCGGACGCGGACCGACGTGATCACTTATGTCGACAGTGACGGCAACCCGCAGACCGAGTACTTCATCAACGGTCAGGAGATCGTCGCCCCGATCACCCGGAACATCCACGAACACGTCATCGACCCCGGCCGCTCGGGTGGCAGCCACGTCTGGGCCTGCTCGATGTACGACTCCGCGTCGAACTCGGGAATCCCCGACGCGGTCCGCACCAAGTTCGCCGGCGCCATCGAGACCAGCGGCCACAACTGCCACGAGGAGCAGTGCACCTCCTGCGAGAACTGCGTCACGGAGCCCTGCCCGCTGATCACCGACACCGCGAGGGAGCCCACGGACGCCCGAGCCGCCGAGGAGGCCGAGGAAGCGGAGGAATCCGAAGAGTGAGCGTGCCAAGGGTCCACCCCCGCTCTCTTCCCCCAGTCGACGCAGCTGCACCACCGCGACTACGGCGACCCCAGCACCCTCATCACCCTTCGGCTCGACTTCTGACGAGGAGGCCTTCATGGCCGTCCAGACCACCCGGACCGACACCTTCACCGCGCTCGACAGTTGCTTCACCTCAGAGCTCGCGGTCCTCATCGGCAGCGAACCGCCGCGCGGGCTCACCCCGAACCGGTTCATCTACCTGGTCGAAGAAGTCCGCGATGTCCTCGCCGGCTCCAGCCTCGGCAACTTCCAGGACGCCAGCGACCACTTGGACTCCGCCGCGGCCTACCTCACCGCCGCTCTGACCGAGCCCGCCACCGATCAGGCCGCGCTCCTGGCCCAAGCACGCATCTATCTGCGCGGCGCGATCGAGACGGCCAACTGAACCCCGCCTGAGTTGAGCGCGCTCTGTGCCGCTCCCGCCCCTGCACCCATCGGGGCTGGAACGGTCGCAGTGACCCCTCAACCCAGAAGGGAGACGGACGTGCCGCTGCCCTACTTCGAGGTGAATGTCCCGATGCGCAGCACCGAGCAGACCGGCGCGCGCGGTCTGCACCCTTTCACCGGCCGGGCCGACAGCCGCAGCTCCGCCCTACGGATCACGCACGAGGTCTACGACGCGGCACGCGCCGCGACGGAGACCGGGAGAGAGATCCCCCACGGGCGGCCGGACGGCTGGTGCGCCCGCAGATTCCGGCCTGGCTGGGAGCTCGACTGGACAGCCGCGACCGCGGGCCGCTGGGCGAACGTCTGCCGCTCAACCGAGCTCAGCACCTTCGAGTTGTAGCTCTGCCCCGGGACAGCCGCTCTGCTTGACCGGCGCCACCCACCCCGTACGAGACGAGAGGGAAACCTCAGTATGCACTTCGTCCTGCGCACCAGGGGCCGGATCGGCCCGCGTACCCTCCTGATAGCCACCGCAGCCGTGCCGCTGACCGGCTGGGTGGTACACGCCGTCGCGCTGCACATGAAGCTCGCCGCAGCGAAGAAAGACCCGCTGACCCGCCTTCTGCGCCGCGACGCCTATACCGCCCGCGCCCGCCGGCTCCTGGCCCGCCATGGCGACGACACAACCACAGTCATGGTTGACGCGGACAGGTTCAAGAGGATCAACGACGACCTCGGACACGCGGCGGGCGACACCGTCCTCGCAGCAATCGGCGCCCGGCTCACCGCCTGGGCAGGCCCGGGCGCCGCGGTCGGCCGTCTCGGAGGCGATGAGTTCGCCGTGGTCCTGGAGCTGACCGCAGGCAACCTCGAACAGCGCCTGGAGCAGCTGGTGCGGATGCTGCACACCCCCGTCACGCTGGACGACGGAAGCACCGTCGACGTGGCCGCGTCGGTCGGCGCCGCGACCCCGGCCTCGGTCGGTTCCCGCGACCTGACCGTGCTGCAGAGGGCTGCGGACGCCGCTCTCTACGACGCCAAGCAGTCGGGTCGCGCGGTCCTCGCGACGGCGCAGCACCGCACGGTGCCGTCCGTCAACGGCCGCCGGGCCGGACGTCCGGGCGCCAGCGTGCAGGGGGAGCGGTGCCCCGTGAGCACCACTACCAACACCGGGGAGAACTCCAAGTGAACGATCCCCGTATCCCCGTATCCCCGTTGCCGACATCCGCGCCGCGCAGAACAAGTGCCTGGAGCTGCTGGGTCTCGACCCGGTGTCCGAGACCGAGTACGAGAACATGCACCACCGCTCCGGCGACGACTTCATGACCGAGTACCGCTACAACCGCCGGGACACGGTCGACCGGGTCGTGGGCACAGCCGCCGAGTGGGTCAGCGTCGGCGAGACCGTGGAAGCGACCGAGCGCGAGGTCCGCATCGGCGGCGCGCACCCACGCACCTACACCGTCATGGAAATGCCGAAGGGCACCTACGACGGCGCGGACTGCCGCGTCACGCAGGACGGCAAGTACATCGCCCACGCCGCAACGCTCCTGCGTGCGCTTTATCTGATTCAGCGACACTTCGTCTACAGCACCGTCGAACACCACGACATCATGAACCGGCCGATGTTCATGGAACACATGGGCGAAGGCCTCGACATCCGGGTGACCGAGGGACCGGAATTCGACATCGACCGGTACCCCGACGGCGGGTCGATCATGTTCACGTACGTCAACGACGACGACCCGTGCCGCGGCGAGTACTCCTACCTCGTCAACGACAACGAGGCCATGGCCACCGCGAACTGGGCCTTCATCGACGACAACGAGGAAGCCCCGGCCGCGTGGCGGATCAAGGCCATCGACTACCACCCTGGCGAGCCAGCCGTCACCTACTGCTTCAACGACGCGCGCGTGCCCGTCGACCAGGGCGACACCTGAACGTCCGGTCAGCTTCCGCCCTCCCCTTCAGGGGCGTAGCGGTCGCGGCCCCGCCAGCACGTACCGATGAGAGGACATCCGTGACCAGCACGACCCAGGCCCCCAAGCTCGACGGCGTGAAATGGCGCAGGCGCGCCTGCGAGCTGCCCAGCCGCTACAAGTACAACGTCGGGATGCTCAAGCCCGAGGAGACCACCAGCGGGCTCGGCTACATGGTCGACTGCAACCAGAGCGAGACGAAGTGGGCCGCGTACTGCTACACCGCCGACAACTCCCAGTGGTGGGCTGCGCACGGCAACGGCAACTCACGGGAAGTCCTCGCCCGCCTGGAAGTCGCCGACGGCAAGGACTACGCCGCCGTACAGCAGATCGACGACGGCACCGCCGCATTCGAGCAGCTCGCCGCGATCGACTGGGACAACATTCCCGTCGCGGCCGGCGACCACCACGTCTCCTTCCTGCTCGCCGGCAAGGTCCGCGACTGCAAGGACTACTACCAGCCCGAGCACACGCATCTGCGCTCGACTGTCGAGGGCTGGCTCAGCCGCTACTCCGCCGTCCACGCCCACCGATCCGAGAACTGACCGCGGCCCGACAGCTCTGGACCGGGCCCACCCCGGTGCCGGTGACCTCGCGGAGGACGACGTGATCTCCACACCGGACGCGTGGAGACTCGTCGCCGAGGTCTGGCCGGAGGAACACGAGATCGAGTTCTACGAGAACTACCCCTATGTCAACGAGGAATACAGCAAGTACTTCCGCGGGCCTGAGCTTCACGGCCTGCTGACCATCCTGCGCACCAACGAGACCGGATAAATGGAGGAGTACCTCTGCCCGCTCGGCTTCCTGGAGCTGGTTCCCATCCAGATCCCAGCCGACACCACCAAGGAGTGATCACGACCCGCTACACCCTCGTCGAGCACGAGATGCTCCCGAACTTCGTCGTCGCCGCCCGTGTCACCCCGAAGCTGGAGGCCAAGGCCAAGCAGCACATGGGTGTGATCTTCGACGACTACGCGAAGGCCGACGCCGCCGCGGACGAGATCAACGACTGGGCCTGCGCCCGGGCAAACGGCGCCGAGCCGATCTACCCGAACCGCATCGCGCACCTGACCGGATTCTCCTCCAAGTGTTCGGTCGACGGCCGACGCCTCTACATCCCGCTCACCACCCCCGACACCGCCACCGAGGAGAGCCGAACATGAACATTCCCGTCTTCCGCAGCCGCTACGGTGGCACGATCCAGTGGTACGACGGCAAGCGGCACCTCGCGGACCCGGGCGTCAACCACGGCTACCACCACATCGTCGCCTGGCACATCCTGATGGGCTCGCACGCCTACTACATCATCGACCGCTGCGCCGAGGCGAAGACCGCCGGTGCTCAGAAGGACATCTTCTCCTTCGACACCATCGATCGCTTCACTCCGACCGAGCACAAGAGCTGGAAGCGCTGGGGCACGTTCGGCGGCACCGACCAGCTCCGCGAGATTGCCGAGCACATCGTCGCGGAGCTGGACCACCACACCAGGGCTCTCGCCGCGCACCGCGCCCTCATGAAGGGAGCCGGCCGGTGAGTCCGATCGAGCTGCGCACACTGATCCATACCGCACTGAACAAGAAGGCCGGCACACAGTACGGCGACATCGTCAGCGTTGAGTAGATCCCACCTGCGCCCGGAGAGCCGGTGCGCCCGCGGGTGAAGGCACCGGACCCGATGGGCGCGGTCCGCACCCGCCTGATCGAGATCCGCGAGAAGAGCTGACGCAGCCTGCTCCCGTTGCCCCGGCCCGGTGTGGCTGGGGGAGTCCGGCGCCTTCGGTGCCGGTGCCGGACTCCCCCGAGGATCGGCTGCCGCCGGTGTCACTGTCGTGGATGTGGCAGCCTGGACGGCACGACGCGACAGTTGAAGGACGAGCCGACTCGATCGACGCTTACGCCGCCGCGACGGCAGTACTGTCCGGCCGTGGCCGTCGGCACATCGAAGGTCGTCCGGATTGGCGAGCTGTATCGCGAGCGGGCGCCGGCGGGTGAATGAACTGGATCGACGCAGTCGATCCGGAAGTAGATCTGCAGGGAACATCGGCACCGCACCCCCTCGACCACGGGCGCGGTCACTCCGTGGACTCTGCGGCAGGTCAGGCCAGACCGATCACCTCGCCGACGACTTCGCGACCAGCGCGGGATGTACGGCGCGAACTGCTCCCGCCTCCACGCCACCTGGGGCATGACCCGCCAGATCTCACGCACGCGGTGGCCCCACCCGGTCAGCACCGAGGTTGTGAACCCAGCCTGGTGGTGAAGCGCCACCGCGGCGAACCGCAAGGTCCCGGAGGCAGCCGAGGACCTCACATACGACACGAGCGAAGACGCCGCCGGCCCTTCATGCGCAGCCAACACCACCACGACGGACGGAGACGCCACGTGATGCTCGCGATCGGCGCGCTGCTCGGCTGCGCCACCACTCTGCTCGCCCTCGCCATCCGGCGCGCCCTGACTCTCGCGCCGCACTGCGGGAGGTGCGCGACCGCCTCGAACTGGCCAACCTCCCGGCACGGCGCCCGGCTCTGCCGCGGCTACGTCCAGGACCGTCGCCGCGAACAGCTGCGCGACATCAGGCACGGCCGCCCCGTCGAGGAGCCGAACCCGTGGGGCGAGGCGTACCTGCTCGACGAAGAAATTGCCCGGCGAACTGAAGCCGATGCAATGAGCACCAAGGCCACGACAGCCGTCGGTGACTTCGCCCGGACGCTCGCCGAGCTGGCCGATGGATATCCGACCGATCCGGCGGGCACCATGCCCGTGATCGTCACGGTCATCGCCCTGACGGCCGGCGAGCAGCACCAGGTCCCGGTCGAGCCCGGCCAGTTCGACTGGGTGACTGCCCTCGTACGGGACGAGCTGGATACCTTCCGCACCGCTCACTCCGACGGAACCGGCGACTGCGGGCATTGCCGGGGCACCAGCCTTACGGCTGGAAGCGGCGGTGCCGCCCTGGTCGTGGACGACAGGGGCCAATCGTGACGGCTGTCACTCTGCGGTCAAGACACCGACCTGGCCGCCCGGCTGCGCGCTGATCTCCCGGGGCCAACCGCCACCAGCCTGCGACTCCCGTCCTACGGCACGTGCTTCAGGCCCACGGACCATGTCAATGCGGAGACATCAACTGCCGCACCCGTCGGCGTTCACAACGCAAATCATGAGAAAGGCGAGGCCGCCATGGTTGAGTCCAGGACCACCGTAAGGCACGACGTCACCGTCGATTTCGGCTGCATCGAGCTCACGGGAGCACTCGTGCACGACAACGAGAATCGTCTGCTGGAACTCGAAATCGCCGAGGGCCCTGTCGAACCCATCTCGATCAGCCTGCAGGCTTACGGTCTCACACCCGAGCCCGGGAACGTCTTCATCAAGGACTGGTCCGAGCACTGTGGCCTGACGGCTCGCCTGGCGCAGGCGGGTCTGGTGACGCCCGTGCAGAAGCTCACTGTCGGGCCGCATCTCTCGACAGCCTACGAAGTGCAGGTGTCGCTGTAAGGGTTCCCACCCCTGAGTTCCTCGTGCCGTTCCTCGTAGAGGCTCCCATGACCGTCCGACGTCCTGGTCCGGCTGGACCACCACCGAAGGAGCCCACTGTGGTCCACTACCGCAAAGGGCCGAACGTGATGCTCGCCGCGCCGATGGTCACCTGTGCGCCGACCTCCTTGGCCGGTCGGATCCGGTCTGGCATCCCCTGGCTCACCTCGTCACCGTCCAGCTCTTCCCCAGCAGCCCGCGCCGCACCCTGACCCGGCCTCCGAGCGAGCTCAACGAGCTGCTGTGCGTCCTGCTGGAGATCTCCATCAATTTCTCCAGCGGCACTCTCTCGGCCGAGACGTGCGGCTTCACCCAGGCTCACCTCCGCGAAACCATCGACGCACATCAGCAGCAATACGGCCCGATCTGGGACTACTGACCACCTGCGGTCCTGCCGACTGTTCCCTGTACGGCCGTGCCGCGCCCGGCCCCATACTGGCAGGGAGACACGACCACCACCACAACCGGAGGACTCTGTATGGACCTCTGTCAGCTTGGCGCGCCGGCCGATCTGGGCTTCCGGCTCGATCTCGAGGGCCGGGCCCGTTTCAGCACGAGGACTTCGCCATCGAGGTCCAGGTTCGCCGTGCCACGCCCGAGGACGTCCAGGACTACTACGAGCACGAGTACGACCCCGACGAGGTCGTAATGGAAGGCACCGTGACGCTTTGCGGCGTCGACGTGGCCACGGTCGGAGCTCTCGCGAACGAGCGCGACGCCGACAGCATGAGGGAGGCCCTCGAACGGATCCTTGCCGGAGTCGTAGACGAAGTCCGACGCACCGTCGCCCAACTGAGCGTCCGCGTGCAGGAGGCCGACCGCAAACACCAGGCCAAGCAGACGTAACCCCTCAAGGCCGGGGGACCCGGCCGTTCCGTCATGCCATCCTGTGACTTTCGCCCTGATTTGTTGGCTCGGTGTCGTGCCGTCCGCCATTCCGCGTCTTCGCAATAGCCCTGGTGTTCTGGTTCATCACCCGCAACGCTGCGCGGGGTCAAGATCGCGGATCTCGGACACGTACAAGGCCTGATTCAGTTGCAAGAGGGGTGACACCGTTAAAGCAGATCAAGTGAAGGCCGAGCTGGGGGACATCACGCCCGGGTGTCTGGTCGGGAGTGGCCGGTAGATCAGCGAAGAACGAGAGCCTGATCGGCGAAGCCGATTCGGGGCTCGGAATGGCGAAGAATTCGATCAGCGCAGCTGATCCGGATGGTGGCATGACAGATAACTCAATATCTCAGGGATCCAACCCCACCCCACTGCGCGCGGACGGCCACATAGATCCGGGCGCTCTGCTGTTCCGAGGAGAAGACTCATGGCGAACCCCCGCAACAACGGACAGCTCATCGGCCGACTCGCGAACGACCCCAAGGTCTTCGAGAACAGGGACGGTTCCAAGAAGGTCCTGTTCACGGTTTTCACCGACCGCGCCTACACCAACGCCCAGAACCAGCGCGACTCGGACGCCGTGCCCGTCGAGGCATTCGTCCGCGCACAGACCCAGGGAGCGGGCCCCTACGCCAAAATCCACAAGGGTGACCTCGTCGCCGTCGGCTACACGCTCCGTATGGACCAGTACTCCAAGGGTGGCGAGCGGTTCTTCGACCTGAAGGTGATCTCCGGGGATATCACCTTCCTGGAGCCGCGCTCCGTGACTCAGACCCGCCTGAACGAGCGCGTGCAGAACGCCGAGGCCCGGATCCAGGCCCTGCGGGCCCCGGCTCCCACCCCGGTTGTGGCTGTCGCTCCGGCCGTCGCGTACACCAGCGCCGTGGACGAGCAGCTGCCCTTTCCTACCGCTTGACCATCTGTCGAGCTTCACCCCTCCCGCTGGTCCTGGTTGAGTGCCCCATCACCTTCAACCAAGCGAAGGAGCAGCGCATGGCCAAGTCCCGACTCCGTATCAACCTCACAGGCGAGACTGCCAAGCCGCAGGACAAGACCGTCTCGGCCAGGCCGCGGTGCCGCGTCCGGATCAACCTCACCGGCAAGCGGGAAGAGACCACAACCCCCTCTACATCGGTGCCTTCGAGTCCCGCTGCGGCCACTGCGGCAGGCCCACTTTTACGGCCGGGCTCCGTCACACCGACCTCTCGGGCTTGACGCCCAAGCCGGGGCGGGGTGCGCGGCGCGCTTCGTGAACATCGCCAGCGACTCCCACCGCAACACCTCCGACGACCTGCGTCGCGTCCGGCTCGACCTTCCCCTGCGCGATCACATTGCATGACGCCGATGCGCCCGCGGCCGACGACCTCGTTACCACCCTTCTGCTCCCGCACATCAGCACAGCTGCCCCAGGCGGTCGACGACATATCGGGGGCCGCCCCAGATCCGTCGGAGCCCGTTCCCTCGCCACCGCCCACCCAACTCGCCAAGATTGGAGCACGCATTGAGCAACACCACCCCAGCCATCCCTGCCCGACGACCCCATCAGCGGACCGTAAACACCGAGATCACCGCCCTGGACGTGGGCAGCATCGAAGGTGTCCGCGAGGCCATCGGCGTTTTCACCCGCCGGAT
>NZ_JBFBJB010000097.1:0-24549 GCF_040685895.1 Streptomyces sp. NPDC088124 | reverse complement strand
GTGTCGGCGTGGTCGGGGCCGATGGTGCGCTCCCGGGCGGCGAGGACCGCCGTGAACACCTCGTGGGCCTCGAAGTACCGGCCGAGCTGGCCGAGTACGTACGCCGTCTCCTGGCGCGCGGCGAGCGTCTCCGGGTGGTCGGGGCCGAGGGTCCGCTCGCGGCCCTCCGCGACGCGGGTGAATTCCCGCAGCGCGTCCGCGGTGCGGCCGGTCCTGCTGAGGGTGAAGCCGACCTCGTAACGGCTGCCGAGAGTGTCCGGGTGATCCGCGCCCAGGAGACGGCCACGTTCAGAAGCGACCGCGCGGTGCACCTCGCCCGCCTCCTCCCACCGGCCCAGCCGGCCAGCGGCCAGCCCTACGTCATAGGCGTGGGCCTGATCGAGACGTGAGGCCAAAAGAAGTGGCATTCCCTCTGGGACGGACCGTAGATCAGGGACATCAAGGAGATAGTCGAAGGCTTGAAACCCGTCAGCGGAGCTGATCAGCAGGCTTCCAGTCGCGCCGTGCACAGGAGCGCACAGCCAGGAGAGTGCCTCGTCGAGTGGCTCGGGGCGCAGCCGGTCGCCGCCGCGATCCTCCAGGTAGCGGACGTGTAGGTCTGCCAGAATGCCGGGTGATATTGGAGCATGCACTCCCAGGCGTCGACAGTCCACAGCAGCAGTCAGGACGGCAGCGGCTCTGGGATGTCCGCCAGGTGCCCAGGCGTTCTGCCAGAGTTCAAGCATGGTCGGGCCGCAGGCGAGGGTTTCCGCGATACCGAAACGTTCATCATCAACTGCCCGGGCGAGCCGGGGATCGGCAGCATGTTCTGCGGCGCGTTCACGTTCGGCCGCTGACCAGCGTCTGTCGACTCTGATGGTTCGACCGCTTTGCAGCAGTTCGCGAGCAGTGCGTTCTCGCTGCGCCCGCTCCTCTGGGGGCGCATCTATGGGGGGAGAGAC
Organism: Streptomyces sp. NPDC088124; assembly: GCF_040685895.1. Taxonomy (NCBI): domain Bacteria; kingdom Bacillati; phylum Actinomycetota; class Actinomycetes; order Kitasatosporales; family Streptomycetaceae; genus Streptomyces; species Streptomyces sp. NPDC088124. The sequence goes on along the minus strand of NZ_JBFBJB010000097.1, from coordinate 23,608 downwards.
GAACTGGTGGTGCTCGTGAGCCCGCATGGTGGCGATGACCAGCACATCGTGTGAGTCATCGCCGAGTAGCTGGGCGAGCAGTGTGGCGGTGAGCCCTTGGGCACCCAAGTATCGTTCGAGATCATCGAGCCATACGACGCACTTTTTCTCCTTCTGCACCGCGGGCAGAAGGACGGCGAGTCCTGATGGGGTGGCACAGGCAAATGCGTGGTCCGGCCGTAATGCACGCAGGGCCTCGTAGGCGAGGCGGGTCTTACCGGCCGTGGACTCGCCGACGATCAGAACGAAGCCGCCACTTGTGACAGCGGCGTGTACATCGGCTTCTCGGTCACGCCGGATGAACGGTGCCACGCGGTCTGTGGCACCGTCCCTGGCAATGGGCTCGGCAGCATGCACGCCCAACGCGATCGGGTCGTTGAGATCACGTATACGAGGCAGTCGGCCAGCGGTGCTGACCGCATAAAGGCTGGCCGCCAGGAGTTCACGCTGTCGGCTGGCTGCGTCGATGCGAACCGATAGCCGCGTGGCGGGCATCGCTGTAATCGCTGCCGCTGTCGCCGCGACGGCGGCGGCTTGCTCAGGCGGCATCCAGATCGCCGCGATAACTCCTACCAGCCCGGCGATCCCAGCAAGCACCAAGTACGCGATCCACAAGTAAACGCGGCCTGTCACAACCCTTCCCCTCGCCGATCTGGAAGAAGACATTTTGAAGGCCGGAATCTGCGGCGTCCAGATCAGGATCAGCCGAGCAGAGCAGTGCACGAACCTGCGGCGGGTCGTCGTCTGTTTCGGCTTGGGCCCACGCGCAGGTGAGCCGGCTCGGCGGTGACCGCCGAGCCGGCTCACACTCTACGAGCGTTGCTGCGCAAGCACGACGAACAAGTGCGGCGCTGGGTGCGTGACCACGAGAGCCCTAATCTGCGGCTGGTTCTGAGTTCCGGGGCCGACACCAGATATCGCAGAGCGGAAGCGCTTCCCCCGCCGCGAACATGAGCGCATGGATGCCCTTCACGGTCCGGCGAAGGCTGTGCGTGAGCGGGCAGGGCTGGCGAGCGGGAGCGGAATGCGTTCTCATGGTAGAGGCTGTGGCCCTGGTCCTCACCACTGGAGCTCCATGGCATGTTCGGGGCTGAGCAGCGAGGCGGCTGGGTTTGCGTTCAAGCTGTTGGTCGAGATGCAGGCTTGTTCAGCAGGGCCCTTCCGAGACTGCTGGGGCTGTGCAGCACTCTGTTGCGGTGTCGTGTGGTGTGGATCAACCCGGCTTCGCGTAGGACTGTGGCATGCTCGCTGGCACTGGCTGGTGCGATTCTTGAAAGTGCGGCGAGTTCCGTCGTCGTACATCCGGGGTGTTCCGCGATGGTGCTCAACACGGCTGCCCGGGTCTTGCCGAGCAGCGCAGTGACGGCGGTTGTGCCCCGGGGGGCGGCGGGTCTGGGTGACAGGACGGTGAGCGAGGACAAGGCTTCGTGTTTGCCTGCCGGGTACGTGACCACGGGTCGCGCGTGTCCGTCATCCAGGACAGCGGCGGAGCTCGTCAGGAAGGACGAGGGAGTCAGGACGATTCCACGGCCTTCCAAGTGCAGGTCGTAGACGGTGGTCCTGAGGACCGTCCGGATTTTCAGCACGGGTGGGCTCCACTGCATCCACCGCGGATTGGCCTGAGCAAGCAGGTGCTCCACTCCGCCGGTCATGAACTGCTGTAGGCGTAGTGTCCGGTCCGAGGCGTGCAGGTCAGTGATCTGCCTCCAGTAGGGCTGAAGCAACTGTGTGTAGAGGTGCGCCCACCCGTCGAAGAAGTCGTTGCGCAGGTCCGTGTCATCAGCGAGATGGCGTGCCCAGGCTGGGAGCGTTCGCGTCTCTGCCACAGAGGCCAGATTCTCGATGATCTGTCGGCGAGGGGTTGCCCGCACGCGCTCCAGCTCTTCGTCAGGGGTGCTGCTTTGCATTGGGCTGAGGAAATCCGGTGACTCACCGAACGGGGGCACCATGGACAGGGCAAGACGCGCCTGAGGAGAGAGACGCGAGAGCGTATGCCGCCGCCAGGTGTCCAGCAGCGCCGGCTGACTGCGTTGCTGGAGAGCGCGGGCTGCGGCGTGCAGTTCGATCATCGGCATCGCCGCCTGTGCGATACGGGTCCGCGTCAGATCCTCGGCGGTGAAGTGAATGCGGTAGACCACGCTGCCCCCTTCGATGCTTGGTCGAGACCACTGTTCCGGAATGCCGCTGTTCGGGCCAGACCGAATCAGAGCGAGAGAGCGGCTGCTCGCCCCAGAGCCTGAAGGGAGTCGAATCCAAGGAAGTGCGTAATGGTGTGGGAAAGAGTACTTAAGATATTGATCAAGCAATACTTGGGTAAGTGTCGTATCTCATTGGCTTTGATCAGCATTTTTCTCGTCGTGCAGAACGTGAAAGCGAGGTCAGTCAATGTCCTCTGTCTGGGCGGGCTCCCTGGTGGTGCTGGCTCTGCTGCTGTGAACAGAGGCATCTGTGCAGGAGCCCACTGCTCCTGCACTCGGGAGACCGTGGTCGTCCTCCAGCACGTCATCACCACCCAGACCAGAAGTTGCCCTACTCGCCTCCAAGCCACTTCATGGCAGTTCTACGACACCAACTGGCCGCCGCCCCGAACCCACCATGGCGCACGAAATCAATGCCGCGCACCAGCGGCTCAGCGGCCCCGTCGTCCTGGTCCGGGCACGTTCTGAACACGCACGTCAGCCGCACGATATGCGAGCTGACCGCTGCCCGGTCACAGCTGACCGTCTACCAACTGCCTCCATACGCTGAGGGCGTCCGGTCATACCTGAAGAGGTCCCTGGCCAATCTCACCAGCCGCCGGCCTGAGCGGCGGCAACCGCAACTATGTCACCCAGCTCATCACGCGGCTCGAAGTCTTTGCGCCGGTGCGGGGCAAGCGTGGTCGGCTCCGACACGACTTGAGGCCCTCGAGGTGAACCAGTGGTCGCCCGCCGACTACCGGATCTGGCCTGGATGTCCAACGCTGCTTTGTGGAGCGTGCGTTCGTCCACCTGTACTGGTTCCGGCCGCCTGCGGACCCGGTGGGAGATCCGCGATGACCTCCACGAAGCCTTCCTCACCTTCGGATGCGCGCTCACTTGCTGACCACGAGCATGCCCACCGGCCTCCCAGGAGGGAAAATGGGGCTTCGGCGCCTGGGACGCTGCGATCAGCGCCAGCAAGGGCTGTGTCCGGGGCCCGGCCCACGCTTGCGTGGCGGCCGGACGGGCCGGCCGCCACGGGCGGGTGGTACGTCTACTTTGCCCACCTCAGAGAGGTCGTCTTGTCCTCCATGAGGCCCATGTCCTTCATCGCGGACTTGTAGCCGGTCTGGGCGCCACCGTAGTTGCTGTGTTCGTAGTGGTTCACCCGGCAGCCGGATTGGCCCTTGAAGGAGGAGATCTTGTCGTTCCAGTCGGCGTAGAGGGTCCTGATGTCGGCGCGCTTGTAGGTCGCGCCGCTCGTGCAGGAGCCGCGAGTGCCGTACATCGACCGTGTTTCACCCTTGTAGTCCGGGTGCTGGTACTCGATGGAGATCAGGGTCGTGGCAGCAGGCGCGGCGGCCGACGTGGACGCCGTGTTGACCTGCCGCTCGAACGCTGCGTCGGCGGCGGCCGTGCGCGCCTCCTCAGGGCCGTCGGTGATCCGGCCGCCGGTGGCTTTCGCGATTGCCTCACGGAAGGTCGCGTAGCAGCTGACGGCTTCGGTGTCCACGTTCACCGCGCAGTGACGGCCGGTAGTCTTCCCTGCGTCCGCGGTGCCTCCCGCCCCGGGAGAGGAGGCAAAGGCCGTGCCGGCGTACGTCGCGGGCGCTGCCAGCAGGCCGAGGAACAGGACGGCGGCCGATGCTGAGGTGCTCGTGCCCAGGCGTCGCGTGCTCGTGCGCATGGTGTTCCTTTCGATCTCTCGGCAGACGGGGCGCTGTTCCGGTTCCTCTGCCCGGAACGGTCTTCCCCGTTCGCACACCGAGAGTGAACTGGCCGTGCGTCGGCATTCGCTGAAGGTCATCTCACCAGTCGGTCACCGCGGCGCTGAGCGATTTCATGGCGCAGCGGAAAAGCGCGTCCGGGGCCCTCCCGAGGACTGATGCCGAAGTCTTCTCCTGGGGCGGTGCAAGAAGTCTGGTCGTGTCAGCCGGACTTTCGGTCGGACTTTCGGCCGACAGATGTCTGGGGGCGGTTCTGCCGGTTGGATACGGTATAGCGCCGACGAGACCGGGCCGGGCAGCGTCCGTGACACCGGTAGGGAGGCATGAAACCGAAGATGAGGCACGGAGACTTCGCCAGAGCATGTGCGGCGCGAGGGTGGGACCGGCCAGTCGTGTTTCTCGCCGCCTACGCGGCTGCTGCGGAGCGGCTGGGGGAGGCGCCGGGTGTCACTGCCCGCCAGTTCCAACGGTGGCGGCAGCCGGACCCGCCGTGTCCGCGGCCATCGAGGCAGCGAGTACTCGAAATAATGTTTGACCGGCCGCTGGAGCAGCTTGGCTTCGCCGTACCCCCGCATCGCCGGACACCGAAGCCGTCCGCCCCAGGCCTGGGCGCCGAGCACACCCCGTCCTCACACGCGGATTCCGATGCGGCCGTTACTGTGTTCGGCGATCCGAGCTCTTCGAGCGCTTCTACGCGTACGCCAACCATCGTCCCCGATTCCCATCCCGGTGCCGCCCGCCAGCGCTCGTCACCCACCCCCTCCGCCAGTGCTGAGAGCTGTGCCGTCCCCCGACGGCCGACCCCCGCTTCACGCAGTGAGCGTTTGGCAGCCTGCCGGCAACCTGAGCCACCGAAGTCCTCCGCACTTCCTGTCCCGTCTGGCACCTCGCCGTTCCGAGCCCTCCGCTTCCAGATCCTGGGACCTGTACGGATCCTGCGTGGCGAGGAACAGTTACCATCCGGCCGGCCACAGGAACGCGCAGTCTTGGCGGCCCTGCTGCTGCGCCGCGGTCGCACAGCGACCGTGGCCGAACTGGTCGACGCCGTCTGGGGGGAGGAGCCGCCGTTACATGCCGTGGCCGCGTTGCGGACCTATGCCTTCCGGCTCCGCAAGACGCTGGGCCCCGGGGTACTCGACTCCGAGGCGGGCGGATACGCACTGCGCGCCGAACCCCGGAATCTGGACCTGGCGGTGTGCGAGGAACTCGCACGACAGGCAGACCAGGCCAGGGAACGTGACGATCATTCCCTCACCCGGACGCTGTTGCACCAGGCCGCAGACCTGTGGCAGGGGGAAACCCTGGGCGGCGTCCCCGGACCGTATGCCCACGCCCAGCGCAGCCGCCTGGAGGAGTTGCGCCTGTCTCTGCTCGAAGCGCGCGCCGAGGCTGATCTGACCGTCGGGCTGCACACCGAAACGATCGGGGAACTCACCGTGCTGAGCACTGAGCATCCGCTGCGTGAACGGCTGCGCGCGCTGCTCATGCTGGCCCTGTACCGAGCCGGCCGGCAGGCCGAGGCGCTGAGCGTGTACGGCGACACCCGCCGCCTCCTCGCCGACGAACTCGGCGTAGACCCCGGCCCCGAACTCGCCGAACTGCATGGCCAGATCCTGCGCGCCGACCCTGCTCTCACGGCACCCGGCACGTCCACTCCAGGCATCCCGGGGGCCGCCCACGAGTACCGGGCACCGGCGCAGCTTCCGGCGGCTCTGGCCGACTTCACCGGCCGTACCGCCTCGGTGGCGGAGGTGTGCGAGCACCTGCTCGGCACCGACGGGCCGGCGATGCCGGTGTCCGTCGTGCGGGGGCTGGGCGGCGTGGGCAAGACCGCCCTGGCCGTGCAGGCCGCGCACAGCGTCCGGGAGCACTTCCCCGACGGGCAGCTGTATACCGACCTGCTCGGCCACAGCTCCCGTCCGGCTGACCCCGCCGCGGTACTCGGCATGTTCCTGCGCGCCCTCAGCGTGCCGCCGGCCGCCCTGCCGAAGGACGTGGCGGAGCGCGCAGCGCTGTACCGCTCGGTCCTCGCCGACCGCCGGGTTCTCGTCGTACTGGACAACGCCCGCGACGCCGCCCACGTTAGGCCATTGCTGCCCGGTACGCCCGGCTGCGCTGTCCTGGCCACCAGCCGTACGCGGATAACAGACCTGGACGGCGCGCGGCTGACCGAGCTCGGCGCCATGACGCCGGCGGAAGCGCTGTCCCTCTTCCGTCGTGTCATCGGCCTGCCACGTGCGGACGCTGAGCCCGCAGCCTGCCGCGAGGCCATCGAGGCATGCGGTTTCCTTCCCCTGGCCATCCGGATCGCCGCAGCGAGACTGGCCGCTCGGCCGGCCTGGGACGTGGCGTCCTTAGCCACCCGGCTCGCCGACGAGCGGCGCCGACTGGACGAGCTACGAGCTGGGAATCTGGCCGTCGAAGCAACCTTCGCCCTGGGATACGGCCAGCTGACTCCGCCACGAGCCAGAGCGTTCCGCCTGCTCGCGGTCATCGAGGCACCCGACCTCCCGCTCCCGGCAGCCGTCGCTGTTATCGGTGCCAGCAACGACGATCCGGTCCGTGACGAGCGCGCCACCGAAGCACTCCTGGAGTCCTTGGTCGACCTTGGTCTGCTGGAGTCAGCCGCACCGGCCCGCTGGCACTACCACGACCTGCTGCGGCTTTACGCCCGCCGCCGTGCAGACCTGGAAGAGTCCGCCGACGAGCGGCGAGCGGCTCTGGCCCGGCTGCTCGACTCCCAACTCGCCACGACCGCCCACGTCTACGCGCTGCACAACCCCGGTGACCGGCTGCTGGACCACCTGACCCCCACCAACCGCACTGCACCAGCGTTCAACGACGGCGCGGATGCGCTGCGCTGGCTCCACAGGGAAGGCCCCGGCCTGCTCGCGGCCGTACAGCAGGCGGCCGGCGAACCGGAACTCCTACGGCACGCGGCCGACGTCCTGCTCACGGCACAGGACCTGATGGAAACCGGCGCCCTCGCACACCTGTACGAACGGGCTGCCCGCGCACTTGCCGAAAGCGCCCGCACAGCCAGCGACACCCGCACGGAGGGCCGGGCCCGGCTCCTGCTCGGCCAGACCCACCACCTCACCGGCCGCCTGGAGTCCGCGGAAACCGAGGCGCAACGGGCCCTCAACCTCGGCCGGTCCGCCCAGGACCCCCTCACCCACAGCTACGCCGAGAACCTGCTGGGCAACCTCGCCACCGCACGCCACCAGTACGAGCAGGCTGCCGCTCACTACCAGCGGGCCCTGAACACCTTCCGCGCAGACGGCAACCGGTACGGCGAGACAGCCATGCTGATGAACGTCGCGCGGGCGGACCTCGAACTCGGCCGGACCCAACAGGCGATCACAGCCAGCGAACAGGTGATCCGCTCCTGGCAGCGGCTGGGCGCCACCCTGCGGCTCGCCAACGGTCACTACGCCCTCGCGTTGGCCCTGCACCGCGCCGACCGCCACGATCAGGCCCTCGATCAGTTGCACGAGGCACTGGCAGGATTCGAGGTGACCAGGCAGTCCTTCTGGCAGGGGATGACCCGGTACCGGATGGCCCAGGCGGAACTGGCACGACAACAGCCTCACCGGGCCGCAGCTCACGCGGAGGACGCGCTGGTGCTACTGGGCGGGCTCGGCGGAACCGAACGGCGCGTCCACGCCTTGGTCCTGCTGGGTGAGGCACTGCGGCAGCTCGGCCAAGCGGAGCGGGCCCGCACGTGCTGGCAGCAGGCGCTGCCGCTGCTCGCAGGGACGCAGCCGTCCGAGGCCGCAAGGCTGCGCGCGCTGCTGACAGACAGCCCCTGAAGCCGGCCGGCCGGAGCGGCCGCTTGCGCCAGCCGACATGACTCTCGAGCCGCTACCGTGAGACCGGCTCGGCGACGCCCCGTCCACACCAGGAGTCATACGCGCCACGTGAGGTACGGCTGAGCCGACGGAGGCCGGCGTGCCCAGTGTGAGGACGCGCCGGCCGATACAAGGTGCGATAGCCGTCACCGGCCCGCGCTTAGATGTTCCGTTACCGGTTGGCGGTCGCCCTGGGCGGCGGCCAGTTGTCGTCGTCGGTGACCGACATCGGCCGGTTCCTGTCCGTAAAGCCGACCCAGGTCTTGATGACGGTGTCGTACACAGTGTGCATGGCGGTTCCTCCCCGTGTTGAACACGTGACGCGATCGGGTTCCGGTCAACAGCCGAGCCCTTTCGGCCCGGTCACCCCGATCACCACCGAGTTCAGCCGCCACCACATTGATTAACAGCCCTGATCTGCCAGGCTGAACAACTCCCCGTCCCGCTGGCCGGACGGGCGACCTGGGGGAGGGCGAGCACTATGGCAGGGCGACGCGAGAATCCGGTCGATCCGGCAGCGGGACCGGCGCAGTACCTTGCGCACGGACTACGCGCGCTGCGGGAAAGTGCCGGCAGTCCCACTTACCGTGCGATGGCCCTGCGGACCGGCTTCGGCGCGAGTACCCTCTCCCAGGCCGCCGCCGGGGAACGTCTGCCGACGCTTCCCGTGCTCCTCGCGTACGTGGAGGCGTGTGACGGCGACCGGGAGTTCTGGCAGGAGCGCTGGCGGCAGGTCACCGAGGAAGAGGCAGCCGAGCCGCGGCCCGATGACACGGCAGCGGCGCCCTACCGGGGTCTGGCCCGGTTCGAAACACATGACGAAGGATTGTTCTTCGGACGTGACCGGCTCACCGACGAACTGATCCGCCAGGTCCGAAGCTCCAGACTCACCGCAGTCGTCGGCCCGTCCGGCAGCGGAAAGTCCTCACTGCTGCGCGCGGGCCTGATACCCCGCCTGCGCAGAACCGGCGACAACCCCGACGCACAGACCAGCGCACGTCACGGAACGGAACCCGGCCTTCCTCTCACGGCACCCGCCAGCACGCGCCCCAGTACGCCGGACGCACCACCTGCCGCCGTCCGCGTGCTGACACCCGGCAGCCACCCACTGCGCACTCACGGCTCACGACTCACGCCGGCGGAAACGGAACCCGCCGGGGGCGAGACCTGGCTGATCGTGGATCAGTTCGAAGAGCTCTACACGCTCTGCCACGATACCGATGAACGCGTCACCTTCATCGAACGATTGCTGGCCGCGCGGAAACCCGACAGCCGACTGCGTGTGGTGATCGCCGTACGGGCGGACTTCTTCGGCCGAGTCACCGAGTACCCGGGCCTCGCGAAGGCGCTACAGGGTGCAACCCTGCTGGCGGCCCCGATGAGTACGGGAGAACTGCGGCAGGCCATCGTCAAACCGGCCCAGGAGGCCGGACTGATCGTTGAGCGGGAACTGACCACCCGGCTGCTCAGCGAGGTGGAGGGGGAGCCCGGTGCACTGCCGCTGATGTCCCACGCTCTGCTGGAGACCTGGCGGCGCCGGCGTAGCCGTGCACTGACCATCACCGCGTACGAGGCGGCCGGCGGCTTGCACGGAGCCGTTGCACAGACCGCCGAGAACTTCTACACCGAACTGACCCGGTCCCAGACCTGGGCCGCCCGCCGGCTGCTGCTGCGCCTGATCACTCCCGGAGAGGGAACGGCCGACACCAGACGCCCAGCAGACCGGGCGGAACTGCTCTCCTGCGGGCCCCCCTCCGTGATGGAACCGACGCTGGAGCGGTTGGCGCGGGCCCGGTTGATCACTCTGGACGGCACGAGCGTCGACCTGGCCCACGAAGCACTGATCACGGCCTGGCCGAGGCTGCGGGGCTGGATCGACGAGGACCGGAGGCGGCTGCGCGTCCAGCGCCAGCTGACCGAGGCCGCTTCGACCTGGGAGCAGCTGGGCCGAGACGACGGCGCCCTCTACCGTGGCATCCGGCTGGCCGAGGCCGACGACATCCTGGCGCAGGGCCGCCACGAACTCACCCCCACCGAACACGCCTTCCTCACCGCGAGCAGCGCGGAACAGACCAAGGGGCACCGTCGGCTCAGACACGTCCTCATCGGGGTCAGCACCGCGCTGTGCTTGGCCCTGATCGCGGCGGGAGCGGCCGTATGGCAGTGGCGCACCGCCGAAGACCAGCAAGAAGTCGCCGCCTACCGGGCGCTGGTGGCCGAAGCGGGGAACTTGCGCACGAGCCAGCCCCAGCTGGCGCTACGACTAGGCCTGGCCGCGCACCGACTGCATCCCTCGGCAGAGACCCGCCGAGCCGTCGCGGACACGATGCTGCACAGCTCGTTCCAGGGGATGACCACCTTGGAGTCCGGCACGGAAGCGCGCGGCTCCGTCCTCAGCCACAACGGCCGGACACTGGCCATTCGCGCTCCGGGAGCCTCCTCGGGCGTGAGCCTCTGGGACATCGCAGCGCCCACGCGCCGCACGGCCCTGGCGCAGCTGCCCGACTGTCCCACATCGAACGGGGACATCGCGTTCAGCGGAGACGACCGGACCCTGATCGCTTCCTGCGGCACCGACCGGCTCGTTCTCTACGACGTCCATGAACCCCGGCAGCCCCGACGCTTGACCACCTTACGGACCGCGAGCAGCCGGGAGGCAAGGAGTCCGGGAGACGGGAGCCTCGCGTTGAACCACGATGGCTCGGTGGCCGCGTCCGTGACCCGCGGGACCGTGGAGTCGTGGACCGTGTCCGCACACGGCATCACCAAAGCGCCACCGGATGCCTGGCATGCCACAGATGTCACCGCTGTCGACTTCCTCCAGGACAACAGGACAGCGGTGGTCTGGTCGCAGGAAGCAGCAGACGACCGGTCGACGGAAAAGAGCGACCCGGAGGATGAGGCAACCCTGTGGGACATCAGCGCCCCTCTGAACCCCAGGAAAACTACGGATCCGGTGTCGGCTGACAGACCACTGGCGTTCAGCCCGCCCAGCAATCTGCTCGTCATCAGCAATGGTGGAGTCCTGAGAACGCTGGACCTCGCCATGCCGGGCGAACGACGGTCCCTCTCCGTAGGCGCCATCGGCCATCGGCAGGACATCACCGCACTTGCCTTCAGCCCCGACGGCAAGAAACTGGCAACCGGCAGCTTCGACAGAACGGTCGTGCTGTGGGACGTCACCGACCCGGCTGCTCCCAAACCGACCCGCACCCTGAACGGGAACGAAGCCCCCATCACAGGTCTTGCGTTCACTCCGGATGGCGTAAGCCTTGTTGCCGTGGACACCCAACAGGCTGTCGTCCGCTGGTCGACCAGCGGACGTACCTCCGTGGAACCTGTAGCCACCCTCCGCGACCGTAGAAACTTCAGAACCCTGTCCTACACCCCCGACGGCAAGACCCTGGTGACAGGCGGGACCGACGGAGTCATCGCGCTGCGCGACATCACCGACCCCGCGCATCCGAGTACGACTGCCACGGTGAAGGGGCATAACGGCCTTGTCGTGGGGATGGCGATCAGCCCCGACGGTAAGATCCTCGCCAGTTCCGACATCACCGGCCTCGTCCAGCTCTGGGACATCACCGATCGACGCCGGCCGCGGAAAGCGGGATTCCTCCAACCGGCACAGAAAGCGGATTCCCGCCAGAGCGCACTTGGGTTATATCCCGTTGATTTCGCACCTTATGGAGCGGTTCTGGCCGTGTTTGACGGTAAGGAAACTGATCTGTACGACGTCAGTACGCTTGATCCACAGCGTCTGGGTGCCACGGAGGGCCGACTGTCGTTTGATGCCACGGGCAGGACAGCAGTGGCGGGGCGAGATGTCAAGGACGCCCACAGTCTGAAGGACCTCGGTACCCTGCCGTTGCAGTTCCCGATTCACTCGGACATCAGCCCGGACGGCCGACTCGTTGCCTCAACCGATTTAGTCGATAGAACTATCGTGTTGGCGGATATCAGCCAACCGGACCAACCGCGAGGCCTGGGGAAAATACACATCGGCGAAGACGGCAGCCTCGTCACTATGAGCGCAAAGTTCCATCTCAAGGGTGACCTGCTGGCACGGCTCGACAGCAACAACGTTGCCACCCTGTACGACACGGGCGACCCCAGTCACCCCCGCACCCTCGGATCCCTGGCTTATCTCGCCACCGACCTTGCGTTCAGCCCGGACGGCCGTTATGTAGCGACCGCTACCGTCGACGGGAAGGCCATGCTGTGGGACCTCGGCGCGCTTCCGGCGATCAGCGCAGACCCCGTCACCGCGGCATGCGCAGCGGCGCACGGCGGCCTCACACGCGATGAATGGGAAGAGCACATCCCCGGACAGCCCTACCGGAACTCCTGTCGCTGATGCCGCCGCACCGCGCCCAGCCGGGCCCCACAGATCAGATCTCATGTAGCCAAGGCCACGCACTACTCGATCAGCGCCTTATCGGAAGCCACTCGGGCAAACGTATTCCCACCGTGACACTGATCGAAAAGTACGCGGCCGCGTGCGGCATCGCCCCGACGCCCTGCTGGGCGTCGCCAGCAGGGTGTTAAAACCACCTCGAAGTTTCCGGTGTTGAGGTCATTCCGGTTCTGGTGGGTTCGCGACTTCTTCCAGGCGTCCACGATGTCGGCGGGGATGAGTCCGCGGTCCGGGACGCTGTAGCCGTCTGTGCCTGTATCTGCCCGGAGAGTGGCGGGAGTGCATGCTCCTGGCGGACACGATCCTTCCGTGGACCTCGGCTTGGCTCCTGCACTACGAACCATGGCTGGCCTTGGGGCACCTGGGCCAGTACCGGCAATGAACACGCAGTACTGTCACCTGCGCGCCGGATCCAATTGAGCGAGGCACACCAGCTCTGCGTATGTTTATCGTCGACCTTTGTGTGGATTTCCCCGGGCCATGCCCCTGGCGTATGGGTCCCTCGTGCGGCGGGACGGCAGGATCAGGCTGTGGTGACGCTGTCACGGGTTCGTCTCCCGCCGGGGGGTGATGTCCGGACGGACGAGGGAACCATGCAGGATTTTTCTTGCGTCGCGGTCCGCGAGGGTTCCTGCCGCCGTCACCTCCTGACCGGTTCTGTGCGCGCGCATCGCGAAGTCGTGCTCCTCCTCGGTGACAAGGATCCATACGTCACCATGTGCGGTCCGTAGGACGACAAAGAACGGACTCTCATCGTGTTCTCTGTTCCGGTCGTCAATGCCGATGCTGATGACGGGCCCTGAAAAACGCGCTACGGGGGCCTGCGTGGTCAGTACAGGATCTCGCAGCGTACGGGGCGACCGGTCCCTATATGCATGACGAAGCGCGTCAGGAATTGACGTATCACTGCCGGGACTTCTCTTCCGTTGGGCCGTTCCAAATCTCTGAGTAGCCGATTTGACTGACTCTATTACATGGGTGTCAAAAACGAGGGGAGTCGTGGAGAATGCCGGTGGCAATGGGCGGGAAGATGCCCATCGGAAGGACACGCTGAGCTGATTGAATCCAGCGTCCGATGCGGCAGAGACCAGTGATTTAGCCATGGAGATATCGAAGAATGAGGTCTCATCTGATCTCCATGTTTCACCGTCAGGCCAGCGGTGGATTCTGGCAAGTGCCATGGCGAAGTTCATCATGACGCGGCGCCCGAGCGGGGGCCCGTACCCGCTGGACGCCCCGGCCCGTGAAAGAATCGGAAAAGTGAAACTGCCTCGCCGGGTGTGCCCCAGACGCACACCTTCCTGTAGGTACTCCAATGCCTGAGACCCTGGATTTCCGCGCCAGTTGGATCGGTCCGGATTGAGTGTGTAAAGGGTGGACATCCTCAGCATCTCCATGCCGGCGTCGAGCGTTTTCGTCGCATGGATGAGGTGCACGGAATCATCATTGTCAACGGATTCCATGCGCAGAACCAAAGTATCCCAGTTGAGATCGTTGATGCGCTGAAGGAGTTGCGGGCCGTCATCGTCGAAATATTCAGCCAGGTAGGCCAGTAGCTCGGCCAGCCTGCGATCGAAATCACGCATCTCCTCGTTCAGTGGAAGGAGAAGCGGATTTCTCTCCGCCGGATGATCGGCGGAGTTGGGCTCCAGCCAGTATTCCAAGAGACCCTCACGGCGTTCCGTCAGCACCCACCCGGAATAATTGAGGAAATCCGAGATCAATGAGGGAGACACCGAGGAGACCAAGGCGCGAAAGGCGCTGGCACCGGACTCTGCGCTGTTCATCCGACACCTCCGTTTCCCAGATGCTTGATCAGATCTCTGATGTACTCGGCAGTGAACTCGTTCTCCCGCTTGAGGACCACTGTGCCGGAACGTCTTCCAGGCGCAAGCTCGTCCCAGGTAGCCGGGTCGGACCACAGCATGATGCCGTCCAGGACCAGGCGCCCGTTCTCGCTGGTGACCTGTGGAACATCCACACCCGTCGGCAGGATCAGGACCACCAGGCGCATTGGGACGTAACCCGGGAGCCGAAGGTGCTGGTACTGGTCGGAGGGCAGGGTGATCGAGTAGTCGCCGTTCTTCAGCGGCCTTGTTGCACGCTTACTGCCCGTGGACTTGAGCTGCACGTCGAACCGGGGGCCTCTGACGGTAGAGGGCCCTGACCCCAGCACGGTGACATCGAGACAGTCGTAGTCGAGCTGAGGATCCTGCAGCTGGCAGGAAGCGCTGGAAGCCAGCAGGCCCAGAGCGAAGTAGCTCGCTCGTTCCTTGTACGCGGTCGCGGGGATACCCGCACGGCGAAACTCCGCCTCATCCACCCGTCGGTACCCGCCCCTGTCCCCGCCCCTGGCCCTTCAGTTCCGCGCAGCCTATCGCCACGCCCATCGGCTCGCGAAACGACAGGCGAGAGCCCCGTGGCCCGGTCCGTGGACACTCTGCAGGACAGGAGAGCGCAGCCCATGTCGTCCTCGTCGAAGAGGGTTTCCCGCGCTCCGTCGTGGCCACGGGTGTCCGGACCGTGCTCCAGGACCGCAGGTCCGGCCCAGCGCCCGACACAAGACCACCCGGAGCACGGGCAGCGGCCGACGGGCAGACCGAGGAACTCCTCTGCCGTCCACGCCATGAACCGTTCCTCCCGGGAAGGCAGAGAGAGTCTCGTGAAGGACGTAATCAACATCGTGGTCGCGCAGAAGCGGGGAGGGGTACCCCGCTTCGCGATGCCGGTGCCCGACCTGGCCGGTGCGGGACGGAAGCTGCCTCACTTGTCGGAAGCCGGAGCCTGGGGTCAGTTCTGGCTGCGGGTACGCCCGGGAGAGCGCAGAGGCGGTAGATCATCTCGCGTGTTGTCCGCCTCCAGTGCGTCGGCGGGCAGTTGACGGTAGGTGTGCAGGAGTTCGGCGACGACGTTGGGACGGGTCTCCGCAGCTGTCACGAGCGCGGCCAGGACCTGTGAACGGGAGGTCTGCTCGCCGGCCGCAACTGCGGCCCGGACCAGGATCTCCAGTCTGCTGTCCACCTCTTCCGGCCAGTTGACCAGCGTTTTGCGTCGTGGACGCTGCCACAGCAATTCCACAGGTCCCCCTCGCTGACAGCTATCTATATTCAATATATATTGACCCCATGGTGATGGTGCTGCAAGAGGGGTCAGGGCAGGAGCTCTTAGAGCGCGTCCCTGTGGGGACGATCTGTGTGGCGGGCCGCACCCTTGAGCCGACGCCGGTGTTCGATACCTACTGGCGGTTTGCGGTGGCGCGTCAGAAGGTCTACGAGGCCCGTCTCGCCGGTGGGGCGGGGCCGTTCACCGACGACCCGATCCTGCAGAAGTACCGCTTCACTAACTGCTACCGGGCGGCTGACCGGGTCAGTCAGGATCTGATCGGCTCGGTGATCTACCGGGGCGACCAGGAGTGGGAGGAAGTCTTCTTCCGGACCCTGCTGTTCAAGATCTTCAACAAGTCGTCGACGTGGCGGCTGCTGGAGGACGCTCTGGGCGAGGTGCGGTGGGATGCCTATGACTACCGGGCCTTCGACCAGGTGCTGTCGCAGGCTTTCGCTGCGGGCCAGCGCCTGTACTCGGCTGCCTACATCGTGCCTCCGCCACACCTGGGCGAGCTGCGCAAGCACCAGAACCATCTGCGGCTGCTGGAGATGATGATGCGGCAGCAAGCGCCCCGGCGGGTGCTTTCCGCGCCGACGCTGCAGGGCGCCTACCAGGTCCTGCTGGACTTTCCGGCGATCGGGCCGTTCCTGGCGTACCAGTTTGTGATCGACCTCAACTACGCGGCGCAGATGCCGTTCTCGGAGGCGGACTTCGTCGTTCCCGGCCCGGGGGCCAGGGATGGGATCCGCAAATGCTTCGGCGCCCGGGCGGACGGGCTTGAAGCAGAGGTGATCCGCTATATGGCGGACACTCAGGACGAGCACTTCGCCCGCCTCGGGCTGGGTTTCGCGGGGCTGAGGGGACGCAGGCTGCAGCTGATCGACTGCCAGAACCTGTTCTGCGAGGTCGACAAGTATGCCCGCGTCGCCCACCCGCACATCGCCGGTATCAGCGGCCGCAGCCGCATCAAGCAGTCCTACCGGCAGCAGGCCGGCCCGGTGCCGGCCTGGTTTCCGCCCAAGTGGCGGATCAACAGTCCCGCCTGACGCCGCACTGCGGGCCGCAGAGGTTTTTTCTCATGCTGCGAGACGGCTGGTGCCGGTCAGCAGCGGACGCAGTTGCGTGATGGGGCCGTCCAGCCGGGCGTGGCCGGCCATCACGGTCAGGTTCCCCCGGTCCAGTCCGGCCTGGTGGGCGATGTAGGCCAGCAGACGGCCCAGACCGAGATAGTTGCCGTAGGCGCGTTCGAACATGTAGTGGCTGCGGTACAGGGCTGCGGCATGTACCCGCCCGTTGCGGTCCAGCTGGAAGGAGATGTGGCTCAGGCAGGGGAAGCCGCGGTAGCCGTTGTCCTGTCCTGCCGCGTGCACCAGGAGTCCGGAGCTGGACTCTTCCGTGTCTTCCGCAGCCTCGGCTATGTCGATTTCATAGGCTGCCGTCATCCTGGTGCCCGCGGCCTGGGACCGCAGCCGTTTGATGACGGTGCCGAGTTGGTCGACGCCAGCTTCCGACGCCGCCGGGTAGGACACCAGACGGCCGAAGTAGGTGCCGTGGCGATTGCCCGGATAGCGTTTGAGGACCGGATACATCCGCCGGTAACGCTCGGCGAGTTCAACCGGCCCGGTGCACCGAGCTGCCAGAGCCGCGGGGAAGAGGGTGCTGGCGATCGTCTCCGTCGGCTCGAACCTGCGGGCGGTGCGCAGCCGGTCCAGCTCGGCGCGGAACACCGGGTCGTCGCTCGTCGGATCGGCGATGCGGACCACTGTGTGCAGACCGGTCCGTTCCGGGTTGTCCTTGCGGTCCAGCTTGTTGCAGGCGGCGACCCAGGCACGGGTGACGTCGCGTTCGACCACGGTGAAGGTGTGCATCAGTCCTCCTGACACGTAAGACGTGATCCTGGGGCCGTGCTCACGCGGGCCAGGTGTCGTAGACCCCGGCACGCGGGGCTTCGCGTACCACCGTCAGCCTTATCGGATGACTATTCGGGACCGCTGCGATCTCGACCAGGCCCTGCTCACCCGGCTGGAGTTCCTCGGTCACCACGGCGCTCGCAAGCGGCGTCGCCCCGTCGATGGTCCATGGCTTCAGCCCTTCGGGCAGGACATCGAAGACATGGTGGTCCAGATGCAGCACCAGCACATCGCCCGCGTCGGCGTACACCGTCTGCCCCTCGGAGGCTGCCGTGACCACGTGCACCTGTGCCTGCGCGGGCAGCGAGGCTCCTCCCGCCAGCGAGCCGCGCAGCCCGGCCGGAGGTATTTTTGCCCACTGGCCGGCCCGGCCGGCATCCAGCAATCGCAGGTTCACCAGATGGCGCACCGTTCCCGCGTACGACGTGCCCAGCTCGCGCGCCACTCGGTAGACGTGCTCGGGACGGGACGGCCGGCCGTCGCAGATCCTGTCCAGGGCTGCCCGCACCGCCGGCAGCGGCATCAGGAACCACGCCGCGAAAGCCTCAGCGGTCTTCTCCTCCTCGGGCCAGCTGCCGTTGCCCCAGCGCAGCGCAGGATTGATCTCCTCGTCGGCCGCGGTGCGGTGGCCCAGCCGGTGATGCCCCAACTCGTGCGCGGCCGTGTGCCGCTGCGTGACCGCGTTCAGCGAGGCGTTCAGCAGTACGGCCGGCCCCTGGTCGGCAGGGGAGAAATACACACCGAACAGCCGGGGCATCGGCTGTGCCATCCCGACCACGCCCGCCACCCCCAGCGCCTGGTGCACGTGAACGTACCGTGTGCGGTCGATGCCGAGGTCACGGTGTGCCTGAACGGCCGCGATCGAAGCGATCCGGTGCGCTAAGGCCCAGTTCACGGTGACGGACTCCCGCCACTTGTGTCCTGTTCCTCACGTTCCGCCGCGCGCCTGAGCGTGAGGTATTCGGCGAACTCCAGCACGGTCCTGGCATCACCGTCCGTGAGCTGGGCCAGCGCGCGCGGCAGACCGGCCAGCGAGTACTCGCTGGCGTCGGCGTCCTTCTCCTCGGCGAGGAAATAGGCCACCGGCTGCCGGTACAGGCGCGCCAGCTTCTTCAGCTCCAGACTGTCCACCCGCCGCTCACCGCGCTCGATGTCGCTGATGGCCGAGCGAGGGATACCAGTGGAGTCCGAGACGATCTGCTGCGACATGTTGAGGTAATCGCGTGTCTTCTTCAGCCGTTCACCCAGCCGCACCAGCTCAGGGTCACGGTCACGGCTGTCAGAGGGTGGGGTCATGACTGCTGCCTTTCGACGATGGCGTCCAGTACCGCTGCGGCGAATGCCCTCACCGACCGTGTGGCCTGAGCCGCCTCCCGGTCGGCGGGAATGGCCACGTGGTAGCGCTCCTCGATGCGCGTGAGGATCTCGACCACCAGAAGAGAGTCCACGGGCAACTCCCGCCCCTCCCGCTCCAGATGCTCCCGGAGCTCGTCCGGAGCGATCTCCTCGTACTCGGCGAGGAAGTCGATGATGACCGAGATGACGTCATCGACGCTCGGTTCGTCCCGGTTCGACAACTCTCCCCAATCGTCTGCATTTCCAACGGCACTGTCGTAGCATACGACATGTCGTCGGGAAAGCCAACGGGGCTGTCCCAAGATCAGACAGGCGTGAGTGTGGACTTCAAGCGCTACCAACAAGCAGCCGTGAAAACCCTCCAACCCCCCGCAGAGGGCACCGACCCCGTCCTCATCCCCCTCCTCGGCCTCGCCGGAGAAGTCGGATCCCTCACCACCGCCTACAAGAAATCGCTACGCGACGGCCCCGCATTCGAACAGAGCAAACACCAGTTACGCGAAGAACTCGGCGACGTCCTGTGGTACGTCGCCGCTCTCACCCACCGCTTCGGCCTCGACCTTGACGACGTGGCGGCCGCCAACCTCGAGAAAACCAAAGACCGCTGGCGACCCACCCCTCACGACGAGCACACCCCCTTCGACGCCCACTTCCCCACCCACGAACAACTGCCCCGCCAGACCACACTCACCTTCAACCCCACCAAAACCGACGACGGCCGCACCGTCGTCATCCTCACCCGCGAAGACGGAAACCCCGCCGGCGACCCACTCACCAGCGCCTCCCACGTCGAAGACGACTACCGCTTCCACGACATCTTCCACTTCGCCCACGCCACCGTCCTCGGCTGGTCTCCCGTCACCCGCTTCCTCCTCGCACGCAAACGCAAAAGCGACCCCCGCACCGACGAAGCCGAAGACGGCGGCCGTGCCATCGCCATCGAGGAAGGAATCTCCGCCCTCGTCTTCTCCTACGCAGCCCGCCACCGCTACCTCGCCGACATCAAGCACATCGACCACGAACTACTCACCACCCTCGGCCACATGACCGCCCACCTCGAGGTCAGCATCTGCCGCGCCGCAGACTGGGAACGAGCCATCCTCACCGGCTACGCAGCCTGGCGCGAACTGCGCGCCCACAACGGCGGCACCGTGCACCTCGATCTCGATCAGCGCACACTCACCGTCACCCAGAACTGAGCCACGACGGAGAACACCTCACCGACAACGCCGTGAACAGCCCTGAAACCAAAAAATACGAGGTTCTCCGGCAACCGGCCGGGGCGCGGCCACCTCTTTCGCCCCGGGCCCCGGTGCCCGGGGCGAACTCGACCAGGTCTGTCCGCACGCAGCACGTCAAAGGAGCGATCACCCCGCGCCACGGCAGGGACGCGGCTTCACTATCCCGGCAAGCGCTGCCTTCGCGACTCCTCCACCGGCTGAAGCCGGGGGCTTGTCGTTACGCCGAGTTGGCGTCGTGACGGACCACCCCGGCCCGTAGAACGTTCCAGAAGCGACCGGCCTGACCGTCACCCCGAAGACGCAGAGATCTCCAGCGCCGCGCGCCTCCGGGCCGAAGATCGCATTCCCGCCAGGCCTGA
Organism: Streptomyces sp. NPDC088124; assembly: GCF_040685895.1. Lineage (NCBI taxonomy): Bacteria > Bacillati > Actinomycetota > Actinomycetes > Kitasatosporales > Streptomycetaceae > Streptomyces > Streptomyces sp. NPDC088124. The sequence goes on along the minus strand of NZ_JBFBJB010000097.1, from coordinate 3,423 downwards.
AGGCCGGGATTCCCTGCGAAGATCAGGGGATGGGCATCGCCGGTCGTGGCACGGGACGAGTCAGGAAGGCCGGACCAGTTGGACGTCGTAGGCGAAGATCACGGCCTGGACGCGGTCGCGGGCGCCGATCTTCGTGAGGATGCGGCTGACGTGAGACTTGACTGTGGACTCTGCCAGGTGCAGGCGTTCGGCGGTCTCGGTGTTGGTGGCACCGGTCGCGAGGATGGTGAGCACCTCCAGTTCGCGTTGGGTGAGCTCCGCCAGCCGGCGCTCCTGTTCGGGGGCGCGGCGGGCGTGCCGACTCGTGTACGCGTCGATCAGTTTGTGGGTGAGCCCAGGAGAGATGACGGTGTTGCCCGCGCCGACGGCACGGATACCGACGACGAGTTCCTCGGGGCGGGCGTCCTTCAGGAAGAAGCCGCTGGCCCCGGAGCGCAGCGCCTCGTACATGTACTCGTCGAAGTCGAAGGTAGTGAGGACCAGGACGCGTGAACGGCCGCCGGTTCCGACGATGCGGCGGGTGGCCTCGATGCCGTCCATGCCCGGCATCCGTACGTCCACCAAGACGACGTCGGGCCGCAGTTCGGCGGTCAGGCGGACGGCCTCACTGCCGTTGGCGGCCTCGCCGGCGACCGTCATGTCGGGCTGGGCCTCCAGAAGCATACGGAAGCCGAGGCGTTGCAGGGCCTGGTCGTCGACGATGAGAACGGTGGTCATGCCGGGTGCTTCTCCGCGTGATGGGTGGGGGCGAGCGTGGCGTGTACGGTCCAGCCTCCGCGGTCGTTCGGGCCGGACGTGACATCGCCCTGGTAGAGAGCGGCCCGTTCACGCATGCCGACCAGGCCACGCCCTCCGGCTGACGGGCCCCTGGGAGTAAGGCGTGGCGGGCCGGTGTCCTCAACGGTGATGTGGAGAGAGTCGGCAGCGGCGGTGATGCGTACGGTCACGGTGGTGTCGGCGGCGGCGTGTTTGAGGGTGTTGGTGAGTGCTTCCTGGATGATGCGGTAGACGGCGAGCTGGCGGCCCTGGGAGAGCCCGCTCAGCTGGCCTTCGGTTCTCAGTTCCGCCGTGGGGCCGGCGGCCCGGAACCGGTCGAGCAGCCCGTTCAGGTCGGCCAGGCCCGGCTGCGGGCCAGCGGCGCGTCGCTCCGGGCGGTGTCGTTCGCGCCGATGACGGCGAGTAGGCGGCGCAGCTCCGCGAGGGCGTCGCGGCCGCTGTCGCCGATGATGCGCAGGGTCTCGGCGCCGCGCTCCGGACGCACGCGTCACCGCCGAACTCCTCCACGATCCGAAGTCCGCAACCGAGGCGCTGCGTCGTGGGCTCCTTTACTGCGCCGACGCCGAACGGTGCGTCGCCGAGCGGACGCATCTGGCTGCCCTCGCCGAGAACCCGTCACTCCCCGCCGACCTCGTGGAACAGCTCGCCGTCGACCCCAACGAGACCGTACGGCTCTCCCTGAGGCCGGAACTCGACGAGGCACGGCGCATGTCGATCCACTTCACCGTGGAGACCCTCGCCAGGGGAGACGTGCAGTGGGTACGGGACGGGCTCGCCGACCCCGAGGTGCTGCGACGGGCCGCGACCTCCGCCCACCCGCTGCTCCGGCGCACCGCCGCCCGGAGCCCCCACCTGCCGCCCGACCTCATGTACCTGCTCGCACGCACCGAGGACCCGCTGCTGGAAGACCTCTTGGGCATGCACCACCCCGACACCCCGGAAGAAGTCCTGATGCGCGTGTACGCACGGCTCGGTGGCACGTTCTCCGCCTGGATGACGGAGACACACCCACGCTTCCCCCGCGAGGGTCTCGCCGCACGTTACGCGGACCACCCGGACGGCAACTACCGTCGCCTGGCTGTCCGGGACCCGGCCGCCACAGCCACGCTGATCGAACGGCTCAGCCATGACCTGACACTCTGGACACGCCAGGCGGCCGAAGATCCGCGCCTCCCCTTCCACCGGCTCCGCGAGGCGCTTCACGTCCCTGAACTGGCCTCCAGCGCGGGTGCCAACCCAGCGCTCCCCGAAGACGAAATGGCCGCTGTCCTGGACCGGGCCGACGTTCCCGCCTGACTGCTCCGCAGAACCGGCCCGGCCCAGAGCTGCTTCCTTGCGGCTCCTCCGGGCGGTCCCCTGATACGAAGGCCATGGCCGACCGGACATCGCCCGGCGTCCGGCGCTCGGACTGCGGGGCGGTCATGCGGGGGCAGGGCTGCGCCAGCTTACCAAGAGATCGTGGTTCACCATGTGTCATGGATCACAATTGACGACGCTGTGCGACAACCCTTTAACTCTGCGAAGTTGTGCATTTCTTGTGACGCTTGGGGTGGGGATCAATGGGTGGGGCGCGAAGGATTCGTGCTGTCCAGGTGACAGTGCGTGAGAGACAGCGTGGCGCCCGGGCGTCGGTAGCACTGTTGGCGTGCGGGATCACGGTCGCGCTGTCGGCTGGCCTTGTGCCGTTGACGGCTTCTTCTGCCGCTGCGCGGCCATCTACCCATCCGGCGGGCCCTCTTCGGGCTGCTGGCGAGGATCCGAGTCGCGCAACCACTGATGATGCTCTAGCTGAAGCGAAACGATCCGGAAAGCTGGTTGAGGTGGGTTCACTGCGCGGTGAGCGCAGTGACGTGTATGCCACGCCGGATGGTGCCTTGGAAGCGCGGGAGTACCTGCGGGCAGTGCGCGCTCGGGTGGCAGGCGAGTGGAAGCCCATCGACACTGACCTGTCGAAGTCGTCGGGCGGCACTGTCGCTCCGAAGGTGAGCACCGTGGGCCTTGAGTTCTCCGGCGGCGGCAATGGGCCACTGGTGGAGTTGACGAAGGCAGGGAGGACAGTAGCGCTGTCCTGGCCTGGAGTTTTGCCCGCTCCGGAATTGGACGGAGCGACGGCCACCTACCGTGAGGTGCTGCCCGGGGTCGACCTGCGGATGGGTGCGCAGGAGGACGGTTTCACGCAGCTGTTGGTCGTGAAGTCGGCCGAGGCAGCCGCGAGTGAGGAGCTGGCTGCGCTGCGACTGGGCCTTGCTGCCGAAGGCGTGGAGGTTCGGGAAACGGCGGAAGGGGGCCTGGAGGCCGTCGACCGAGGTGCACGGGGTGCGGTGTTCGAGGCGCCGCGGCCGATGATGTGGGACTCCAGTACCCCGGCCGGTAACGGCGTCGCGCCCCCTGCTGGGCTGCGGTCGGCAGCTGCCAGCGACGAGGAAGCGAGCAATCCAGGGGAGCCCGGGGCGGGTGAGTCAGGCAAGTTGGCCCCTGTGGGGGTGGAAATCCCGGCCGATGGTGACGCGTTGGTGTTGAAGCCGGACGCGGAGATGCTGTCCGACGCGGACACGGTGTACCCGGTGTTCATCGATCCGCAGTGGTACTCGCCGAGGGCGTCGGCCTGGACCATGGCGTCGGAGTACTGGGCGTCGTCTCCGCAGT
>NZ_JBFBJB010000096.1:0-24752 GCF_040685895.1 Streptomyces sp. NPDC088124 | reverse complement strand
GCCATCGGTCACAGGCCGGAGTAGTTGACTCCTCTCCTTGCAACTACCACTGCATGACAGCGACTTCACGTCGCACTGAAAGCGCGAGGCTAAGGCTTGTCCCGTAAAGGATCTTTGGGCTGGGGCGGGCGAGGCCAGCTGGTGTTCGGTCCGCTTGTCTATCCCCTGAGGGTGAGGTTGTGCAGGCGAGCGATGCCGCTCATCGCGTGGTGGACACCGTCTCCTTTCAATCGACAGTCGCGAAGGATCTTCCAGGCTTTCATCCGGGCGAAGGCGTGCTCGGCTCGGGCACGGACCTGGCGGTGGGAGACGTTGTGCTCTTCTTTCCAAGCGGGCAGTTCGCTCTGCCCGCGCTCGCGACGGTGCGGGATGACCAGACCGGTGCCCCGGTAGCCGCCGTCAGCGACCACAGTGGTGCGACCGACTGCGGCTTTGGCGCCGGACAGCTCCCATGCCTTGCAGTCATTGCGGTTGCCGGGCAGGGGCCGACCGACCGCCACGACGAGGCGGGTGTCGGCGTCGATGACGACTTGGTGATTCGTGGAGTATCGATAGTTCTTCGACTGCTCGGCCACCGTGTGGTCGCGTGTGGGGACCAGGGTTCCGTCCACGATCAGCACAGTGTTCTTGCGGAACCGCTTGCGCGGCCGGAGCGCGAGCAAGGGGCCGAGGTGTCTGATGACGCGGTCGGCCGCGGACTTCGATACCCCGAAGAGCGGGGCAAGCTGGCGCAGCGTCAAGTTTGTCCGCCAGTACGTCGTGACCAGCAGCACTCGGTCCTCCAGCGGCAACCCCCACGGCCGGCCCCGCCGCGCCTCATCGGCCCCCTCACTGCGCAGCGCGGTCACCAGCTTGCCGAAACAGCGCGGGCTCAGCCCAGTGAACGGGGCTATCCAGGACGGGGCCGACGCCGTGATCACTCCAGTCACAGCAAGATCATGACGCCAAGCCGGGGCCCTGCACCACCCCGTCACGGGCCGCCTGGCCAGGGCCTCACCCATAGCTGCACCATGCTCAAAGCACCACCAGGGCTGGCACGACGATCTGATGAGGAGCAGGGCGTGGGAAGTCTGTTGAAGGGCGTTTCCGGGGTCCGCTGGGGAGAATTACGCGACGCGACGGGCGCCGCGGCCGGCGGTGTCCCCCCTCTGCTGTCCCGGATCGCATACGGGGATGAGGACACGGCCCGCATCGCCATCGATGACCTGGGCGATGCCATCTGTGCTCTGGGGTTCGTCGTTGGCGAGGCGACAGCTCCCACGGTGCCGTTCCTTCTTGAACTGCTCGGGTCCCCGCACGTGGCTTGCAAGGCCGAGTTGCTAGACCAGCTGGGAAGCATCTGCCGGGCCGACCAGTGGCATTCTGCCGCTGCGGCAGCGCAGGACCGCAAGCACGACGCGAGCTTCCAGCAGCAACCCGGCTGGGAGGCAGCAGCAAGGACAGCTGTGTACGCAGGCCGGTCAGTCATCGAGGGCGTCGCCTCCTCCGTACGGCCAGAGGAAGCGACGCCTGCTCGGAAGTTGTTGCAGGAGATGGACTGCATCCCGCCGTTTCCGGAGCTATGAGCGGCAATTGCGGGACAACCCTTAGGAACGACGTCCTTGAACACCGGTCGCCCTCGAATCACAGAGGCCGTACCAGTCACACATCCGCCCATCTACCTCACCCGATCAGCACGGGGAGCCGAGACAGCCATGTGATCAGTTGACTTCTGCGCCGAGGGCGATGTCGAAGCCGGCGCCGTGGCGGGCCAGCCCCATTAGCAGGAGGCCGGTCCATTCGAGGACCGACGCCATCTGGAGCCCTCCGGCGTCGAGAGGCCGCAAGCCGATGCTCTTCAGAAACGCCGCGACTTGGGCCTTCGCCTCGGCGTCGTCGCCGGCAAGAAACGCGTCCAGGGGCTTGTCGTGAGCGAGGACGTGGCCGAGAATCGAGTTCAGCGCCTTCACGACCGGTGTGCCCTCGGGGGCGGCAGCGGCGATCTCCTGGGCCGCCGAGCGGCCTGAGTTAGTCGCGAGCCCGTCGGCGTCGGTGTTGAAAGGATTGGAGATGTCGACGAGGATCTTGCCGGCCAACGCGCCGTCGTAGCGAATGACCGCGTCGACTGCGCCGGTGTACGGGACGGCCACGATGACGATGTCACCTGTCGGCGTTGCACCGAACACGCCGACGGTGGCTCCATTGCCGATCTGGTCGGCTAGCGCCTGAGCTTTGACGGTGTTGCGGCTCATGAGCTCGATGGTGTGGCCGTGCTTCGCCGCCCGGGTGCCGATGGCGGTGGCCATGTTACCCGAGCCGATGATGCTGATGGTGGTCATGACGTTTTCCTTTGCTGTCTATCGATCAACTGCTGGGTATAGGGGTCTTGCCGGTGTGGTGGGTTGCGCCGAGAGCACTGGCCGCGCAGGGCGGAGTGCTAAGAGCGTTCGCGGGCGACGTGTTCGCGTACGGCGGGGATGGTCTCCACGGCGAAGCGTTCGAGTACGTCCGGGTCGTCGCTGGCCAGGATGAAGACGCTGACACCGTCCTCGACGGCCATCTGGGCCAGTGCCTCCGCGGTCTGCTGACTCGGGAAGATGTTCAGCAGCCGGGTGATCTCGCGGGGGTCGCGGTTAGCGGCCCGCGCGGCGTCGTCGATGATCGCGTTTCCCTTCTGGAGGCCGCCTGGCTCCATGACCGGCAGCGACGGCAACCAGCCATCGGCCTTACGTCCCACCAGGCCCTGCATCTTCGGCTTGTGGGCTCCGAGCCAGATCGGGATCTCGTGTGCGGGCGCGGGTCCGCGCTCGGCGCCGTGGACCGAATAGAACTCCCCGTCGACATCCAGTCGTCCGGGCCCGTCGGCGTCCCACACCCCGCGGATCACGTCGATCGCCTCGCTCAACGCCGCCACTGACTGCAACGGGGTCAATCGACGTCCGCCGATCGCCTGCACCGCATCCCAGTAGAAGCCGGCCCCGAGCCCGAGGCTGATCCGAGCACCGGAGAGCAGGTCGAGGCTGGCGGCCGCGCGGGCGAGCACGGCGGGGGGCTGACGCAGCGGCAAGTTGAGCACATTGCCAGACAGACCGATGCGCTCGGTCCGCGCGGCCACCCAGCTCAGCAGAGTCCAGGTATCGAGAAAGCTCGACTGGTAGGGATGATCCTGGAAGGTCACGAAGTCGAAACCGAGCCGCTCACTGAGCTGCGCCAACTCGACCGGACGGGTCGCCGGGGAGTTCGTGGGACCAATGAATGTTGCGAAACGCAGGGGATGACCATAGTCAGGCATCGACGTCTCCTTCAGTCGTTCGTGTGTGGTCAGCCGCGACGCGCGACGTCGTCGCCCACGGCGTGTTGTCAGATCAGGGCGCTGACGATTCCGTCGAGAGGCTCGGGCTGGCCGGCCTCGTGGTGAAGGCTGGTGCCGCCGCGGATCAGGGCGCCGCAGATGACAGCGGCAGCCCAGAAAAGGCCTGCGGCCCACCAGAATCCGATAGCGGTGCCGGCGTCGCGCGGTTCGACGCCCATCTGCCCGACCGCGACGGCCACGACGGCGGCCGAGCCGATACCCGTTCCGATCAGCACCAGCCCGGGCAGCACCCAGGCCGCGTATGGGCTGCCTGCATCGGCCTGGGTCAGCAAGGCGGCCCCAGCACCGGAGGCGATCAAGCCGGCGGCGACGATGAACCGCATGGTCAGGCGCTGCAGCAGCACGCCCTGGGGCAGCGTGGCTACCACGCCAATTGTCACCATCAGCGGCAGGAACGCGACGCCAGTCGTGATCGGCGAGTAGCGCAGCACGCCCTGGAAGTAGTACGTCAGGAACAGGAACACTGCGAATACCGCCGCGTTCGCCAGCAAGAGCGTCAGGTAGGCCGCACTGCGATTGCGGTCGGCGAGTACGCGCAGCGGGATGAGCGGGTGACGGTCGACCTTCTGGAGTACGACGAAGCCGACCAGCAGGAGACCACCGACGACGAGCGGGGTCAGCGTGACTGCTGAGCCCCGGCCGTCCGTCTGGGCCCTGGCCGAGCCGAAGACCAACCCGAAAATCGCCGCCGAGCCGACGACCGTGCTAGGCACGGAGAGTTTGGGCTTGTCGGGTTCGGCGGAGTTGTGCAGCAAGGTAAGTCCGCCGATGAGTCCCACGACCGCGAGGACGATGTTCACGTACACGCACCAGCGCCAGCTCACGTAGTCGGTCAGCAAACCACCCAGCAGCAGGCCGATGGCGCCGGCGCTGCCTGGGGGCCCTGGAGGGCTCGTTACTGCTCATCTTCTCTGCCCCTGGTGCGGTTAGGTCGGAGCGCCGACATGAGGCGTTTCTCTGGTCGTCGCTCGCTGTTAGATCTGGCTGAACCCGCCGTCGACGACTAGGTTTGCGCCGGTGATGAAGCTGGCGTCCGAGGAGGCCAGGAACAGCGCAGCAGCCCCGATTTCCTCGCTGCTTCCCAGCCGTCCCAGCGGGATGGAGGCGGTGATCTGCTCCCGAATCTCGGGGGATACGGTGCTGAAGAGCGCGGTGTCGATCGAACCGGGACTGACGACATTCACCCGGATGCCGCGGACCTTCAGCTCCGCGGCCCAGGTGCGGGCGAGTGAACGCACGGCGGCCTTGCTCGCCGAGTAGACCCCGGCACCGGGAATGCCCTTGGTCGCGCTGGTCGTGCCGTTCAGGATGATCGACGCACCGTCGCTCATCAGCGGCAGCAGGTACTGAACGGTGAACACAGTGCCGCGGAAGTTCACGCCCACCAGCGCGTCGAACGTATCGGGGGTGATGCTTCCCAGCGGGTCCGAAACCGATCCGAGGCCGGCGCTCGCAAATAGGACGTCGACTCGTCCGTGACGCTCCCGCACGGTCTCGGCCAAGCGAGCCAGGTCGTCGAGATTTCCCGAGTCCGCCTGTACGCCCGTCACGTTGTGGCCGATGGAGGCGACCGCCTCATCCAGCCTGCGCCTGTCTCGTCCGGTGATGAACACGTCGGCGCCTTCGGCCACGAACAACTTGGCCGTCGCCAACCCCATCCCAGAGGTTGCTCCAGTGATCACGGCGACCTTGCCATCAAGCTTGGGCATGTTGACCTTCATCCTTCTGTCGGCTGAACGGTGCGCGGACCCTGCGGGGCACGCGGGCCGACGAGTACGCGCCGGTTGTGCGAAGCGCTCCGCAAACGGGACTGTTCTCCCGTTCGTGACTACACGCTCACCGTACCAGATGCGTGCGCGCGCACCTAACTGGGAGGGCACTCGGTTTCCGGGTATGCTGCTGGGTGTGAAGGCACCCGTGTCGCAACCGCGAATCATTTCCCCGGACCAAGTCAAGGGCTGGTTTGCGCTGCTGCTCACCCACTCCACAGTTACCGGGCGGATCGACGCCGCGCTGATGGACCAGCACAAGATCTCGTTCAGCACCGTCGAGATCCTGTGCTGGCTCCTGGAAACCGAGCCTCAGTCGGTTCGGGTTCTGTCTGGCGAACTTGTCAGCGTGAGCCCCACTCGAGCATCACGGTTGGTCCAGAATCTGATCGATGCCGGGCACCTCCAGCGTGGCGCCGACCAAGGCGACGGGCGGGTGTCGCTCATCAGCTTCACCAAAAGCGGACGACACTTCGCCGAGTCGGTCAGGCGAACTTTCGAGGATTCGGTCAAGAAATACTTTGTCGATCCCCTCGACGACGATGACATTGCTGCCATCACCCGGATTTGGGCCAAGCTCGAAAAAGCAGAAGGTCCTAGCTGAGGGAAATCCGGATCGCTGTGATCGCCGTCCTCGTCCGGCGACACGAGACCGGTCAGCGACTGTCATCCGCTGTCGGGACCTGCACGGTGAGCAGTGTGCCCCGGACGTTGACGCCGATGAAGATCTGGTCGAACTGTTCCCCGGTGGCCTGCGCCAACGGTGCGAGCGTGGCCATGCCCGCGTTGGCGAAGAGTACGTCCAGGCCCCGGCCGCGGTCACGGATCGCGTCGTACAGCCGGTCCAGGTCGGTCGGCTCGGATATGTCGCCCGGCACCGCGGTGACCGCGGAACCGATCGACTCAACGGCCCTGTCGAGCGCATCCTTGCGCCGGCCGGTGATGAACACATGGGCGCCCTCGGACGCCAGCCGCGCGGCGGTGGCCAGGCCGATTCCTGTGCTCCCGCCGGTGACGACGGCGGTCTTGCCTTCCAGCTGTTCCATTGCTCGAACTCCCGAAACTTAGAGAGCCCGGCGGTAGGTGTGGCGAATGGCCGTGTGACGACCCGGAGGCAAGACAGGCACGAGCCTGGGTGATCATGGAGTTCTTGACGCTCAGTGATCACCGGAGGGCTCGTGCCTGTCCTGCCATCATGCCTGCTCGAACCCCTGTGGGACCAGTTCGCAGCGCTGCTGCCCGAGCATGTCGATACCCATCCGCTCGGCTGCCACAACCCGCGCATCCCGGACCGGATTGTCTTCGAGCGCGTCATCGCCGTCCTGGTGCACGGCTCCGGATACGAGCGGATCGCCGACCGCCAGTGCTCCGACCGCACCATCCGACGCCGCGTCAAGTACTGGTCACAGCTGGGCATGGCCGAGCAGGTCCACGGGCTGGCCGTGCAGGCGTACGACCGCATGATCGGCCTCCAACTCCGTGAGCTGTCCGTCGACGGGTGCATCACCAAGGCTCCCTGCGGCGGCGAGAGAGCCGGACGCTCCCCGGTCGACCGGGGCAAGCAGGGCCTGAAGCGCTCAGTGGCCACCGAAGCCCGCGGCGTCCCGATCGGTCTCGTCTCGGCCGGGGCCAACCGTCATGACTCCCCGCTGCTCGCGCCCACCCTGGAGGCCGCAAAGAAGCAGATCGGTGTGTTTCCCGAGCAGGTCAACGTCAACTTGGACCGGGGCTATGACAGTGACAAGACCCGAGCCGCGCTCGAGGAACTGGGCTTCACCGGCGAGATCGCCCGCAAGGGCGTGCCCGCACCGATCCAGGCCGGCAAGAGGTGGGTCGTGGAGCGGAGCCACGCATGGATGAACGGCTTCGGCAAGCTCCGCCGCTGCACCGAGAAGCGCCAGTGCGCTGTGGACTTCTACCTCTACCTGTCCGCCGCAATCGTCACGCTCCGCATGCTCATCCGCCGCGCGACCCCGCTCTACCGCGGGGACGGACGGCCCACCACCAAGAGACTCAAGTGACGCCTGCTGACGGGCGTCCGTCTGCGTCGGGCGGACAAGCACTGCCGCACGCCTGGGGAAGGCGCGCTGCTCAACGAGGGCAGGGCCGGCCCGCGCTCCTGGCTGTGGAGGCTGTGGTGATGATGGCGTCGAGCCGGTCCCGGGTTTTCACCAGGGTGCTGACCTGCGTATCGATGCGGTCCCGCTCGGCCGACAGCCGGTCGAGCAGCGCGGGGGTCACGTCACCGGTCTCGACGCACGGCAGCAGTTCCAGGATCGCCCTGCTCGGCAGCCCTGCGGAGTACATCTGCTGAATCAGCTGGACGCGGTCGACCGCGCTGTCCGGGTACTGCCGCTGGCCGCTGGGGCTGCGCGCCGAGGCCAGCAGGTCCTGCTCTTCGTAGTAGCGCAGTGCCCGCACGCTCACGCCCACCCTTGAGGCCAGCTCACCGATGCGCATCAACGCCCCCTCCATGACCTGGATCACATTCCTTGCCTCTGACGTCAACGTCAGGTTCTAGCGTAGCCCGTGAACAGCCCGGACAGGAATCACCTCACCACTGCCAGGAGACTCCCCATGAAGATCACCGGTTCCGTCGCCCTCGTCACCGGCACCAACCGCGGCATCGGCAGGCACTTCGCCCAACAGCTCCTGCACCGGGGCGCCACCAAGGTCTACGCGACCGCGCGCACCCCCCACCTCGTCGACCTCCCCGGTGTGGAGGTACTGCGGCTCGACATCACCGATTTGGCTTCGGTCGCCGCCGCGGCGGGCGCGGCCTCGGACGTCACCCTCTTGATCAACAATGCCGGCGTCTTCACCCAGCAGAACCTCGTCACCGGGGACCCCGAGAAGATCCGGCTGGAGATGGACACCAACTACTTCGGCACCCTCAACGTGGTCCGGGCGTTCACTCCCGTCCTGGCCGCCAACGGCGGTGGGGCCATCCTCAACGTCCTGTCGGCGATGTCCTGGCTCGCCTACGACGGGGCCAACGCCTACAGCGCGTCGAAGGCGGCGGCGTGGAGCCTCACCAACGGCATCCGCCTCGAACTCGCGGGCCAGGGAACTGCGGTGACGGGCCTGCACCTGGCCAGCACCGATACCGACATGATGGCCGGGTGGGACGTGGAGAAGAACGACCCCGCCGATGTCGTGCGCGCCGCCCTCGACGGTATCGAGGCCGGGAAGATGGAGATCCTCGCCGACAACAACTGCGTCCAGCTCAAGGCGGCCCTGTCCGCCGACCCGAGCGTGCTCTATCCGCAGGCGGTTCCCGCCGCCTGACCCTTCGGCAGCCGCCCGCCCGGCCAGGCTTCAGCCGACGTTCGAGGATCTAGGGATCAGCCGGGCGCGGCCATGCGTACTCGTCACGCTCCGCACGCGCGTCCGCCGCGCTACCGCTGGGACACCTACCCACCACCAGAAGACTCAAGTGACGCCTACCGCCGGACTCTCTTATTTACTGATCGGTGCAGAATGGGACCGTAGTACTTCTGTACCGAACGGCGTCAAGGTCGTGGGATGGGGTCATGGAGATCACCCGGAAAAGCGCCGAGCGGCCGGCTGCTGGCTGCGCTCGCGCATCTTCGTCACGGGGTCACCCACGACGTGCCGGCCCGCTGGTTCGGAGTGGACCGCTCCACCATCACCCGGGCCATCGGTGAGGTGCGGCCTCTGCTCGCCGAGCGAGGCCGCGCCGTCAGCCCCACGCGCGACTGCGGGCGCTGGCCGAGGTTGTCGACCGGCGCGAGCGCGATGACCGGCATCGTTGACGGCACCGAGATCCGGGTCCGTCGGCCCGCCGCCGGGCGCAAGGACGGGGACCAGTTCATCTCCGGCAAGAACAAGCAGAACGCCGTCAAGTCCGTGGTGGTCACGGACGGTGAAGGCCGCGTCCTGTGGTGCAGCCCGGCCCGTCCCGCAAGCTGCGCGGGCCTCACCCACGCCCGTCGGGCAGGGCTGGTCGAGCTCCTGGGCGACGGACCTGTGGTGGAGATCCTCGCCGATGCCGGCTACCAGGGCCTGGGAGCCCAGACCGGCGGCCGAGTGATCACGCCACCGCACCGCAAGTTCAAGAAGAGCGCCCCAGACCGGTACGAGGGAATGTACGAGCGCCAGCGCAAGGCACACTCCTCACGCGGTATCCGGTCGAGCATGGCATCGCCCACCTGAAGAACGGGCGAGCACTTGCCCGCCACCTCGGCCGCCGCGAGCACATGAGCGATACCGTCCAGGCCGTCGCCGGCCTGCTGTCCCACCAACAGACCGCGGACCTGAGCTCGACACGGCAGACGTGACCACAGGCCACACCGCGGTTCTGGACGTCTCACCGCTTTCCGTGCACGAGCTCGTCAGTGCTCCACCCGTCGCCAGTCCGTCACAGGGCCGGGGTTTGTGTGGTCCGCAGGAGTGACCCAGAAGGCTTTGTCCAGCTCAGCGCTAAAGTGGGCGCCTGTCCGGCCGTCCCCGGAGGAGCGCCCCGTCACCCGGCGCATCACCCACGGCCCCAGGTGCTGCCGGGCGAACCGCGCGTCGCTCGTCCGCCGCGCGAGCCACCGCGCGGCCTCGGCGGGCGGCAGTTCCGCGCGCCATTCGTCGGCCGGCTCCAGCCCGAGCGTCTGCCAGACCGCCTCGGCGACCCGGCGATGGCCCTCCGGCGTCAGATGCAGCCGGTCCACGTCCCACATCCGCTGATCGCCGAGGGCCGGCGCCCCGTACAGGTCCACCACGAGCGCGCCGTGCCGGGCCGCCAGCTCGTCCACGGCCGTGAACAGCTCCTCCATGCGCGGCCGGAAGCGTTCCATCACCGGCCCGTTCCGCCCCGGGCTGCGCATCAGGACGAGCTGCCCGCACGCCGGGGCGAGCCGCTCCACGGCCTCCGTGAGCAGTCCCCGCACCCGGCCCATGTCGACCTTGGGCCGCAGCGTGTCGTTGAGCCCGCCGACCAGCGTCACCACGTCCGGCGCCATCGCCGCCGCGAGATCCACCTGCTCCTCGACGATCTGGCCGATGAGCTTGCCGCGTACGGCGAGATTGGCGTACCGGAACCCGGGGGTACGGGCCGCGAGCCTGGCGGCGAGCAGATCCGCCCAGCCGCGGTACGAGCCGTCCGGCAGCAGGTCGGACATGCCCTCCGTGAACGAGTCACCGACCGCGACAAAACTGGTGTATTTAGCATTCATCTCCATGGCGGAGCCGATCGTACCGCGCGGTAGGTTCGCGGCGCCCCTACGCGTGCCGGCCCACCAGTTCACGCAGCAGGTCCTCCATCGTCACCAGCCCTTCGAGCTTCCCGTCCTCGTCCAGCACCCCCGCCAGATGCGTACGGCCACGGCGCATCGCGGTCAGCACGTCGTCCATCGGGGTCGTCGCCCGTACCCGCGCGATCGCGCGCATCCCCGAGACCGGGAAGGGCTCCTCGCGCGGCCCCGCGTCCAGCGCGTCCTTCACATGGAGGTAGCCGAGGATCCGGCGCGCGGGGTCCACCACCGGGAACCGCGAGAAGCCGGTCTCCGCGCCCAGCTGTTCCAGGCCCTCCGGCGTCACCCCGAGCCGCGCCGAGACCACGCGCTCCAGCGGCATCACCACATCACGCACCGGACGGCGCCCCAGCTCCAGCGCGTCGTGCAGCCGTTCCGCCGCCCGGTCGTCGAGCAGCCCGGCATGGCCCGCGTCGGTGACCAGCCGGGCCAGTTCGTCGTCCGAGAACGTGGCGGACACCTCGTCCTTCGTCTCCACCCTCAGCAGTTTCAGCAGACCGTTGGCGAAGGCGTTCACCGTGAAGATCACCGGGCGCAGCGCACCGGCCAGCGCGACCAGCGGCGGCCCCAGCAGCAGCGCGGCCCGCGCGGGCCCGGCCAGGGCCACGTTCTTCGGCACCATCTCGCCCAGCAGCATGTGCAGATATGTGGCGACGGTGAGCGCGATCGCGAACGAGAGGAGATGCACCAGCCCCTGCGGAACCCCCACCGCGCTGAAGAGGGGCTCCAGGAGGTGCGCGATGGCGGGCTCGGCGACGATGCCCAGCACCAGGGTGCAGAGCGTGATCCCGAGCTGCGCCGCGGCCAGCATCGCCGACACGTGCTCCAGCCCCCGGATCACGCTCCGCGCCCGCCGGTCGCCGGCCTCCGCGGCCGGTTCGATCTGGCTGCGGCGTACGGAGATCAGGGCGAACTCGGCCGCGACGAAGAACGCGTTGACGGCCAGGGCCAGCAGCGCGACGAAGAGCTGGAGGGCGATGATCATCCGGCGTCCTCCCCGGCCCCACCGGTCCCGCCGGTCTCCCCGGTCCTGCCAGTCCCACGGGTCCTGCCAGTCCCACCGGTCTCCCGGGTCCTCCGGGTCTCCTGGGGCTTCCCGGTCCCGCCGGTTTCCCCACGGCCGCCCCCACCCGCGTCCGCGTCCGCCGCCCCGTCCGACGGGCGGGGTGCGCGCAGCAGCAGCCGGGCCGCGCGTCGGCCCGTGGCGTCCACGACCTCCACCTCCCACCCCTCCAGCGTCATCCGGTCGCCCTCGGCGGGGATCCGGCCCAGTTCCGTGGCGACCAGCCCCGCGAGCGTCTCGTACGGGCCCTCGGGCATCCGCAGCCCGGCCGTCCTGAGCTGATCGGCGCGCGCGGCGCCGTCGGCCGACCAGAGCGCCCTGCCCTCGGCGTCCTCGCCCACCGGCGCCAGGTCGGAGAGCTCGTGCGGGTCGTGCTCGTCCCGTACCTCGCCCACGACCTCCTCGACGATGTCCTCCAGCGTCACCACCCCGGCCGTCCCCCCGTACTCGTCGATGACGACGGCCATCGTGACGCCGCCCGACAGCCGGTCGAGGAGGGTGTCCACGGTCAGGCTCCCCGGCACCAGCAGCGGCTCGCGCAGCAACTCGGCCACCGTGAGCCGGGGCCGCCGCTCCGCCGGGACCGCCAGGACGTCCTTGATGTGCGCGATGCCAACGACGGTGTCCAGGCTGCCCCGGTAGACGGGGAAGCGGGACAGGCCGGTGGCGCGGGTCGCGTTGGCGACGTCCGCGGCGGTGGCCCGTACGTCCAGGGCCATCACCTGCACGCGGGGTGTCATCACGTTCTCCGCGGTCAGCGCCGCCAGGCTCAGCGTCCGTACGAACAGCTCCGCCGTGTCCTTCTCCAGCGCGCCCGCCTCCGCGGAGTGCCGCGCGAGCGCGACCAGCTCCTGGGGGCCGCGCGCGGAGGCGAGTTCCTCGGTCGGTTCCAGACCGAACCCGCGCACGATCCGGTTCGCCGTGCTGTTGAGATGCGCGATGAACGGACGGAACGTGCCGCTGAAGTACCGCTGGGGTGTGCCCACCACCTTGGCGACGGCCAGCGGTGAGGAGATCGCCCAGTTCTTCGGCACCAGCTCGCCGACGACCATCAGCACGATCGTCGACAGGGCCGTGCCGATGACCAGCGCCACCGAGGCCGCGGTGTCGGGGGCGAGGCCCAGCGCCTCGACCGGTCCGCGGATCAGCTTCCCGATGGACGGCTCGGAGACCATCCCGACGACCAGATTGGTCACGGTGATGCCCAGCTGCGCTCCGGAGAGCTGGAACGTCAGGCTCCGTACGGCCTTGAGCGCCCCGGCCGCGCCCCGTTCCCCGCGTTCCGCGGCCCGTTCGAGATCGCCGCGTTCCACGGTGGTGAGGGAGAACTCCGCGGCGACGAACGCTCCGCAGGCCAGCGCCAGCAGAACCGCCAGCAGGAGCAGAAGCACTTCGGTCATCCGGTCACCTCCGTCCCAGGATCGCCGCACAGGCCGGGGACCGCGCGGCGATCCCGGGACGTTTTCCGCGATGGCGTACGGGGATGGAGGGCGCGCGTCCCTCAGGCGCCGTGCGGCTGTTCGGCGCTCCCGGCGCCGCTCAGCGGCTTCACCCAGCGCCGCCAGTGGTCCTCACGGTGGTATCCGGCCGAGGCCCAGGTGTGGTGGGCGCGCTCGTTGGCCTCCAGGACCATGGCGTCGATCCGCCGTCCGCCCAGCGCGGCGAACCGCTGTTCCGCCGCTTCCATCAGGGCGCTCGCGATGCCCTGCCGGCGGTGGTCCGGGTGTACGGCGAGCCGGTAGGCGGAGCACCGCCATCCGTCGAAGCCGGCTATCACGGTCCCGGCGAGGACGCCGTCGCGCTCCGCGAGGATCAGGGCCTCAGGGTCCCGGGAGATGAGCCGGGCCACTCCGTCGTGATCGTCGCTGATGCTCGTGCCCTCGGCGGCCTCGCGCCAGAACCGCAGCACGGCGTCGATGTCCGGGTGGATGGCGGGGCGGATGTGGAGATCGCTCATGAAAGCAACCCAATCAGACCGCCGCCCGGCCCCGTCGGCCGTCCCGTTCCGTGAGATCCGCCCACCGCGTGGAACCACCGCGTGGAACCACCGCGTGGAACCACCGCGTGGAGCCACCGTGCGGAACGCCCTCAAGTCTTAGTTAGAGGCTATCGCGAATCGCGTTGACACTCTCTCCAGTGAAGCACTATAACTTCTAACGAACGCGAAAGCGCATAGCCAAAGTCGGAGCGCAGTGGAGGTCGTCATGAACGCCGAAGGACTCGTCGAGGTCGTCCTGCCGGGCACGGTGGAGCCGGAGGGGCTGCTGATCCAGCGGGGAGCGGTCCCGGTCGCGGGTCCGGGGCAGGTCGTGATCAGGATGGAGGCGACCGGGGTCTCCTTCGCCGAGCAGCAGATGCGCCGGGGCCGCTACTACGACCAGCCGCCGTTCCCCTTCGTGCCCGGGTACGACCTGGTCGGCACGGTGCTGGCGACCGGCGAGGGTGTCGACCCCGCACTGACCGGCAGCCGGGTGGCCGCACTGGTCAAGGTCGGCGGCTGGGCCAGCCATGTCGTCGTGGAGGCGGCGGACATCGTCGCGGTCCCCGACGGGATCGGCGCGGCGGAGGCGGAGACCCTGGTGGTCAACGGCATCACCGCCTGGCAGATGCTGCACCGCAGGGCACGGATCCGCGCGGGGCAGACCGTCCTGGTGCACGGTGCCAACGGCGGCGTCGGCTCGGTCCTCGTCCAACTCGCCCGCGCCGCGGGCGTGAAGGTGATCGGCACCGCCTCCGCCCGCCACCACGACGCCCTGCGGGCGCAGGGGGTCGCCCCCGTCGACTACCGCACCGAGGACGTCGCCACGCGGGTGCGCGAGCTCGCCCCCGGCGGGGTGGACGCCGTCTTCGACCACGTCGGGGGTCGCAGTGTCATCGACTCCTGGCGCCTTCTCGCCCCCGGCGGCACGCTCGTCTCGTACGGCGTCGCCTCTGCCCGGGACGACTCGGGGTCCAAGCAGCTTCCCGTGCTGAAGATCCTTGCCCGGGTGTGGGTCTGGAACGCGCTGCCCAACGGCCGCCGGGCCTACTTCTTCAACATCTGGGCGGGGCGCTCCTTCGGCAAGGACCGGTTCCGGGCCCGGCTGCGCGCCGACCTCACCCAGGTCTTCGCGGCCTACCAGCGCGGTGAGGTCATCGCCGGGATCGCCGCCCAACTGCCGCTCGCACGCGCCTCCGAGGCCATGCGGCTGGCCGAGTCCGGCACCGTCGCCGGAAAGATCGTCCTCACCCCGTAGCCCGTCGGCTCACTCGCTCACACGACCGCCCGTGCCGCCCACCGTTCCTCCAGCGGTCGCGGTCATCCGCCGCGCAACTCCTCGATCACCGGGCCGAACGCCTCCATGTACGGGTCGAGGACGGTCAGATAGGTGAATCCGAAGCGCTCGCGCTGGGCCCTGAGCTGGTCGGCGATCTGCCGTACGGTGCCCACGGCGAGCAGCGGCAGCTCCAGCGCCTCGTCCTCGTCGATTCCCAACCTCGACAGCAACTCCCGTACCGCCGCCCGGCGGTCGTGGGTGACGGTGACGAACTGGAGCAGCAGATTCAGCTCCGCGGGCACCGCCCGGCCCGCCTCGAACTCCCGGTAGGCGGCGACGCGTTCGGCCAGTTCGCCGGCGGTGATCGCGCGCAGCCCCTCCGGCGTGTGGCGGGCCCCCGTGAACGCGGTGATCGCGGCCCGCTCCGCGGCCAGCCGCAGCACCCGGTCGCCGTTCCCGCCGATCAGCAGCGGGGGCATCGGGGACTGCGCGGGGCGCGGCACATGGGACGCGTCGCCGAGCAGCCGGTCCAGCTCGTCGACGGTACGGGTGAGCAGGTCGACCCGTTCACCGGGCGGCAGGAACTCCAGCCCGGCCCGCTCGTGTTCCTCCCGTACGTAACCGGTGCCGAGTCCCAGCTCCAGCCGCCCGTCGGACAGCGCGTCCACGGTGGCGATCTCCCGGGCGAGCAGGGTCGGGTTCCAGAACGCGGCGTTGAGGACGAAGGTCCCGAGCCGCGGCCGTTCGGTCGCCTCCGCCGCGGCGGCCAGGGCGGGGAACGGCGCGACCATGCCGAGGTGGTCCGGCACGAGGATCACGTCGTACCCCAGCTCCTCGGCGCGTCTGCACCGCTTGCGCCACTCGTCGCCGCCGGTGGCCGTGGTCATGTTCACACCGAATCGGAAGGGCCGTGTCATGGACGCTCCTCACGCGTGACGCGTACGGTCGGGAACCGGGCGCGCGGATTCGCTACCCACCCGCGACCGGGTCGATCCCCCAGGGCGCCCTGGACACAGGTACGGGCCTTCCCACCGGCTCCGGCGTCCAGGCGGTGTTGACGAAGGTCGAGGCCGTGTTGACGAAGTAGCGCCGGGCGGACGGGACTTCTCCAGCACGGCCTCCCCCGGGGCCGGCACGGCCTACCCGGGCCCCGGTGCGAACGTCCTCGCGAACGCGGCCCCGTCCCACCCGCCGTCCAGCTCCGGCGCCAGCCAGGTCGCCGCCCGCGTACGGAACTCCGCCGGATCCAGCGCCCCCGCGCCCGCCGGCAGGGCGCCCAGCAGCGGCGCGCCCGCCACATCGGGCAGGTCCGCCAGATTGCAGCGCGCCGCCAGGCCCGGCGCGACCGGCCAGCTTCCGATCACCACACCCAGCGGTGTCAGCGACCGGGCCCGCAGCGCCTCCGCCGTGAGCGCGGTCGCGTTGAGCGTGCCCAGTCCGGCCTCCGCCACCATCAGGACCGGGGCTCCCAGCAGCCGGGCGGCGTCCGCGAGCGTGGCGCCCGCCGCGTCGAACCGTACGAGCAGCCCGCCCGAGCCCTCGACCAGCACCAGATCGTGCTCGGCGGCCAGCTTCTCGGCCGCGACCGCGATCTCGTCGGGGCGCACCGGCTGCGCACCGGCCCGCAGTGCCGCCGTCGCGGGCGCCAACGGCTCGGGGAACCGGGCCAGTTCGGCCGCGGTCACCGGGCCGGCGAGCCGGACGGTCTCCGCCGCGTCGCCCGGCTCGTCCGGGGCGAGTCCGGTCTGCGCGGGTTTGAGTACCGCCACGGTGCGGCCCCTGGCCAGCGCCACCGCGGCCACGGCGGCTGTCACGACGGTCTTGCCGATCTCCGTCCCGGTCCCGGTCACGATCATGACGGGCATGCCCGATCAGTCCTTCCGCCGTGCGGCAGCCGCGTCCGCGGCGACCGCGACCACCGCGCGGCAGATCCGGGCGATGTCCTCATCACTCGTCACATACGGCGGCATCGTGTACACCAGATCGCGGAACGGCCGCAGCCAGACGCCCTTGCGCACCGCCGCGCGGGTCGCCGCGGCCAGGTCCACCTCGTGGTCGAGCTGGACGACCCCGATCGCGCCCAGCACCCGTACGTCCCGTACCCCCGGCAGCTCCGCGGCCGCCGCCAGCCCCTGGCGCAGTCCCGCCTCGACGCGCCCGACCTCGTGCGCCCAGTCCTGGCCGAGCAGCAGGTCGATCGAGGCGTTGGCGACGGCCGCCGCCAGTGGATTGCCCATGAAGGTCGGCCCGTGGGCCAGCACCGGGACCTCGCCGCGGGCGATGCCCTCGGCCACCCGCTCGGTGCACAGCGTCGCGGCCATCGTCAGATAGCCGCCGGTCAACGCCTTGCCGACACACATCACATCGGGGGACACGCCGCCCTGTTCCGCGGCGAAGAGGGTCCCCGTACGGCCGAAGCCGGTGGCGATCTCGTCCAGGACGAACAGCACGTCGTGCGCGTCGCACGCCTCCCGCAGGACCCGCAGATAGGCGGGGGAGTGGAAGCGCATCCCGCCCGCGCCCTGGACCACCGGCTCGACGATCACGGCGGCGAGTTCGTCCGCGTGACGGGCGACGAGCGCGCGCAGCCCGTCGGCGTACGTCTCGTCGTACGCGGCCGGCGGCGCGTCCGCGAAGATCTGCCGGGGCAGCACCCCCGACCACAGCCCGTGCATCCCGCCGTCGGGGTCGCACACCGACATCGGCTGCCAGGTGTCGCCGTGGTAGCCGCCGCGCCAGGTCAGCAGCCGCCGCTTGGCCGGGCGGCCGGCCGAACGCCAGTACTGGAGACACATCTTGACGGCGACCTCGACCGAGACGGAGCCCGAGTCCGCGAGGAAGACATGGCGCAGCGGCGCGGGCGTGATCTCGACCAGCCGGGCCGCGAGCCGGACGGCGGGCTCGTGGGTGAGCCCGCCGAACATCACATGGCTCATCCGGTCGAGCTGGCCGCGCGCCGCCTCATTGAGCACGGGGTGGTTGTAGCCGTGGATCGCCGACCACCACGACGACATGCCGTCGACCAGCTCACGTCGGCCGTACGCGGCCTCGGCGAGCCGGAGCCGCACCCCGGAGGCGGACTCCACGACCAGTGGATCCGTCCGGCCCGGCATCGGCCCGTACGGGTGCCAGACATGGGCGCGGTCCAGGGCGAGCAGCGCGCCGGCGGTGAGCGGTCCGGCGGGGGAGGACACCTCAGGCATTGGGCGCCAGGTCCGTACCGGCACCCCTGCGCCGTACGGAGACCAGGTCCGTACGGAGTCCCGGCGGAGCCTGCTCCGGCTCCCCGGCGGCCGGTGCGGTCTTCTCGGTCTTCGCGGCCGTCTCGGGCTCGCCGGATCCGCCGCAGGTGCCGCCGCTGCCGCCGTCACCGCAGGGTGCGCAGCCGCCGGTGCCGGTACGGTGATCCGGCAGCGTGGTCGCCCCCGCGCCCTCCACCTCGAAGCCCGCGTCGGCGATCATGTCCAGGTCCGCCTGGCCCGCCTGGCCCTCACTGGTGAGGTAGTCGCCCAGGAAGATCGAGTTGACCAGGTGCAGGGCGAGCGGCTGCAGCGTCCGCAGATGCACCTCGCGCCCGCCCGCGAGCCGGACCTCGACGTCCGGGCAGACGAAGCGGGCCAGCGCCAGGATCCGCAGACACCGCTGCGGGGTGAGGTGCCACTCCCGCTCCAGCGGCGTCCCCTCCATCGGAATCAGGAAGTTGACCGGCACCGAGTCCGGGTCGAGCGCGCGCAACGAGAAAAGGACGTCGACCAGGTCCTCGTCGCTCTCGCCCATGCCGGCGATCAGACCGGAGCAGGCGGAGAGACCGGCGGCCTGCGCCCGCTCCACGGTGTCCACCCGGTCGGCGTAGGTGTGGGTGGTGGTGATGTCGCCGTACGTCGCCTCGGACGTATTGAGGTTGTGGTTGTACGCGTCGGCGCCCGCGGCCCGCAGCCGCTCACCCTGCCCGGCGGAGAGCAGCCCGAGGCAGGCGCACACCTCGACGTCCCCGTTCTGCTCCTTGATCGCCTCGATGCTCCGCGAGACCCGGTCGATGTCCCGGTCCGTCGGCCCCCGGCCGCTGGCGACCAGACAGACCCGCTTGGCGCCGCCCGCCACCCCGGCGGCGGCGACCTTGGTCACCTCGTCCGGTTTGAGCCAGGTGTACTTGAGGATCTCCGCCGTGGACCCGAGCCGCTGGGAACAGTAGGAGCAGTCCTCCGGGCACAGGCCGGACTTCAGGTTGATCAGATAGTTCAGCTTCACCCGCCGCCCGAACCATTGACGGCGCACTTTGCCGGCCGCCGCGACCACGTCGAGCAGCTCGTCGTCGGAGGTCGCCAGCACGGCGAGGGCTTCTTCGCGGGTCGGCAGCTCGCGCCGCAGGCCCTTCTCCACCAGCGTGTTCAGCAGATCCATGGTGCCGATCCTGGCGCACGGGGCGCGTCCTGGCCACGGAGGAACCCCACAACACCGACTGATCGAGGTGTGTGTATAGCCACACTAAAAATGGGTTCGCCGACGGTTAGGGTCTGTGAGCTGCCTACAAAAGGACGGGACCGATGGAGCAGGATCCTCTCGACCGGACCGGCCTCCCGCACCGTGCCGATCCCTTCGACTGGACCGACGGCGAGGCGCGCCGTCGCGAGCGGGCCGGGCTGGTCCGGGCGCTCCGGCCGCGCCCGGCCGACTCGCCCCTGCTGGACCTGGCGAGCAACGACTACCTCGGGCTGGCCCGGCACCCCGCCGTGACCGGCGCCGCCGCGGCGGCCGCCCGCCGCTGGGGCGCGGGCGCCACGGGGTCCCGGCTGGTCACCGGCAGCACCGCCCTCCACGCCGAACTCGAAAGGGAGCTGGCCGACTTCTGCGGTTTCGAGGCCGCGCTGGTCCTCTCGTCCGGGTACGCGGCCAACCTCGCCGCGCTCACCGCGCTCACCGCCCGCGACGGCCTCCTCGTCTCCGACGCCGGCAACCACGCCTCGATCGTGGACGGTTGCCGGCTCTCCCGCGCCGAGACCGTGGTCGTACCGCACGCGGCCCCCGAGGCCGTCGCCAAGGCACTCGACGCGCACCCGGGGCGGCGCGCGCTGGTGGTGAGCGACGCGGTCTTCTCGGTGGACGGTGACGCCGCACCGCTCGCCGGGCTGGCGGCGGTCTGCCACGGGCGGGGCGCGGCCCTGCTCCTCGACGACGCGCACGGGCTGGGCGTGCTCGGCACGGGCGGCCGGGGCGCCCTCGACGCGGCGGGGCTCGCGGGGGCGCCCGGGGTGGTGGCGACCCTCACGCTCTCCAAGTCCCTGGGCAGCCAGGGCGGCGCCGTCCTCGGCCCGGCCAGGGTGATCGACCATCTCGTCAACGCCGCGCGGACGTTCATCTTCGACACGGGACTGGCACCCGCGGCCGTGGGCGCCGCCCTGGAGGGGCTGCGGCTGCTGCGGCGGGAGCCCGAACGCGCCGAACGCGCCAGGGAGGTCGCCCGGGCGCTGCACCGGCAGCTGACCGGGGCGGGGCTGACGGCCGTACGGCCCGACGCCGCCGTGGTCTCCGTACAGGCGCCGTCGCCCGAGGCGGCCGTGGACTGGGCGGCCGGGTGCCGGGCGGCGGGGCTGGCCGTGGGCTGCTTCCGCCCGCCCTCGGTCCCGGACGGCGTCTCCCGGATCAGGCTGACCGCCCGCGCCGACCTGACGGAGGAACAGATCGACGCGGCGGTACGGACGATCGTGGCCCTCGCGCCCGGGACCGCGTCACCGCGCCCGGACGCGTCCTGAAGCCTGTCGACTTCGCCCTACGACCCGGTCCGCCGTCCGTCCAGCGCGCGGACGAAGGACGTCCACGCGCCGGGCGAGAAGGCCAGCTGGGGCAGGGCGAGGTTCTTGGAGTCCCGTACGGCCAGCGCGCCCGCGTCGTTCCGGGCGCACTCCACGCAGTTGTTGGCGCCGACGCTGTGACTGCTGCGCCGCCAGCTCCGCGGGGGTGAAAGGGGTACGGGATGTGGGGTGGGGGGCTGTGCGAGGCAAGCGGACATGATGCTCCCTACGCGCCGTCACTGATCCCGGCGATGAGATCCAATGAATCCTCTGTCGAGAGGGCGTGCGCCCGCATCGCGTCGAAGGCGACGCGGTACGCCTCAAGGTCCTCTTTCCGCTCCAGATAGAGACTATTCGTTAAATGGTCGAGAATGACTAAATCCAGATCGGTAATGTTCGGAAAAGAGAAGATGACGAAAGGTCCCGTCAACCCGGCATAGCCGCCGGCGGTGAACGGCAGCACCTGGAGACAAACCTGCGGAAGCCGGGCGAGCCGGGTGAGCCGCCGCAGCTGATCGCGCATCACCCCGGGGCCGCCCACCTCCCTCCGTAACACCGCCTCATCGACCACGGCGTGCAGACGCAGCGGACTCTCGTCACGCGTCAGCACCTCCTGGCGGGTGAGCCGCACATCGACCAGCGAGTCCACCGTCCCGTCCGGCTTCCCCGTCAGTGCCGCCCTGGTCACGGCGCGGGCGTAGGACGAGGTCTGGAGCAGCCCGGGCACCACGGAGGTCTCCAGCGTGTGCGCGGTGCTCGCCTGGGACTCCAGGGCGATGAAGTCCCGGTACGTGGGCGGGATGACCGAGTTGTACGCCGTCCACCATCCCGTCCCGTCCGCCGTGCCCGCGAGGGCTCGCAGCAGCGAGCGCAGCCGCTGGTCCTCGATCCCCAGCGCGTCGAGGAGCGCCGCCAGATCCCCGTCCCGCACCCCGCTCACGCCGGTTTCGATCCTGCTCACTTTCGACTGGTGCCAGCCGAGCAGCCGCGCCGTCTGTCCACTGGTGAGCCCCGCGCTCCGGCGCAGCCTGCGCAATTCCTCGCCGAGCCGTTGCCGACGTACCACCGGAATATGCCGCATGGCCGAATCCCCTCTCCGCGTTCTTCTCCGTCACGCCGAACGGCGTCAAGGCGGAGAAGTTATCTTTCCGGCGCCCAAATACGGTCTCGCGTTGCAGAGTTCACCGCTTTGAGCGACAGATATATGCAGATCTCGGTGGATCGGAGGTGCGGATGGTGCGATCAGTGGCAGGCTGTCGCGCAGCACGGTCCGAGGCCGTCCGCGCAGTCATCAGCTGTGCCGGAGTCCGGTCCGGCGGGAAAGGGACAGCGTCGCCATGGCCGACCACCAGGAAGCATCCATCACCCTGCCGAGCGAGCCCGCCTCGGTGCCCACCGCCCGACGATATGTGGCGGACCTCCTGACCGACTGGGGGCTGCCGGGGGAAGCGGCCACGGCGGACACGGTCCGGCTGATCGTCTCGGAGCTGGTGACCAACGCCGTGCAGCACACCTTCGGCCAGTCGCCCACGTTCACCGTGGTGGTACGGCTGGACCGCGAGGAACGGCTGCGCATCGGGGTGACCGACAGTCATCCGCGCTGGCCCCAGCGGCTGCCCGCGGCCGTGCAGCAGGACAACGGTCGCGGGATGGTCATCATCCGCTCGCTGACGGCCGAGGCCGGCGGACGGCTGTCGGTCACCCCGACCGAGGAGGGCGGCAAGACCGTCTGGATCGCCCTGCCCTGGACGGTCCCGCTGTCGCCGGCCGCGCCGGCTCCGTAGCGCCCCCGC
Source organism: Streptomyces sp. NPDC088124 (assembly GCF_040685895.1). Taxonomy (NCBI): domain Bacteria; kingdom Bacillati; phylum Actinomycetota; class Actinomycetes; order Kitasatosporales; family Streptomycetaceae; genus Streptomyces; species Streptomyces sp. NPDC088124. The sequence goes on along the minus strand of NZ_JBFBJB010000096.1, from coordinate 2,465 downwards.
CGAGAGGTTCCTCCGCGGCGCCGCGGGCGCGGAGCGGCCGGCGACCGTGCTCACTTCACGCGGCCGTACAGGACGTTCCTGGACCAGATCTTCTCCAGCCGGACCAGCGAGCCGGTCTTCGGCGAGTGCCAGATCCTACCCTTGCCCGCGTAGATCCCGACGTGGTAGACGTACCGCCCGGAATGGAAGAACACCAGGTCGCCCTTGCGCCGCGAGGAGGGCGAGATGTGCCGGGTCTGGTTGTACTGCGCCTGTGCCGTGCGGGCGAGCTTCTTGCCGGCTTTCTTGAACGAGTAGAGCGTCAGGCCTGAGCAGTCGAAGCGGTGCGGCCCTGTGGCGCCCCACTGGTACGGGGACCCCTTCTTCGACTCCGCGATCTTCAGAGCCCTGAAACTGAGCGTGGCGGCCTCGGCCTCTGACGCGGCGCCAGGCGCCAGCATCGTGCCGGCGACGGTGGCGAGCGTGAGGGCCGATACGGCCCCCGCCCGGGACAGTAGAGACGGGACATGTGTCTGCGCGGTCATGCGCAACCCTTCGTCAGCCGCCTGTGAAGGATGACCTGTCGGGTTCGGGCTGGCGAAGTTGCCCGGCCGCGTGAACGGCTTCACCCCGAGGAACGACCACGACGGGCGTCGTCCCGTACTGCCTGGGTCCTCCACTCCTGCCGATCCACTCCTGTCGACCCGTCATCCGGAACGGCGGCAGGACTCGGCGTCCGCCCGGACCGCCTCGCCAGGGCTGGCGGGGGCTTGTCGTCCCCCGGATCTTGACCCAGAAACCTCTCGATTTCCCTGCTGAAACGACGATATGTGAAGTTCATCACCCTTGGCCCATGTGGGTGGCGACGGGGGATTCCGCCGCCGGGTCCCGCGCGGCGATGAGGGCTGTACCTGCGGCGTAACGATCACGTGCGGCGACGCCCCGGCCGGATCGCGCAACTCGCCTCACCGATTCCGTCCGGTCAGTTCATACGCCGAATGTGCGGGTTCTTCTCGTACGGACGCGGCCATACGGGAACGGCGCGCACCCTCAAGTCGGCTGTTCGGGCGGCAGGGTGACCCGCCCGGCCCGCCGCTCCCCGTCGAGCGTCCGCAACGCCCTGGCCAGCGTCGTCGCGTACAGCTCCCGCTCGCCCCGCTGGTGCATGACCGTCAGGGCGTCTCGCAGCCCGGCCACTTGGGCGGGCAGTGCCTGCGCCGCGCGCAGCGCGGCGTAGGTGTCCGTGCCGCGCGCCGGGTTGATCCGGCCCAACAGGTCCACGATCCGCAGATAGTGGTCGACGACCTCGCACTCGGCCCGGGTGAGGGCGGGCAGCGGCGGCAGTTCGGGTGGCAGCACCGGCCGTCACCGCCCGCCGGGGGAGGTCGTGCGGTTCTGGACGACGTGGTCGATCAGCCCGTACGACCGGGCCCCGGGCGCGTCGAGGATCGTGTCCCGGTCGATGTCGTCCGCGATCCGCTCCGCACTCCGCCCGGTGTGACGCGCCAGTGTCCCGGTGACCAGGCTCCGCAGCCGCAGCAACTCCTCCGCGTGGATCAGCAGATCGGACGGCTGGCCGTGCAGCGGCTCCTCGACGGTGGGCTGCTGGAGGACGATCCGGGCACCGGGCAGCGCCATCCGCTTGCCGGGAGCCCCGGCCGCCAGGAGCACGGCGGCGGTCGAGGCGGCCTGGCCGAGACAGACCGTCTCCACGTCGCAGGTGACGATCCGCATCGTGTCGTAGATCGCCGCCATGGCGCTGATCGAGCCGCCCGGCGAGTTGACGTAGAGGCTGATGTCCCGGTCGGGGGCGGCGTACTCGAGGTGGATGAACTGCGCGATCACGTCGTTCGCGGCGGTGTCGTCGACGGCGGTCCCCAGGAAGACGATCCGGTCCTCCAGGAGCCGGGAGTACGGATCGAGGGTGCGGCTTCCGTCACTCGTCCGCTCGGTGAACTCGGGCAGGACGTATCGGGCCGAAGGGCGCTTCATGGCGTACCTCTCCTCAGGGGCGGGTCGCGAGGTCCGCGCGGCGTTCTCCGCAGGGTGAACCCGCACGACTCTCTGTAGAAAATGTACAGGACGTACAGGTTGTTGGAATGGTGAGCACGGGCCGCGCGGTGAGGTGCTCGCCGTGGGCGAGTCTTGTTCCGCGCGGCCTCCCGCCGAGCCGGACATGACGGTTTCCCCGTCATCCGGCTCTCCAGTGACTGCCCTCGGGCTTTCATGAGGCGGGCTGTCCGACGAGTGGTCAGGTAAGCGAAAAGTGCCTCTGACCGGCTGGGCAGGGGCACTTTCTGCTCTCCTGACCGCCTGCCGGACAGCCTGCTTCATGAAAGCGCGAGGCTACTGAGGTTGAACTCGCGATGTCGCCGGGTTGCTCAGGTGGGCCTGATGGTCAGGCCGGTCTCGGCGAGGCAGCCGTCTATGAGGTCGCTGCGATACTGGATGTGCCGTAGGCCGCGTCGGATGCGCTGGACGAGGTG
>NZ_JBFBJB010000095.1:0-25309 GCF_040685895.1 Streptomyces sp. NPDC088124 | reverse complement strand
GATGGCCTGGCCGTACGTGGACGACTCCGACAACGCAGCGAGCGTGCGTGCCAGGCGTCGCGAGCCAGGCGGGACTTTCGAAACACGCCCTAGATCGGCGCGCCGGGCGGGATGCGGGGCGGCGGGCCGAGGCGCCCGGAGCCGTCGCCCGCCAGGAAGGCGGTCAGCGTCGCGGACGCCTCGCGCTCCGCCGGCCCGTCCGCCCGGCCCAGTTCCTCCGCCAGCCGCCGCAGCGCGGCGGTGAGCCGTGTCCGTACGACGCCGTGCAGCAGGTCGCTCCGTACCGCGCCGACGGCGGCGCGCAGCACCACCCACCCCGCGGTCTCCCGCACGGCCGCTCCCGCCACCAGGCCGTCCGGCACCGGGGAGCCGTCCCGCCACACCGTGTCCAGCAGGCTGTCCAGGACCTCCCCGGGGCCCGGGACGGCCGGGTCCGCCGCGTGCTGCCAGCCCAGCCGGTTGAGCCGGGCGGGGTCCAGCAGCTCCTGCGTGACGAGCGCGGCCGTCGCCTCCACCGCGCTGAACGGGTCGAAGACCCGGCCGGCCCGGGTGTCGAAGTACTCCGTGCTCCGCCCGTACCGGGCGCCGGGCGGGGTGAGCGCGTCGAGCACCGGTGCGGGCAGGGCGAGGTGTTCGGGGCGCAGCAGCTCCGACAGGCGTCCCAGGGCCCGGCGTTGGACATCCCCGGCCACCGGCACGGCGCCGCCGCCATCCTCGCCGGCCAGCCCGTACGCGTAACGCGTGCCGCCGATCAGGCGCCCCACGGCGGCGAGTTGGGAGCGGTGGTAGAGCTGGAGGAGCACCGCGCGCTCCTCCAGTTCGCCGGTCTGCCGGCCGGGCGGCAGCACCGCGCGGGAGAATCCCGCCAGCGCGGCCCGCCGTACCGCCAGCGCCTCGTCCAGCGCGGCGAACGGATCCGCGACGGGCGCGATCCAGAGCACCGCGTCGGCGTGCGCGGCGTCCGGGGCGTGGGCGTCCTCGTCGGTGACGTAGCCGAGGCCCTGTTCGGCCGCGGCGCGCCGCAGCCCGGCGAGGGCGGCCTCTTCGGCGAGGGCGTCGTCGCGTCCGTCGGACGGGCCGTTGCGCCGGCCGTTGTCCTGGCCGTTGTCCTGGCTCTCGGCCCGGCCCGGGAAGCGGCCGTAGGCGTGGGCGACCAGGAAGTGGTCCCACGGGCCGAGCCCTTCGCCGTACGCCTCCGAGGAGTCCACCCGGCCGTCGGGGGTGACGGTGACCCGCGGATGCGGATAGTCCATCACGGAGGGGCGGGGATGGTGCGTACTGGCGAAGTTGTGCATGAAGCCCAGCGCGTGACCGATCTCGTGGGCCGCGAGCTGCCGCATCCGGCCGAGCACCAGCCGTTCGACGGCGGCCAGCCGTTCCCGTTCGTCCGGCTGTCCGTACGGGGCGTGCAGCGCCTCCGCGAGCGCGGTGATCTGCTCCACGCGCTGGGAGCCGAGCCGGACCCGGCCGCTGAGGATCTCGCCGGTACGGGGGTCCGTGAGGCCCTGGCCGTGCGACCAGCCGCGGCCGTCGCGGTGCACCCAGCGCACGGAGTTGACGGCGAGATCGTTGTCGTCGGTGCCCTCGGCCGCCACCTCGACCCGGAAGGCGTCGGTGAACCCGGCCCGCTCGAACGCCTCCCGCCACCAGTTGCCGCCCTCGACGACGGCGCTCCGTACCGGCTCGGGGACGGCCGGGTCGACGGAGAAGACGATCGGGCGGCGCACCGGGCCCGACGGCGCCTCCGGGTCGAGCGGTTCGAGCCGGAACCGCGGCTGGAACCGCACCCGGCGACCGGCCGCCGTACCGGCGCCGTGGTCGTCGTGGCCGATACCGTACCCGCCGGAGCCGGGGTGGTAGCGGCGCACCGGCAGCGGCGGATCGGGCAGCGGCACGAGATGGAGGTGCTGTACGACGCCGACCGCGCCCGGCGTCGGCACCACGGCCCGCACCGCCGCTCCGGGGGAGGAGCCGCGGAAGGTCAGCAGCGCGGGCAGTCGCACCCCGCGCGCGCCCTGGCGCGCCTCGTCGGGCAGCGGGAAGGAGGCGGCCGGGTCGACCTCGTACCCGCCCTGCTCCGGCGTCGCCAACTGCTCGGCCACGCCGTGGAGATCGAGGAGCGCCAGCCCGGTCGCGTCCACCACCACGGCGCCGTCCCGTTCGCTCAGCGCCGGGGCGCTCCACAGCACCGACGTGGCGAAGGACTCCTCGCCGGCGCGGACGGCGGCGGCGTCACCGGTGGCGAGATGGTGCTTGTTGCGCTGGACCAGGACGACCCGCCCGGCGATCCGCCGGAACACGGCGGCCTTCACCTTGCCCGCCTTGCCCCGGTCCACGGCGAGCAGGCTGGAGCCCACGCCGTGCGACAGCGACGCCGTCAGCAGGAACGGCTCGTCGAACCGCCGGACGGCCAGGAGCAGCCGGTGCCCCTCCGGGTCGGCGCGCAGTTCGACGAAGGGGCGGGGATCCGGGGCCGCGCCCGGAGTCGTCGCGGGCGGCAGGTCGTTCACGCCGGGCTCGCCTCTCGCTGGGGGGATCGGGATCCGTACGGCCGGCAACGGACCGGACCGGTACGGGTACGGACCGGAGCGGATCCGGGGCCGGATCAGATCGTACGTCGCCGCCGTCCGTGGCCCGTGGTGCTCAGCCTCCGGCCGGCTCGGCGGGGATCTCGTAGGCGAGGCGGAAGCGCTCGCCGGGGACGACCAGATCCGCGGTCTCCAGAGGGCGTTCCCCGGCGAAGTACGTGCGCTCGATGGCGGCGACGGGCGCGCCCGGCGTCAGATCGAGGGCGTCCGCCTCCTCGCGGGTGGCGGTCCGCGCGGTGACCGTCTCGGTGGAGTGGGTGATCTGGAGGCCGATGTACGACATCCGCGCCACCACGCTGCTCCCGGCCAGCGGACCGGCGCCGGGCAGGGACACGGGGGTGCCGCCGGTGATGCCGAGCGGCTCCCAGCTCACGCAGAGCATGGCCGGTCTGCCGTCCCGGGTGAGCAGGTACTCACTGCGGATCACCGGCTCGGCGGCGGGGACCCCCAGGCGCCGGGCGATCTCCTCGGGGGCCTCGCCGGTGGTGGAGCGAGGGGTGCCGCGCACCGTACGGCCGTCGTGTCCGGAGGCCGTACGGCCGTCGTGTCCGGAGTCCGCGCCCCGCACCGCGCCCGCGTCGCGTCCGCCCGCCGTGACCGCGAGCCGGCCCTGCAGGCGCTCCTGGGTCCACGAGCGGGCCATCGTCCCGGAGGTGGGCCGCTCCCGTACGAACACGCCGCGCCCCGCGCGCCCCTTGACCAGGCCTTCCACGGTCAGCACGCGCACGGCGGCCGCCGCGACGTTCGAGCCGACGCCATAGTGGCGCGCGAGGGCGGCCCGCGAGGGGAGCGGATCGCCCGGGGCGAACTCGCCCTCGTCGATCCGGCGCCGGAGATCCTCCGCCACGGTCCGGTACGCCGCGACCGCCATCCCTGTCTCACCTTCTGGACCACGTCTCAACATGCGAGAAGTTTTTCCCGGCCGGGCCCCGCCGGAGTACGTACGAAACGGATCTTCCGGAGGGTCCGCCGATGGCCTGATGCATCAGGCGGGGCCGAAAATCCACTTACCGGGGCAGTCTGCCACGTCACCTCTGTCACCTGATGCACCAGGTGGCCGCCCCTGACCGGTCCCGTGCCGTCGCCCGAGGGGGCTGAACAGCGCTCTTCGCGGCCGGGCGGACCTTTGCGCGGTGCCCCTGGCCGGGGCTAACTTTCCTTTCCTGTCCGTACGAGGGCGTCTTACCAGCCGGACAGCACGATGGACACACGCGCGGCCCACCGGATGGCGGGGCCCCGCAGCGGAGCTACGGACCACAGGTGAGGAGGACGGACCATGAGCCAGGAGACCGGACGGCCCACCGGAGCCGGTGCCGCGCCCCGCGCCGGAATCGGTGAGCACACGGCCGCCGCCCGCCGCGTTCTGCTCCTGCCCTCCGAGCCCGGGACCCTCCCCACCGGACTGCGGATCACCGCCGCCGCCCGCGCCGCCGAGCTCGCCGGACAGCCCGGCCTCGCCGCCGCCTACCGCGACCTGGCGCCCGCCCCGGCCGCCGGGGAGGACCAGGACCCCGCAGCGACCGCCGCCGTCCTCGCCTTCACCGACCGTGTCACCCTCGCGCCCGACCTGGCCGGAGCCGACCTCCTGGCCGGTCTCGCCGCGCGGGGACTCGACGCGCCGGCCGTGGTCGCCCTCGCCCAGATCTGCGCCTTCGTCTCGTACGAGGCACGGGTCGCCGCGGGACTCGCGCTCCTGGCCGGCGGCCCGGCGGCGCCCGGAACGGCCGAGGCCGCGCCCGCCGGCCCGGCCGCCTCCACCGCGTCCTTCACGCTCGACCAGCTCACCTGGCAGCCGCGGATCGCCGCCGTCGAGGCGGACGCGCTCACGCCGGAGCAGCGCGCCGTCATCGACGCGCACACCACGCTCTCCACTGCCTCGCCGTACTACCGCACCCTGCTCCACGACCCGGCCGCGCTCGACCACCGCACGCATGTCTACAACGCGGTCATGTACGGCCGCGGCGGCCTGCCCCGCGCCGAGCGCGAACTGGCGACGCTGGTGGTCTCCCGGGTCAACGGCTGCGTCTACTGCGCCTCCGTGCACGGCCGGAAGTACGCCCAGCTCGCCCGCGACGAGGCACGGGCCCTGCGCGTCCTGCGCGACGGCGCCGCCGCCTTCACCGCCTCCGGGCCGGACGCCGTCACGGGGGAGCGCCGCACCGGGGACGGCCCCGTCACCGACGCGCCGGACGGCCCGGTCACCGACGCGCCGGAGGGTGCCATCGCCGACGCGCGCGCCGCCGCCGTCGCCCGCTTCGCCGAGGCCCTGACCCGTACGCCCCCGCGGGCCGACGCCCGGCACCTCGCCGCGCTGCGCGCCGCCGGGCTCGACGACGCCGAGCTGACGGACCTGGTCCACGCGACCGCCCTCTTCGGCTGGGCCAACCGGCTGATGCTCGTCCTCGGCGACGCCCGCCACCCCGGCACCCCGCTCCAGGACGCCGGAATCCCGCGCACCGACGCACGGGAGTCCTGTAGTGGGACGTCGGTCCCCGCACCACGGACGGGCGGCGCGTAGCCGCCCCCGTGGTCCCCGGCCCGGCGTCGCCCCGCCGAGGCGCCCGCCGCCCCTCCCCGGTATCCACCGCGATCCGAGTGGCCGCCCGTTTCGTAGCCGTAGCCCCGTAGCCCCGTAGCCCCGTAGCCCCGTAGCCCGTAACCCTCGTTTCTTCCGATCCGTCCGACCGGAGACCGCCATGCCTTCCCGCCGTTCGAGCCGTACCCTCCGCACCACCCTCACCGCCGCCGTCGCGCTCACCACCACCGCCCTGCTGGCGACGGCCTGCACCTCCAACGCGGCCTCCCCGTCCGGCTCCGCGGCCGACGGCGGGGACTCCGGGGGCAAGCAGACCATCACCTTCATGGGGTTCTACGGCACCTTCCAGGACTCCTTCACCAAGACCGTGATCAAGCCCTTCGAGAAGGCCAACCCCGGCATCACGGTCAAGTACGTCCCCATCCAGAACTCCGCCGAGGTGCTGGCCAAGCTGCGCGCGAGCAGCGCCCGCCCCGTCGCCGACGTCGCCCTCATGGACAGCTCCGTGGCGCCGACGGCCAACAAGGAGAAGCTCTTCGCCCCGCTCGACGAGTCGAAGGTCCCCAACGTCGCGCGGCTCGTCGACACCGCGAAGAGCCCGGACGGCTACGGCCCCGGCGTCACTTTCGACAGCCTCTCGATCCTCTACAACGCGAAGAACGTCAAGAAGGCGCCGACGAGCTGGAACGACCTCTGGGACGCCCAGTACAAGGGCAAGCTGGCGATGCCCATCGCCGATACCCGCGGGGTCGCCCTGATCATCGCCCTGGAGAAGATCCTCGGCGGCGACTACAAGAAGGACATCGACCCGGCGATCGGCAAGCTGAAGGAGCTGTCGCCGGCCGTCCAGACCTGGCAGCCCTCGCCGGACGTCTACACCGCGATCCAGTCCGGTGACGCGGACATAGCCGTCGGCTGGAACGCCCGCGGCCAGTACTACAAGGACGCGTCCAAGGGCGCCGTCCAGCCCGTCCTCCCCAAGGAGGGCACGGTCACCCAGGTCAACACCATCAACCTGGTGAACAAGTCGCGGCACAGCGCCGCCGCGCAGAAGTTCATCAACTACGCGATCGGCGCCGAGGCCCAGAAGGCGTTCGACGACGAGGCGTTCTACGCGCCCGTCAACAAGGACGTGAAGCTCGCCGCGGCGACCGAGGAGCGCACCACGGCCTCCGCCGAGCAGCAGAAGAACCAGATCCCCGTCGACTGGCGCTGGCTCACCACGCGCTACACCGGCTGGGTCGACCGCATCAAGCAGGAGGTCATCGGTGGCTGACGCGCCGGCGGCGGCCGACGGGCACCTCGTGCTCGACGGGCTCGCCAAGATCTACCCCGGCAAGGACGGCGCCGCCGTGCGCTCCGTCGACCTCGCCGTGGAACGCGGGAGGATGCTCGCCGTCCTCGGGCCCTCCGGCTGCGGCAAGTCCACCACGCTGCGCATGATCGCGGGGCTGGTCCCGCCCACCTCCGGGCGGGTCCGGGTCGACGGCCGCGACATCACCGACGCCCCCGTGCACCGCCGCGACATGGGGGTGGTCTTCCAGTCGTACGCGCTCTTCCCGCACCTGGACGTCGCCCGCAACGTCGCCTTCGGCCTGGAGATGCGCAAGATCCCCAAGGCCGAGCTGAAGCGCCGGGTCGATGACGCGCTCGCGCTCGTCCGCCTCGGCCATCTCGCCGGGCGCCGGATCGCCCAGCTCTCCGGCGGCCAGCAGCAGCGCGTCGCCCTGGCCCGCGCGCTGGTCGTCGAGCCGGCCGTGCTGCTGCTCGACGAGCCCCTGTCCAACCTGGACGCGCAGCTGCGCTCCGCCATGCGCGACGAGATCTGCCGGATCCAGCGCGAGACCGGGGTCACCACCGTCTTCGTCACGCACGACCAGCAGGAGGCCCTGTCCATGGCCGACCGCGTGGCCGTGATGAACCAGGGCCGGATCGAGCAGGTGGGCACCCCGGAGGACATCTACGAGCGGCCCGAACGCGCCTTCGTCGCCCGGTTCGTCGGCCGCGCCAACCTGCTGGACGGTACGGCCCGGGACCGCGACGGGGACCGCACACCGGTCGAACTGCCCGGCCTCGGCACGGTCGCCGCGGCGGGCGACGCCGTGGCACCCGGCCGTACGGCCACCGTGATGCTGCGCCCGCACCGGATGGCCCTCGCCCCGGCCGCCCCGGGCAGCGGCGGTGGCGCGCGCGGGACCGTGCTCTCCGCCGGGTACGCGGGCGAGACCGTGGCGTACCGGGTACGCGTCGGCGCGGACGGGCCCGTCCTGGACGTCGAACGGCCCACCGGGACGCAGGAGCCGTTCGGCCCCGGCGCCGCGGTGGAGCTGTCCTGGGACCCGGCGGCGCCCCGGCTGGTGGCCGATGACGGCCGGGCCGGCACCGGCAGCGCCGATGCCACCGACGGCACGGACCGCCCGGAGGGCCCGTCATGACGGCGGACCCCGGCGCCGTACCGGAGAAGCCGTCCGTACCCGCGACGACGTCCGTGCCCGGGAAGACACCCGCACCCGCCCAGGCCTCCCCGCGCCGCGGCGGCACCGCCCGGCTCGCCCTCGCGCTGCTGCTGCCCGGCCTGCTCGCGCTGTTGCTGACGTACGCGCTGCCCCTGGTCTGGGTGGTGCGCATGTCGTTCAACGAGTCGATGGACGGCGGCCTCATCCGGCAGACCTTCTCCCTCGCCACCTTCGGCGACGTCCTCTCCAGCCCCCACTACTGGAACGTCATCGGGCAGACCGTCGAACTCGGCGTGCTCGTCACCGTGTTCACCCTCCTCGTCTCCTACCCGGTGGCGCTCTTCCTCGCCCGTACCACCAGCCGCTGGCGCAGCCTGCTCGTCGCGCTCGCCATCGCGCCGCTGCTGATCTCCTCCGTGGCGCGCACCTTCGGCTGGATGGCGATCCTCGGCAGCCAGGGCGTCGTCAACAAGACGCTCACCGGCATCGGACTGATCGACAGCCCGCTCCATCTCGCCAACAACCTCACCGGCGTGGTCATCGCCTCGACGGAGATCTACATGCCGTTCGCCATCCTCGCGATGATCAGCGGATTCGGCCGGCTCGACCCGGCGCTGGAGCACGCCGCCGCCTCCCTGGGCGCCCCGCGCCGCACGGTCTTCCGCCGCGTCGTGCTGCCGCTCACCCTGCCCGGGGTGCTCACCGCCGCGCTGCTGGTCTTCGTCCTCAGCCTCAGCGGCTACGTCACGCCCCGGCTCATCGGCGGCGGCCGGGTCTTCGTCCTGGCCACCGAGATCTACGACGAGGCCATCACCAGCCTCGACTGGCCGGTCGCGGCCGTGCTGTCGATGCTGCTGCTCGCCGTGTTCGGCGTGGTCATCGCGGTCTACCTGTGGGCCCAGCGTGCCCTCGAAGCCCGCTTCACCGGACCCAGGGAGGCCCGCTCATGAACGCGCGCCGGCCGACCCGTGCCCTGTGGGCCGTCCTCCTGACCGTCCTCTACCTCTTCCTCCTCGCGCCCATCCTCATCGTGCTCGTGGAGTCCTTCGACACCTCCACCTACCTCCGCTTCCCGCCCGAGGGCTTCAGTCTCGACGCCTACCGGCAGGTCTTCGCCAACGACGCGTTCCGCGAGGGGTTCAAGGTCAGCGGGATCACCGCCGCGGTGACCGCGCTGCTCGCCGTCGTCACCGGCGTACCGGCCGCGCTCGCGCTGACCCGGCTGCGCTTCCGGGGACGCGCCGCGATCGAGGCGGTCTTCCTCTCGCCGCTGCTCGTGCCGCACATCGTGCTCGGGCTCGCGCTGCTGCTGATCCTGGCGCCGATCCCGCTCACCGACACGTACTGGGGGCTGATCCTGGCCCACCTCGGGGTGACCATCCCCTACGTCGTACGGACGGTCGCCGCCTCCCTGGTCTCCGCCGACCCGAGCGCGGAGGAGGCGGCGCGGACGCTCGGCGCGAACGGGCTCGTCACCTTCTGGCGGATCACCCTGCCGACCATCAGGTCCGGTCTCTTCTCCGGCGGGATCATCGCGTTCCTGCTCTCCTTCGACGAGACCGTCATCTCCCTGTTCGTCTCCGGGCAGAACACCGTGCCGCTGCCGGTGGCCGTGCTCCAGTACGTCGAGTACCGCAGCGACCCGTCCGTCGCCTCCCTCTCCGTCCTGCTCGTCCTGCTCTCCGTCGTCGTGGTCGTCCTGGTGGAGCGCGGACTCGGGCTGCGACGCACCCTGCGATCCGGCTGAGCGGACCCCGCCCCCACCCCGTACCGACCGAACGCCCCCCGCCGCAAGGAGAACACCGTGCCCGACACCCAGGCGCAGCCCCTCGACCCCGCCGCGCTCCACCGCGACAGCGTCGTCTTCAACGCGCTCGACTGCACGCCGCTGCCGTGGGCCGACGAGACCTACCTCGGCAAGCTCGCCGTCTCCGGGGTCACGGCGATCAACCACGCGGTCTCCATCTCCCAGGGCTACGACGCCGCCGCGGCCGCCATCGTCGGCTGGCGGCACCGTCTCGCCGAGACCGGCGGCCGGGTCTTCCAGGCGTACGGTCTGGACGACGTCGCCCGTGCCAAGGCCGAGGGCAGCGTGGCCTGGTTCGCCGGGTTCGAGGACAGCAAGCCGGTGGGGGAGGACCTGTGGCGGCTGGAGGCCCTCCACCAGCTGGGCCTGCGCTTCATGGGGCTGACCTACCAGAACCGCAACTACGCGGGTGACGGCAGCGGCGAGACCGCCAACGGCGGGCTGAGCCGCTTCGGCCGCGCCCTCGTGCGGGAGTGCAACCGGCTGGGCGTCGCCCTCGACCTGTCGCACACCGGCGAGCGCTCCACCCTGGAGACCATCGAGGTCTCCGAGAAGCCCGTCCTCGTCACCCACGCGGGGCTGACCCACTTCGTCGACAGCCCCCGCAACAAGAGCGATGTCGTCGCCCGTGAACTCGCCGCGCGCGGCGGGGTGTTCGGCCTCGCCGCGAAGTCCGGGTTCCTCACCCCCGACGGGCTGACCCGGCGGCCCGGCGCCGAGGTCTTCGCCGACAACATCGACTACCTGGTCGAGCTGATCGGCATCGACCACGTCATCGTCGGCACGGACGTCGGCGACGAGCGCAAGTACTCCCGCGAGGGCATGGCGCGGGTGCGCAGGCTCTACCCGGAGATCCCCATCGTCGGCGAGGACCTCGATCTCGACCGGATCCACCCCGAGGGCATGGGCACCCCCGCCGACCTGCCCGTCATCACCGGACTGCTGGCCGGCCGCGGTTACACCGCCGAGGACATCACCAAGATCCTCGGCGGCAACATGCACCGCGTGCTGACCGGTATCTGGGACACCGCGGCGTGAGCGCCCCGCCGCTCCGCGTCGCCGTCGTCGGGGCCGGGCCGCGCGGCACCGCCGTACTGGAGCGTCTCACCGCCAACCTCGGCCCGGGCGGCCCCTGGGCGGGGCTCGCGGCCGAGGTGCACGTCGTGGAGGAGCACCCGCCCGGCGCCGGGCGGATCTGGCACCCGGGGCAGTCCGGGCACCTGCTCATGAACACGCTCTCCGGGCACGCCACCGCGTTCCCCGACGACACCGTGCGGATGGCGGGACCCGCGACCACCGGGCCCTCCCTGGCGGAGTGGGCGAGCGAGCACGAACCGGGCGTCGAGCCCTGGGAGTTCCCGTCCCGGGCGCTGATGGGCCGCTATCTCTCCTGGGCCCACGGGCGGATCGTGCGGGGCGCCGCGGACTCCGTCCGGATCGTCCCGCACGCGACGCGCGCCGTCGCGCTGGACGAGGCCCCCGAAGGGCGGCTGCTGCTCCGGCTCGACGACGGGACGAGCCTGCTCGTGGACGCCGCCGTCCTCGCCACCGGCCACACCGACCAGCGCCCCTCGGACGAGGTACGGGCGCTGACCGCGACCGCCGGGCGGTACGGGCTGCGGTACCTGCCGCCCGGCCATCCGCACGAAGCACCCCTCGACCTGCTGGAGCCGGAGGAGCCGGTCCTCGTACGCGGTCTGGCGCTCAACTTCTTCGACCAGCTCACCCTGCTCACCGCCGGGCGCGGCGGCCGCTTCGAACCGGCCGGTCCCGGCGGGGCGTTGCGCTATCTCCCGTCGGGCCGCGAGCCGCGCCTGATCGCGGGCTCCGGCCGGGGCGTGCCGTATCTCGCGCGGGCCGAGACCCCGGGGCGGATGCCACCGGGACACGCTCTGCGCGTCTTCGACGAGGCGGCGGTCGGACGGCTGACCGCCCGGGCGCCCGGCACGGTGAGCTTCCGGGACGAGGTGTGGCCGCTGATCGCGCGGGAGGCGGGCGCGGCCTACTACCGGACTCTCCTCGACCTCCGGCCCTCGGCCGCCCGGCCGCCGGCCGACACCTTCCTGGAGCGGTACGCGGCGGCCGGCCACGGCTCCGACGCCCAGGCCCGGTTGCTCGGCGAGGAACTGCGCGACGACGCCGACCGCTTCGACGCGCTCGACCTCGACACCCCGCTGGCGGGCCGGACCTTCCCCGGCCGCGCGGCGTTCGGCGCCTGGGTACGGGAGTGGATGCGTACGGACCTGGCGGCGGCCCGCGCCCCCGGACGCAGCCCGGTCAAGGCCGCGGCGGCGGCGGTCGCCGCGGTGAAGGGACAGGTGCGGCGGGTCGTCGCCGCCGGGGTGCTCTCCGGCGCCTCGCAGCGCGAACTGGCCTGGTTCCGGTCGTACGGCGCCCATGTCGCCAGCGGTCCGCCCGCCCGCAGGATCGCCGAGCTGATCGCCCTGAGCGAGGCGGGCGTCGTCGAGTTCCTCGGCGCGCGCCCCACCGTCACCGTCGACGGGGAGGCGGGCCGTTTCACCGCGCTCTCCCCGACCACCGGCGGCCCTCCCGCCACCGCCCGCGCCCTGCTGGACGCCTGGCTGCCCGGCCAGGACCTGGCCCGTACCGCCGATCCGCTGCTGGCCGGGCTCGTCACCTCGGGGCTGGCCCGCCCGCACCTGGCCGGCACCGGGGACGACACGACGGCGACGGGCGCGCTCGACATCGTCCCCGCGGAGCTGCGCGTACGCGACGCCGGGGGACGGCCGCACCCGCACCTCTTCGCGTTCGGCATCCCGGTCGAGGGCGTCGAGTGGAACACGGCGATCGGCGCGCGGGCCCGCGGCAACGCCGCGATGTTCCGGCAGGCCGACACGATCGCCCGCGCCGCCCTCGGAGCGGCGGCCGGCCGGCGGTAGCCCGCGGGTCCACGCGGCTCCCCCCCGTACCGTGGCCGGGCGGCGCTCCTCAGCCGAGGAGCGCCGCGATCGCCACCAGCACCGGCACCGACATCACGGTGGAGAGCAGGATCGACTCCCGGGCCAGCCGTTCGGCCACCCGGTAGCGCGAGGCGTAGGTGTACAGGTTCTGCGCCGCGGGCAGCGCCGAGGTCACCACGACGTCGAGCAGCGCCGCGCCGTGCAGCCCGAACACCAGGGCGCCCAGCGCCCACGCGGCGGCGGGCTGGCCGACCGACTTCAGGGCGACGGAGAGCAGCACGGGGAGACGGTCGGCGCCGCGCCCCGGCAGCGCGCTGCCGCGCAGCGAGATCCCGAAGGCCAGCAGCACGGCCGGGACCGACATGTTGCCGATCAGGACCAGCGGGTCGAGCACCGGCCCCGGCACCGTCCACCCGATGGCCGCGACGGCGACCCCGCACAGCGAACTCGCGCCGATCGGGTTGCGCAGCGGCGTCGTCACCCGCTGCCAGAGCGGCAGCTTCTCGCCCGGCCGTGTCAGGTCCAGCACGGTCAGGGCGATCGGGGTCATCACGAGCTGCTGGAAGAGCAGGACGGGCGCCACGAGCGAGGCGTCCCCGAGAACGTAGACGGCGATCGGGATGCCGAGGTTTCCGGCGTTGACATAGCTGGAGCACAGCGCGCCGATCGTGGTGCGCCCGATGTCCCAGCGGCGGACCAGGGCGACGGCCACGAAGAGGCCTGCCGCGACGGCCGTGCTGATCGCCGTGATCAGCAGCCGGCTGGAGAGGACCACCGAGAGATCGGCCTGCGCGAGGGTGGTGAACAGCAGGGCGGGCGTGGCCACGTGGAAGGCCAGCTTGGTGAGCACCTCCCGTCCGTTGTCGCCGAGGTATCTGCGCCGCCCGATCACATAGCCGACCCCGATGACGACCGCGATGACGGCGAAGCCGGTCAGTACTCCCTGCACGGCATGTCCCCGTCATAGATCGGCGCGGACGACGGCGGTGGAGCACATAGATGGGTCACACAGCCAACCCTCCCGAGGAACATCGCTCCAGGTCAACGTGGGCTGGCTCACCCCCCCCGGAGCGGCGCCCGGCCGACGGGCGCGCCGGACCGGTGTCAGCCGGGGCCGGCGTCGCCCGACGGCGCGCACTCCCCGTGCCCGTGGCCGTGGCCGTTCCGCTCCGTCCCGCTCAGGTGGTCCAGGGTGCCGGTGACGTGCAGCACCCGGTCCAGCGCCGCCCGGCGCTCCGTCAGGACGAGGCGCACGCCGTCGGACTCGGCGAGGCGCCGGATCATCAGGAGCGCCGAGAGGCCCATGGAGTCGCACATCGTGAGCCCTCCGCAGTGCAGCTCCAGCCGGGCCACGCCCCGGTGGACGCGGAGCAGCTGCCGTACGGTGTCGATCACCTCGTACGACGTCTCGTAGTCCATCTCGCCGTCGAGCCGCACCTCGACGGTGTCGGCGGCCGGGGTGGTGACGACGACGGCCAGCGGCTCCGGCGGCGGGGCGGTCATACGGCGCGTCCTCGGGACGGGGCCGGCGGCCGGCCGGGCGGGGACTCACGCGGATCCGCCGGGTCCTCCCGGTCCGCCGGGTCCGCCCGGTCCTCCAGCGCCGCCAGCCCGGCGTGGAGCAGGGCGGTCGCCCGGGGGAAGTCGCGCAACTCGTCGAGCAGCACGCGCAGCGAGAGCGACAGGGCGCGCGACGGGACGCCGCGCGCGGTGAGGATGCCCGCCGTCCAGCCGAGGAACGAGGTGAACAGCGCGTCGTCCGCCACGTAGAGCGCGCAGGCGAGATGGTCCACGAGGTGCGCGATGTCCTCGGCGGTGTGCCGGCGCCGCCGCTCGTCGTAGTCGCCCAGTGGGGGGAACCGTATGGTGAGACCGGCCGTCGTGGCACGCACCAGCCGGGACCTGGCCCCCGCGACCAGGGTGTACTCCTGGTCGTCCAGGTGCGGCAGGGCGTCCGCCGGCGGGCGCGGTGTCCCCGGTACCGGCAGCGGCCGCGCCAGCAGTTCGGCGGCGGCCCTGGCGTCCGGCGCCCAGGCGTCGGCGCGCAGCAGCCGCGCGTACCGCCCGTCCCGGCCGAAGGCCGCGCCGCCCACCAGCACCGGCACCCCGGCGGACTGGCAGGCGCTGATCGCGGCGTGCGCGGTGGGCAGCCGGGTCACCAGCGAGCCGGACAGGGCGACCGCGTCCGGACCGGTGCGGTGGAGCTGGGAGAGCAGATGCGGGCTCGGGACCTGCGCCCCGAGGTAGTCCACCCGCCAGCCGCGCAGCCGCAGCACCTCGGCGAGCAGCCGGGCGGGCAGCGCGTGCCACTCGCCGTCGACGCACGCCACGGTGATCCGGCCGCTCCCACCGGGGTGCCGCACGGCCGGATGCAGGGCGAGCGCGGCCACGGCCCGGTCGCTGATGGCGGTCGCGGCGTGCTCCTGGGCGACGGTCAGCAGCGCGCCGGCCCACGCCTCGCCGACGCGCCGCTGGGCGGCGGCGATCAGGTCGAGCAGGACGGCCTCGGGGTCGGCGCCGTCGTCGAGCGCCCGCGTCACCACTCCCACGGCGCGCCGCTCGTCGCCCGCCACCAGGGCGTTCCACAGCTCTTCCGGCTGTTCCGCCGGCTGCGTGCCGGTCGTACTGGTCGTCTCGGTGGTACTGCTCGTACGGTGAACTCGGGTCATGAGGTGAACCTGCCCGGTCCGTGCCCTCCCACCGCGCTGAGCCGGTTGCGGCGCGGCGCGGTCACGGCGACGAGCGCCATGTCGTCGTGGGCACCCGGCCCCACCCACTCGGTCGCGAGCATCTGGACGCGCTCGACGACCGCCTCCGCCGGCATCCCGGCGCACTCGGCCAGAGCGGACGTCAGCCGGTCCTCGCCGAACATGTCGTCGCCGAACGGCCCGCCCCTGGCCTCCGTGATCCCGTCGGAGTACAGCAGACACGTCTCGCCCGGCCGCAGCACCGTACGGAACGTCAGCGCGGACACGTCGGGCAGCGCGCCGATGAGGGTGCCGCTGGTCCGCGCCACCTCCACGGTGCCGTCGGACCGTACGATCAGCGGCGCGGGATGGCCGCCGCTGGTCAGCCGCAGCTCCACCCCGTGCTCCCGGCGCGTCACCGAGGCGAGCACCAGCGTCGCGAACCGGGTGTGGTGCGAGGTGAGCAGGGCGCCGTTGAGGAGCTTCAGCAGCCGCTCGTGGTCGGGCTCGACCAGCCGCAGCGCCTGCAGGGTGTTGCGGATCTTGCCGGTCAGCACGGCCGCCTCCAGGCCCTTGCCGCAGACGTCACCCAGCACCGCCTGGGTCTCCCCGCCCGGCCGCTCGGCCGGATAGAAGTCGTAGAAGTCCCCGCCCACCCGCTGGTCGTCGCGGGAGGGGCGGTAGCCCCCGGCGAACTCCACCCCGTCGTAGTGATGGAGCCGGGGCGGCAGCAGATCGCGCATCAGCAGATCCGCGACGGAGGCCTGTTCGGCGAAGAGCAGGGCGGCCGAGATGGCCGCTCCCGCGCGGGCGGCGAAGATACGGGCGAAGGTCTCCTCGCCCTTCGTGAACGGGCCCCGGCCGGGACCGCGCAGCAGGATCAGCGCGCCCGCGGGGACCCCGTTGCCCGGCAGAGGTGTCACCACGACCGAGCCGATCTCGCCGAACCCCTCGGGCGCCAGCCACTCCGGGGCGGTTCCCGGGGCGATCCAGCGCGAGGGCACCGGCGGAAAGCCCTGGAGCGCCTCGGCCAGGCCGGGCACCTCCGCCGGGTCTGCGGTCAGCGTCTCACGGGTGACGGAGCCGTCCCGCCCGGCGCGGGTGAGCGGCATCCGGCGCCCCGTACGCGGTCCGACGACGACCGTCGCGTCGGCGAGATGGGCCGCGGCGAGCAGCGCCGTGGTGTCCATGCACTTACGGGCGTTGAGGGACGACAGCAGCTGGTTGGACGCCTCGATGAGGAAGGCGGTGCGCTCCCGCTCGGTGTCGAGCGCCCGCTGCGTGGCCCGGTGGTCGGTCTCGTCACTGAGCCACCACGTCGTCAGGCCGGCCGCGCCGGTCTCCGCGCCGGACGCGCGGTACGAGCGTTCACCCACGGCCCCGTACGCGGTCTGCTCGCGCCCGGCGTGCGCCTCCGCGAGCCAGTGCGGCCCTCTCCGGAAGAGATCACAGCCGGCCGTGAGACCGGGCAGCAGGGTGGCGGCCGCCGCGTTGGCCAGTTGGACCACACCGGTGCGGTCGGCCACGATCACCGGGTGCGGCGAGGACTCCAGTGCCACGTCGCCCACGGCCCCGGAGTCCGGGGAGGAGGTCTTCGGTGAATGCCTCACATAGTGGGACGCCGTGCCCGCGGGCACGAATCCCCTTCACCCTCTCGCTGCTTCGACTGCATCGTTGTCATGGGGAAACAATCCTCCTCCGGGCCGGGAGACGCAAACCCCCGCCCGGCCGCGCCGGACACCCGTCCACGTGTACGCCCGTCACCCGGCGCCGTACCGGGACCCGGACGACGCGCGTCGCCGGTCGCCCGGGCGCGGTCGGAACTCATGGCCGACCAGCATGCCATGACCGGCCCCGCGGCCGCCGGAACGGCGGTATTCCCAGGGGGAGGTGAGCGGTGGCCCGGCCGACCGGGCCCGGCCGGCGCCCTCTTCAGTGCCGCACCAGCGCCCTGATCAGCTTGCCGCCGTCCCCGAGGAGCGTGACCGTCACCTCGGCCAACCGCTGCACCAGCGGCCAGCCGTAACCGCCCGGCAGCCAGTCCTCGTGCCGCTCCGTGAGCGCGGGCAGCCGCGGACTCGCGTCCCGTACCGCGATCTCGACCACCCCCGCGTCCGCCGAGACCCGGAAGCCCGTCACCCCGCCCGCGTGCCGCACGGCGTTCGTCACGAGCTCCGACACGACCAGAAGCACGTCGATCGCCGTCTGCTCGGGCACGCCCGGCGCGTGCCGGTCCAAGTAGGAGCGCACCAGCGCGCGGGCCTCCGCCGTGCCCGCCGGGCGCGCGTCCAGCCACGGCTGCGCCCCCGGCACGGCGTGCTCCGCCCCGTCGTCGACCGTTGTCATCCCCGCACCCCCCGTACGCGGCTCTGCGCCTTCCCTGCCGGTGACTCCTGCCCGGCGCCCGCTCCGTGACACACTCCGCACGGTCCCGCGCCCGGCGGAGAGCATCGCACGTTATCCCCCGTCCGGGGACCGGTGTGCGGGAATCGGTGTGCGGGAACACCCCGTCCCGTTCCGCGACCAGTGTGCGGGAACACCCGGTTCCGTTCCGCCGGTTTGCCGTAACTTCTCCCGGGGGAGCGTTCTCCCACCGCGCGGAGTGACACTCCGGATGTCGCATATGCTTCCCGCCGGAACGACGTCGGGTGACCGGCGCCGCCGGGTGAGGGGGTGGAGTGTGGTCGAGTTGCCCGTGGGCCTCTCGTCGCGTCCGGTACGGGGACGCCGCACCCCGGGGGCCGTGTCCCCGCCGGCCCGGCACGGCGGCTCGCCCGTACGGGAGGCCGCCCCCTCCGCCGTACACGACTCCCCGTGGGCCGTCGACGCGGTCATGCTGCTCGTCGAGGACGACGCGGGGGACGCCCTGCTCGTCGAGGAGTTGCTCGCCGACAGCGATCTCGACTCCCCGCTCACGTGGTGCCAGACACTCGCCGAGGGCCAGCGGTTCCTCGCCGACCGCACCGCGCCCGTCTGTGTCCTGCTCGACCTCCACCTCCCGGACGTGCACGGCGTCGACGCGGTCACCCGTATCCTGCGCACCGCCCCGGACGCCGCCATCGTCGTCCTCACCGGCCTGGCCGAGGGCGAGGCCGGGCTCTCCGCCGTGGCCACCGGCGCGCAGGACTACCTCGTCAAGGGCCGCATCGATCCCGAGGCCCTCAGCCGCGCCGTCCGCTACGCACTCCAGCGCAAACAGGTCGAACAGGCCGCCGCCGCGCTGCGCGCCAACGAACGGATGGCCCAGGAGAACGCCCGGCTGGAACGCGGCCTGCTGCCCGTACCCCTGCTGCGCGGCGACGACTTCGAGGCGACCGCCCGGTACGAACCGGGCCGCGCCCACGGACTGCTCAGCGGTGACTTCTACGACGTCGTCCAGACCGAGGACGGCACCGTCCACGCGGTGATAGGCGACGTCTCCGGCCACGGCGCCGTGGAGGCGGCGCTCGGGGTCTGCCTGCGCGTCGCCTGGCGCACCGCCGTCCTGTGCGGCACACCTCCGCTGGACCGGGTACGGCTCCTGGAGGAGATCCTCGTCGCCGAACGGTCCGACCCGCACCTCTTCGCCACCGTCACCTCGCTGGTCTTCCCGCCCGGCGGCCGCGAGTTCGGCGTCGTGCGCGCCGGCCACCCCGGTCTGCTCGTCCGCCACGGCGCCGAGGTGCGCTGGGAGGAACCGCGGACCGGCATGGCCCTCGGGCTGCTGCCCGGCGCGGGCCGCTGGACCGGGACCACGCTCCCGCTGCCGCCCGGCGGCCATGTGGTGCTCTTCACCGACGGCCTCTTCGAAGGCCGTACGGGGCCCTCGGCCCGGCTCGGCGAGGACGGGCTGCTCCGGCTGGCGCGGCGCCACGGCGAACTGCCCGCGCACGCCTTCGTGGACGCGCTGGTCGACGGCGCCGCCGAGGGGGCCGCGCCGTACGGCGGACTCGCGGACGACGTCGCCGTGCTCCACCTGGGCTGGGGCGGCACCCCGTGAGGCGCCCCGCCGCGCTGTGGCGTACCGCCCGGTCCCGGCTCTCCGTGCAGGGGTGGGTGCGCCTCATCCTGGGCGGGCTGGTCCTGGTCGTCTGCGGCTGCACCCTCATCGCGGGCGTACTGCTCTCCCGTACCACCGACCGCACCGACGAACTCGTCGACCGGATCCAGCCCGCCCGCTCCACCGCCTTCCAGCTCCAGCGCTCCCTCGTCGACCAGGAGACCGGGGTGCGCGGCTTCGCGCTCACCGCCGACGCGTCGTTCCTCGCGCCGTACGAACAGGGCCGCGCCGACGAGGAGCGGTTCACCGCGCGGATACGCGCCGTCATCGGCTCGGACCCGCGGGCCGCCGCCGACCTCGCCCGGATCACCCGCGCCGCCGACGAGTGGCGGCGCGACGAGGCCGAACCGCTCATCGCGTCCGTACGGACCCGGGGCGCCGTCACGGCCTCCGGGGACCTGCTCGCGGGGAACAAGACCGCGTTCGACGAACTGCGCCGGCTCGTCGCCGTCCAGCAGAGCCATCTCGACGAGGCCAGGGACCACGCGCGCGCCGGACTGGACGACGCCCGGGAACTGCGCGACACCGTCCTCCTCGTGGTCCTCGGCGTCTTCGCGGCGGCGGTGATGGGCCTCGCCCTCGTCCTCCACCGGATGGTCGGCCGGCCGCTCAACGCGCTGCGGGCCGCGACCGACGGCGTACGTGCCGGGGCGTTCGACCGGCGCATCGAGGCCCGGGGCCCCTCCGACCTGCGGGCCGTCGGCGCCGCGGTGGAGGACATGCGGCGCCGGCTGGCCGACGAGATCGCCGCCACCCGGCTCCGCGAGGACCTCCTCGCCGAACAGACCGAGGAACTGCGCCGCTCGAACTCGGAGCTGGAGCAGTTCGCCTACGTGGCCTCGCACGACCTCCAGGAGCCGCTGCGCAAGGTCGCCTCGTTCTGCCAGCTGCTGGAGAAACGGTACGGCGACCAGCTCGACGCCCGGGGCAAGCAGTACATCGACTTCGCCGTCGACGGTGCCAAGCGCATGCAGATCCTCATCAACGACCTGCTCACCTTCTCCCGGGTGGGCCGGGTCCACGACGCGTGGCAGGGCGTCGAACTGGATCAGGTCCTCGACCGCGCCCTCGGCAATCTCGCCCTCGCCATCGAGGAGGGCGGGGTGACGGTCGTACGGGAGGATCCGCTGCCCCGGGTGACCGGCGACCCGACCACCCTCGCCATGCTCCTGCAGAACCTCGTCGGGAACGCGGTCAAGTTCCGCCGCCCCGACGGGCCCTGCCTGATCACCGTCGGCTGCGTCGCCAGGACCGCCGAGGGCTCCGAGGGCTCCGCGGGTGCCGAGGGCTCCGCGGGCACGGAGGGCTCCGAGGGAGCCGCCGAGGGTCCCGGAAGCGCGGAGTGGCATCTCACCGTGACCGACAACGGCATCGGTGTCGCGCCCGAGTTCGCCGAGAAGGTCTTCGTCATCTTCCAGCGGCTGCACGCCAGGGACGAGTACGAGGGCACCGGGATCGGGCTGGCGCTCTGCCGTAAGATCGTGGAGTTCCACGGTGGCCGGATCTGGCTGGACTCCGCCCCCGGCGGCGGCACCCGTATCCACTTCACCCTGCCCGTCATCCCGGACGAGGCCGTGCCGCCCACCTCCACCGCGCCGCCCGCCTCCGCCGACGCGCTCGCGCCGTCCGGAGCGGCGGTCGGCGGCGCACGGCCGCCCACCTCCCATGGAGCCCCCCTGTGAACTCCCAGCCCCAGCGCGCCGAGCCGATCGAGGTCCTGCTCGTCGAGGACGACGCCGGCGACGAACTGATGACCCGCGAGGCCTTCGAGGACAACAAGATCCGCAACACCCTGCACGTGGTGCGCGACGGGGAGGAGGCCCTCGACTTCCTCTACCGGCGGGGGGCCCACACGGACGCGCCCCGCCCCGATCTCGTCCTGCTCGACCTCAACCTGCCCAAGTACGACGGCCGCCAGGTCCTGGAGCAGATCAAGACGGACCCCGAACTCTCGCTCATCCCCGTCGTCGTCCTCACCACCTCGTCGGCGGAGGAGGACATCCTGCGCAGCTACACACTGCACGCGAACGCCTATGTGACCAAGCCGGTCGACCTCGATCAATTCATCGCGGCCGTCCGGCAGATCGATGAGTTCTTCGTCACCGTGGTCCGGCTGCCCGGGCGCATTTCGGGGCGTGCGTGACACCTCTCACGAAACCGGTGGGCATATCGGCGGCGTGTGGGGGCATAAGGGGATCCGAGAAGGGGGACCCCCCGATCGCCTCACCGGTGCCCGGGCAGGAGCTATGAACGAACAGACCATTGTCGGAACGGCCCGCACGGCCCTGCCCGACTCCGTACACCCGCTGCGGCGGGCCGGCCAGTTCAGCGGCGAACCCGGCTGCATCGCCGAGGCCCGGCTGCTGGCCGAGCGGTTCCTCCAGCAGCTGGAGGCCGAGTGGCTGGCCGACCTCGGCGAGCGCACGCGTGGCGATCTGCTGCTCGTCGTCAGCGAACTGGTCACCAACGCCGAACGGCACAGCCACGGACCGTATCTGCTGGAGCTGGAGGGCACGGACGAGCAGGTGCTCGTGACCGTGTACGACAGCAGCTCGACCCTGCCGCGCCGCTACCCGCGCGACCCCGCCCGGCTCGGCGGGCACGGCCTGGAGATCGTCCACGCGCTCGCCGGCCTGCTCACGGCGGAGCGTGTCCCGGTCGGCAAGCGCGTCCAGGCCGTGTTCGACCTGACGGCCCGCGGGCTCCCGGCCTGACCCCCGCGGCCGGCCGGCGTCACTCCTCCGGGCGGCCGAACCAGTCCAGGCAGAGCACCAGCGCGTCGTCCGTCGACTCGGCGACCCGGTACTCCGCCAGCTCCCGCAGCACCGCGCGCGGCACCATGGCCGCCGGCAGCAGGCTCGTCGCGCCGATCGCCCGCGCCAGGGCCCGTTCCCCGTACGCCTCGCCCTGCGGCGAGACCGCCGCGTACACCCCGTCGCTCACGAAGAGCAGCCGGTCGCCGGGAAGCACCTGGAACGACTGGGCCACGTAGTCCGACTCCTCGAACATGCCCAGCGGGAGCTGCGCGTCGAGGTGGACCCGTTCCACGGTCTTGTCCCGCTGCCGCCACAGCTCGGGCGACCCGGCGTCCACAGCCTCGACCCGCCCGGTCGCCAGCTCGAAACGGAGCAGGAGCGTCGAGACGTACGAGGCGCCCCGGTGCTGCTCGTACAGCGCCTGGTCGGCCAGGGCCGCCTGGTCGGCGATGCCGATGCCCGCGCGGCGCGCGTTGCGCAGGGCGTTGACGGCGAGATTGGTCAGCAGGGAGGCCTGGATGCCCTCGCCCATCCCGTTGGTCACCGCGAGGGTCAGCTCGTTCGCGTCCGACGCCCAGTCGAAGTTGTCGCCGTGGATCGCGTACGCGGGTTCGAGCTGGGCGCCGATGGCGTACTCCCGGGCGGTGCAGGCGCGCGCCGGGAGCAGCTCCCACTGCATCTCGGCCGCCAGGGTCAGCCGGCTCGCCCGGCGCGCCCGCTGGTAGAGGTCCGTGTCCCGCTCCGCCACCAGGATCTCGTGGCCCAGCAGATCGGCGACCTGTGTCAGATCGTCGACGGTCTCCGGGGTGGAGAGGCCGCCCGGCAGCCGGACGGTGAGAATGCCGAGCCGTTCGCCGCGCACCGTGACCGGAAGGTGGTGATCCACCGCGTCCCGGTGCCTGACCTCCTGCTCGCGGGGCTCCTGGCTGCCGAACGCCCGGCCCTCCGGCGTGTTGTGCAGCGACAGATCCTCGGCTGCCGGGCCCGCCGGATCGCCGGCTCCGTTGACGGGTCGCAGCACCGTGAGCGCGTAGTCCGCGAGATGAAGCGTGACGGAGGCCGCTCCGTACGCCGTCGCGAGCGCGCCGCGCAAGGCGCCCACCAGGTCGTGCGGGGCCGCCGCACGGACCGCTCTTTCCACATCCGCGAGTAGAGTCACTGTCGTTCAGCTTTCCTCAAGGGGCCCGTTTCGGTACCGGGCCGGTCCTCGGACGGTCGTGGCGGTCCTCGGACGGTCCGGGCTGGCAGATGGCCACACCGGATGAAAGGGTGGATCGATGTCCCGTTTCACCGGTCAGGCGCGTCGGCGGGAGCAGGTCGCCGAGGCCGCCTGCGCCGCCTCGGAACTGCTCGAAGTGCTGTGGGGGCGCGGCCAGGAGGCCGCGCCGTCGGGTCCGGTCCCGCCTTCCCAGCTACGGGCCCTTCTCGTCATCGAAGCGCACGAGGGCGCCAATCTGCGGACCCTCGGCGAGGCGCTCGGGTCGCGTCCCTCCTCCGTGAGCAGACTCTGCGACCGGATGGAGGCCATCGGGCTCGTGACCCGCTCCCAGAGCCGGACGAGCCGGCGCGAGGTCGAGCTGCGGCTGAGCCGACGCGGCCACCAGGTGCTGGACGAGCACCGTGCCTTCCGCACCCGTGAGGTGGGGCTGGTGCTGGAGCGGATGGACCCCTCGGAGGTACTGATGCTCGCGGAGGGGCTGCGCGCCTTCCACGCGGCGGCGAGCCGGGGCCCGAGCGCCGGGGCGGAGAACCCCGAGGACTCCGCGCGGAGCCACGTGGCGGACAGCGCATAGCTTCATTGGGGCCCACTTCCTGGCATCGACACCTTACTCTCCGCGCTCTCCGCGCAGATCACTTGTGCGGAAGCAGTGAACAGATTGTTGCCCACTGGCGAATGTTGTCAAATGGCAACTATCGTGGGGTCGCGGTGCCGCCCCGACCTCTCCAGCCCACGAACGGATTTCCTGTGCAACCTTCTTACAGCGCAGGTCGGACGATGGGCCTGGCCACGGGACGGAACGGCGACGCGGTCGTGCTCGCCCCCAGCGGTGATCTCGACATGGAGAACATCGCCCCGCTCGCCACCGCGCTCACCGACGTCGGCGGGACCGACGCCGGACCGGTGGTCGTGGACCTGTCCCGGGTCACCTTCGCGGACTCCACCACGGTGAACGTCCTTCTCCAGGCACATGGTTCCCTCGGCCCGAGGCTGCGGCTCGCCCGGCCCTCCGCCTTCGTCCAGCGCCTGTTCGACGTCATCGGCCTGGAGCAGGCACTGCCGGTGTACGGCACGATCGAGGCGGCGCTCACGCCCGGTCGCCCCGGCCCCTCGGAGTGACCCGGAGCCGGCGGATTCACCCGGAGACTCTTCGACCCCGGTCGCGCGGGTAAACGACGGCAGGAGAACGCCGCACCGAGATCCGAACGACGAGGTGAGTCCCATGCAGCAACCTCTCACGAGTGACCCGCGGTCCCACGGCGACGCCGAGTGGGCCTTGCGTCCGGAACTGGCGGCCGAGGCGAGGGAGGCGGCCCACGGCTTTCTCGCCGCTCTCGTGCCCGAGCCGTCCGCGCGCACCTCCCAGAACCTGGTCCTGCTCGTCTCCGAACTGGTGGCGAACGCGATCCGGCACGCGGGCGAGGTGACCTCTTTGCGTCTGCGTGCGGACCGGCGCAGCCTGCAGGTCGTGGTGGGCGACCCGAGCCCCGTCCGGCCGCGGGAGCGTACGCCCGATCTCACCGGCGTCACCGGCGGCTTCGGCTGGCCGATGGTCCAGCGCCTGGCGGAGAGGGTCGTCGTCCTGCCGAAGGCGGGCGGCGGGAAGACGATCCGCGCCGTCCTCGTGCGGTAGCGCGTTCGGGGCGCGCGGGGCGCGGAAGGGTTTTCGCGCCCCGCGCGGCGTGCATTCTTGCCGCAGGACGAAGGAGTGGAATGCGCGAGACACACGGCTCCGGTACGGGCGCCCGCGGCAGGGGTGCCACGGCGCGCGGAGCCCGCGCGCTCCTCTCCCTGGTGGCGCTCGCGCTGTCGGCGGGGTGCGCCGGCGGTACGGCGGGGGACCCCGCGGCGCCGGGCCAGGGGCCCGCCACGGCGACGGTCACAGTGCCCTCGCCGCCCGCGGCGGGCCGCGCGGACCCCGGTGCCTGTGGGGACGCCGACTGTGAAGTGGACCTGGCCGCGGGGGACACGGTCCGCTTCGACCGCGGCGACGGGGCGGGCCGCTTCGTCATCACCGGCGTGGACGGATCGACGGTGAGCTGGGAGCTTCCGGGATCGCACCGGTGCGGAGCCTCCGGGCCGGGCAGTGTCCGGATGCGCGGGGACGACGGCGGGTGCCGGGGCACGGTCGGCCCGGGGACGACGGTCACCGCGGAAGGCGTCTCGGTGACCTTCGTCGGCATCGGGGCCTCGACCGTACGCGTACGCCTGACGCCACGGCGGATGAGCGAGCCGCTGAGCCGGCTCACCTCGCGGGAGCGGGACGTGCTGGCCCTGATGGCCGAAGGGAAGACGAACGC
>NZ_JBFBJB010000094.1:0-26029 GCF_040685895.1 Streptomyces sp. NPDC088124 | reverse complement strand
CTCGGTCTGGAACAATCCGAAGTCTCTCTCCGCATCGGCTGCGTGAACTCCGTCGAGTCCCTCATTGCCATCTGACGGGCCGGTGAAGACATCGCCGATAGCCTCACCTGCGAAGCTTCGCCGGAACCACCATCGCTCTACCTCCGCCATGTGCCGGACCAAGCCAAGGAGGGTGAGGTTCGACGGCTCTACGGTCGTCCGCGCCAATTGGGCCGGCTCAAGCCCGGCGCACTTGGCCAGCAACGTTTCCCGGTGCCAGCTCAGCCAGCCCTCCAACATCTGACGCTCAGTTACGGTACCCAGGCCGCCTAGCTGCTTGGTGCGCTCGACCGGTGGCGCTGTCCATGTCATGGATCCACCCTGCACCGCCATCTGGGAGGGTTCAAGCAGGCAAAATGGCAGCGCGACCAAGCCGTCCTTTGTGATTACTGAGCGTAGAGAGCTCCATGATCACGTGGACCCGTGGCCGTTCTGATGCCTCCGCCACCTCCCAGGCGCCTATTGCCGGTCGGCCTAAGCGACCTTACGATCTCCGGCACGCGGGGATCTCGTTCTGGCTCTACTCCGGAGTGGACCCGGCCGAATGCGCCCGCCGCGCCGGCCAAAGCATCGAGGTTCTCTTCCGTCACTACGCCAAGTTCCTTGACGGCGTTCGAGAACAGGCGAACCGCCTCATCGAGCAGTCGATGCAGGAGTGGGGGCGTGTCAGCCAAGGCGAAGCAACCGAGGGCTGAAGCGTGGGTTTGGTCCGTGACTGGTCCGGAAGTACTGGTCAGGAGCGCTACAGGTGTGGGAGGAACTGGGAGTTAGCACGCAAGCCGGGCTCGGCCGAGAGCAAGCTGAGTGAAAGGCGCCTGACGGGTGAAAGACCAGGTCAGGCGCCTTCTTTCGTGCGCCTAGAAGAAGCCCAGCTTCTTCGGCGAGTACGACACCAGAAGATTCTTCGTCTGCTGGTAGTGGTCCAGCATCATCCGGTGGTTCTCACGGCCGATGCCCGACTGCTTGTAGCCGCCGAAGGCCGCGTGGGCCGGATAGGCGTGGTAGCAGTTCGTCCAGACGCGGCCCGCCTGGATCGAACGGCCCGCGCGGTACGCCGTGTTCATGTCGCGCGTCCAGACGCCCGCGCCGAGCCCGTACAGGGTGTCGTTCGCCGTTTTGATCGCGTCGTCGAAGTCGCTGAACGATGTCACCGCGAGGACGGGGCCGAAGATCTCCTCCTGGAAGATCCGCATGCGGTTGTGGCCCTCGAAGATCGTGGGCTGGACGTAGTAGCCG
The DNA here is from genome assembly GCF_040685895.1 of Streptomyces sp. NPDC088124. Classification (NCBI taxonomy): domain Bacteria; kingdom Bacillati; phylum Actinomycetota; class Actinomycetes; order Kitasatosporales; family Streptomycetaceae; genus Streptomyces; species Streptomyces sp. NPDC088124. Next base: position 24,754 of record NZ_JBFBJB010000094.1, on the reverse strand, counting down.
CCGGCCAGTTCGCCGTCGTACTCGATCCGTTCCCCGCCCGTCAGGACCTTCGCGCCCTCCTGGCGGCCGATGTCCAGGTACGAGAGGATCTTCTCCAGCTGGTCGTTGGAGGCCTGGGCGCCGATCATCGTGTCCGTGTCCAGCGGGTGGCCCGGCACGATCGCCTCCGTACGGGCGACTCCCGCTGCGAGGAACTCGCTGTAGTGCCCGTCCTGGATCAGGGCCCGCGAGGGGCAGGTGCACACCTCGCCCTGGTTCAGGGCGAACATCGTGAAGCCTTCCAGCGCCTTGTCGCGGAAGTCGTCGTCGGCGGCCCAGACGTCGTCGAAGAAGAGGTTCGGGCTCTTGCCGCCCAGCTCCAGGGTGACCGGCTTGATGTTCTCCGAGGCGTACTGCATGATCAGCCGGCCCGTCGTGGTCTCCCCGGTGAACGCGACCTTCGCCACGCGCGGGCTGGACGCCAGCGGCTTGCCCGCCTCGGCCCCGAAGCCGTTGACGATGTTGACGACACCCGGCGGCAGCAGATCGGCGACCAGGCTCATCCAGAGGTGGATCGAGGCCGGGGTCTGCTCGGCCGGTTTGATCACCACGGCGTTCCCCGCGGCCAGCGCCGGTGCCAGCTTCCACGTCGCCATGAGGATCGGGAAGTTCCACGGGATGATCTGCGCCACCACACCGAGCGGCTCGTGGAAGTGGTACGCGACCGTGTCGCCGTCGAGTTCGCTGAGCGTGCCCTCCTGGCCGCGCAACGCCCCCGCGAAGTAACGGAAGTGGTCGATCGCGAGCGGGATGTCCGCGGCGAGCGTCTCCCGTACCGGCTTGCCGTTCTCCCAGCTCTCCGCGACCGCCAGCTCCTCCAGATGGGCCTCCATCCGGTCGGCGATCCGGTTCAGCACGCCGGCCCGCTCCGTCGCCGAGGTCCTGGCCCAGCCGGGGGCCGCGCCGTGCGCCGCGTCCAGGGCGCGCTCCACGTCGTCGGCGGTGCCGCGGGCGATCTCGGTGAACGGGCGGCCGTTGACCGGGCTGGGGTTCTCGAAGTACTGGCCGCGGGCCGGCGGGACGTACGCGCCGCCGATCCAGTGGTCGTAGCGGGACTCGTACGAGACGATGGCGCCCTCGGTGCCGGGCGCTGCGTAACGGGTCATCTGTGGCCTCCCGGTTCTCCGGCGCCGCCCGCCGTTGGACGGCGCCCCTGCCGCACGCTAGGGACTCGTACGTTGCAAGCAGGTTGCCGCAGCCGAGGTCAGCCGGGGGCGGTTTGGCCGCTCTTGATCATGTCTGCACACTTCTCGCCGATCATCATCGTGGTGATACACGGATTGACGGCCGTGAGGAAGGGCATCACGGAGGCGTCCGCCACCCGCAGCCCGCGCACCCCCTTGACCCGCAGCCACGGATCGAGCGGCGACTCCGGGTCGCCCGGCGGGCCCATCCGGACCGTGCCCGCCGGGTGGTAGACCGTGTTGTGGGTGTCGCGGATGTACGCGAACAACTCCTCGTCGGAGCGCGCGCCCGGCCCCGGCGCCAGTTCGGCGCCGGTCCAGTCGGCCATCGGCGGCCGGGCGGTGATCTCCCGGGCGAGGCGGAGCCCGTGCGTCATCACTCGGATGTCGTGCTCGTGCGTGAAGTAGCGCGGGTCCACCTCGGGCTTGTCCCGGAAGTCGCGGGTACGGAGGCGGACCGTGCCCCGGGAGCGCGCCCTGGTCACGTTCGGGGTGAGGCAGAAGGCGTTCTCCGAGGTCGGATAGGAGCGCCGGAACGTGTTCATGTCGAACGGCACGGAGCCGTAGTGGAACATCAGGTCGGGCCGGTCGAGACCCGGTTCGGTGTCGGCGAAGATGCCGATCTCCCACCACTGGGTGGACGAGGTGACCATGGGCCGCTTCGCCTCCCACATGATCACGCCCTCCGGATGGTCCTGGAGGTGCGAGCCGACACCGGGGGAGTCCACCCGTACGTCCACGCCGGTGTCGCGCAGATGCCCCGCCGGGCCGATGCCTGACAGCATCAGCAGCTTCGGCGAGTCGATCGCCCCGCAGCACACGATCACCTCGCGCCGCGCCGTGGCCGCGCCCGTGTGGACCGTGTCGGGCTCCAGGTACTCGACGCCCGTGCACCGCCGGTCCTCGCCGAACGTCAGCCGCCGGGCCGTGAGCCCGGTCCTGATCTCCAGGTTCGGCCGTCTGCCGATCAGGGGGTGCAGATACGACACCGACGCCGAGGACCGCGTACCGTCCTCCCGCGCGTTGATCTGGAACCAGTGCGCGCCGCGTACCACCGTGCTCCCCGTGTTGAACGGTGTGACGGGGATGCCCGCCGCCGCGCACGCCTCCAGCAGGGCGCCGCCGCACGGGTCGTCCGGCGGGACGGTGCGGATGGTGACCGGGCCCGAGCGGCCGTGGTGGTCACCGGGCGCGTCGTTGGTCTCCAGCCGCCGGTACAGCGGGAAGCACTCCGCGGCGCTCCATCCCGTGCACCCCAGCGCCCCCCACTCGTCGAGGTCCTCGGCGGGCGCCCAGAAGGCGATGCACGAGTTGTGCGAGGAGCAGCCGCCGAGGACCTTGGCGCGGGCGTGCCGCAGGAAGCTGTTGCCGTTCTCCTGCGGCTCGACCGGATAGTCCCAGTCGTAACCGGACCCCAGCAGCGCCATCCACCGGTCGAGCCGCAGGACGCTCTCGTCACCGACGTCCGAGGGACCGGCCTCGATGACGCAGACGGTCACATCCGGGTCCTCGGTCAGCCGGGCGGCGACGACGGCTCCCGCCGTACCGCCGCCGACCACCACATAGTCGTACGGGTGCGCGGGGTTCTCCGGGGACATCGCTGCTCCAGGCTCGGGGAGGGACAGGGGCCATCGGGTCAGGGGGACCGGTGTGCTTCGAGTACGCCGGTGTGCCTGCGCCGGACGAACCAGTAGTAGGTGAAGCCGCCGATCGCGACGATGCCGACGAAGAGGAACGCGCCCCACTGCAGGTACCAGTGGTGCGGACCGGTCGCGTTGTACACCTCGGGCCGGGGCCAGGCCAGGTTGAGCGACATGGCGGCGCCCCACAGCACGGCGAGGACATTGACCGGCAGCCCGAGCCTGCCGAGCGAGAAGTGGCCCGCGGCGGGCCGCCATCTCCCGCGCACCCGGCTGACCAGCATGGGTGCGGTGACCATCAGATAGGCCAGGTAGATCATGATGATCGCGATGCTGGTGATCACCGAGAAGATCTGCGGCTGATTGATGTTGACCACCAGGATGACGACGGCGACGATCCCGATGAAGACGGCGGGCACCACCGGCGTCCCGAACCGGGGGCTGACCCGGGCGATCCATGAGGACGCCGGCAGACCGTTGTCCCGGGCCATCGCGAACGCCAGCCGGATACCGGCCGCGTGCACCGCCAGCGCGCACACCGTGATGGCGACGACCACACACCACAGCACGATCTGCCCGACGGTGGGGCCGAGCGTGGAGAGCACCACGTACTGCAGCCCGTCCACCGACAGGCTCGGGGACTGGAGATCCGGCACGGACAGCAGCGCGAACAGCAGGATCAGCCCGCCGATGAGGAACGACGCGATCAGCGCCCGCAGGATCGCGCGCGGCGCGTTGCGGCTGGGGTTGAGCGACTCCTCGCCCAGCGACGACGCCGTGTCGAATCCGTACATCACATACGCGGAGGCGAGCGAGGCGGTCAGGAAGGCGCCGAGGTAGCCGAGCGACTCGCCCGCGCCGTAGCTGTCGGTCCGCACGATCACGCCGGGGCCCCGGGTGATGTGCGCCGCCAGCAGGCCGATGAGGACGATGGCGGCGATCAGCTCGATCATCACCCCGGCCGAGTTGATCTGCGCCATCAGCTTGACACCGAAGGCGTTGACGAGGGTGGTGAAGGCGATCAGGACGGTGCCGAGCAGCACGGCGTTGGCCGCCGCGTCGGTCGGCCCGGTGCCGTTGCCGACGACCTGGAACACACTGGAGATCTGCGGCAGTGTGATCTGGTACGCGAGGGCCACCGCGGCGAGCGAGACCATCGTGGCCGTCGTCATCATCCACCCGCCCAGCCAGCCCAGATGCGGGCCGCCGAGCTTCTTCGACCAGTTGTAGACCGAACCCGCCACGGGGTAGCGGGCGGCCAGCTCGCAGAAGCACAGCGCCACCATGAGCTGGCCGAGGAAGACCATCGGCCACGACCACCAGTAGCCGGGGCCGGCGAACTTGACCCCGAAGTAGAAGAGCTGGAACGTTCCCGTCAGGATCGAGATGTAGCTGATCCCGGCCGCGAAGGTGTGGAAGTTGCCCAGTGTGCGCTTCAGTTCCGGCCGGTAGCCGAACGCCTTGAGCGAGTCGTCGTCGTCCTGACTCTGGATCTCGTCGGCCGTACGGGCCCCGGGCGCGGGATCCGCCGGCTCCTGTCCCGGCCCGTCGCTCATTCGAACCATCCCAGGGGCTTCGGGGAGAGATTGCGCCAGACGTGCTTGGCCTCCTGGTACTCGGCCAGCCCCGCCGGGCCCAGCTCACGGCCGAAGCCGGACTGCTTCATACCGCCCCACTCCGCCTGCGGCACGTACGGCTGGAAGTCGTTGATCCATACGGTGCCGGCGCGCAGCCGCGACGCCACCCGGTGCGCCCGGCCCACGTCCTGCGACCAGACCGCGCCGGCCAGCCCGTACACCGTGTCGTTGGCGAGCGCGACCGCCTCCTCCTCGTCACGGAACCGCTCGACGGTGAGCACGGGACCGAACGACTCGTCGCGGACCACCGACATGCCCGGCGCGCACTCGTCCAGCACGGTCGGCAGGTAGTAGAAGCCGTCGCGCAGCGCCGGGTCGTCGGGGCGGGCGCCGCCGCAGCGCAGCACCGCGCCGTCGGCGAGTCCGGCCGCCACGTACGCCTCGACCTTGGCGCGGTGCGCGGCGGAGATCAGGGGTCCCGTACGGGCGTGCTCGTCGAACGGGCCGCCCATCGGGATCGCCCGGGCCCGCTCCACCAGGTCCGTCACGAACCTGTCGTGCAGCTCCTCCTGGACCAGCAGCCGTGCCCCCGCCGAGCAGACCTGGCCCGAGTGGAGGAAGATCGCCGTCAGCGCGTAGTCGACGGCCGCCTCGTAGTCGGCGTCGGCGAAGACGATGTTGGGGTTCTTGCCGCCCAGCTCCAGGGCGATCTTCTTCACGGTCACCGCCGCGGCGGCCATGATGTGCCGTCCGGTCGCCAGGCCGCCGGTGAACGACACCATGTCGACCCGCGGATCCGTGCTGAGCGGCCCGCCCGCGGTCGGTCCGGCGCCCAGGACCAGGTTGGCGACCCCGCCGGGCAGCCCGGCCTCGGCCAGCAGCCGCATCAGCAGGACGGCGGTGTGCGGGGTCAGTTCGCTGGGCTTGAGGACGAAGGTGTTGCCGGCGCCGAGCGCGGGGGCGACCTTCCAGGAGGTCTGGAGCAGCGGATAGTTCCACGGTGTGATCAGCGCGCACACACCGACCGGCTCGTGCACCACCCGGCTGTCCACCGCCGGATCACCGGTGTCCACCACCCGGTCCGTGCCGCCCGCGGCCGTCAGATGGCCGAAGTAGCGGAAGCACTTGGCGATGTCGTCCATGTCGTACGCGCTCTCCACCAGCCGCTTCCCGGTGTCGAGGGACTCGGCCCGGGCGAGCGCCGCCTTGTCGCGTTCGAGGAGATCCGCGACGCGCAGCAGCAGTGAGCCCCGCTCGGCGGCCGGGGTGGCGGGCCAGGGGCCGCGGTCGAAGGCGTCCCGGGCGGCCGCGATGGCGGCTGCGGTGTCCGGCGGCCCGGCCTCGTCGACCGTGCCGACCAGAGTGCCGTCCGCGGGGCAGCGGATCTCCCGTACCTGCCCGCCGACGGCCGCGGTCCAGGTGCCGCCGATGAACAGCTCCGGCATGCGGGCTCCTCCGGTTCCGGTGAGGTACCCGGGGTGGTCCGGCGGGTCCGGCCGGCCACGCAGGGGGACTCTCTCCACCGACAGTAAGGAGATATGCCCGGTTTCGCCTGCGGGCGCGGCAGGGCGGTGGCGGTGGCGGGCAGGCCCCGGGGCTCCGACGCGGTGACGGAGCCCCGGGGCCAGGTGTCTCCCGTCAGGCGCGCCGTCGACGGGTCGGGCACGCTGCCACGCGTCAGGCGCGCCGTCGACGCGTCAAGCGCGCTGCCACGCGTCGAGTTCGCGGACGCGCGCCAGCGCCGCGGGGCGTTGCGGTACGGGGAGCGCGGCGGCCAGCGCCCGCCATACGGCCAGGTCGTCCTCGCCCCAGGGGCTGTACGCCCAGTCCGCCAGCAGCCCCGGGTCACCGCGGGCGATCAGCGCGGCCCGCACCTGGCCGGCCAGCCGCTCCCGCAGCCGTACGACCGAGGGCGCCCGTGACGCGGGCAGCAGCGGCCCGGCGTACGCGCTCATCGCGGCGGTCACCGCCCCCGAGGCCAGCCGCCGGGTCACCGTGTCGAAGTCCGCGTCGACCCGCGCCGCCAGCCGGTAGGGGCGGGAGCGCAGCATCCCCGGGCCGAGCAGCGCGCGCAGCCGGGAGAGTTCGGCGCGCAGGGTGACCGGGGTGACCGACTCGTCCTCGTACAGCTCCGGCAGCATCGCGTCCCCGGCGACGCCCTCCGGGCGGTGCCCGAGGAGCGTCAGGATCTCGCTGTGCCGCCGGCTGAGCCGGAGCTTCCGGCCGCCCGCCACGAGCAGCGCCTCGTCCCGGCCCAGCGAGGAGAGCCGTACGGAGTCGGCGGCGGGCGGCGGCGCGGCCAGCGCCAGCTGCGACTCGGCGGCCCGCGCGACCGCGCCGACGAACGCCAGGCTGTGCGGATGGGCCAGCCGGTCGCCGCCGGTGATGTCGACCGCGCCCAGCAGCCGCCCGCTGTACGGGTCGTGGACGGGCGCCGCCGCGCAGGTCCACGGGTGCACGGGACGCCGGAAGTGCTCGGCCGAGAAGACCTGCACCGGGCGGTCGACGGCGAGCGCCGTGCCCGGGGCGTTCGTACCGGTCACCGCCTCCGCCCAGCGCGCGCCGGGGACGAAGTTCATCCGGCCCGCCAGCCGCCGCGTCACCGAGTGGCCCTCGACCCAGAGCAGCCGGCCGTGCGCGTCGCACACCGCCATCAGATGCTCGCCGTCCAGGGCGTACGCACTCGTCAACTCGCGGATCACCGGCATCACCCGGGCGAGCGGATGTCCGTCCCGGTACGCGGCCAGCTCGTCGTCGGACAGTTCGACGGCCGCCGTGCCCTCCGGGCTGACCCGGGCCCGCGCCGACCGCCGCCAGGAGGCCGCCACCACGGACCGTACGGGCCGCTCCACCCGGCCCGCGGTCGCGAACGACTCGTACGCCCTGCGCAGCGCGCCACGGCGCTCGGCCGGGTCGGCGCCGGCTTCCAGCGCCACCCAGGTGTCGGACATCGCGGCCTCCCCGGTCGGATTCCACCGGACGTGACCATGGTGGCCCCGGCGGCCCGGTGCGGCAAGCGCCCTGCGCGGGCGGGGAGTTCCCCGCCCGCGCCCGCGTTCCCCTCGTCCGTGCGTGGCCCTCGCCTCAGCCGCCCGGGTGCCCGGACGGCGGTGGCGCGGTACCTTCCGGTGCGAACGCCTCCGCCAGCGCCGCCGCCGGATCGTGGTCCGCCGGTCCCGCCGGCGCCCAGCGGGACCGCTCCTTGCGGTACGGCCACCAGCGCCCGTCCCGTCCGTACCGCAGCTGGACCCCCGCGCCCGGCACGGTCCACCGGCCGTGGCCGACGGAGCGCAGCCCCGGCCGCTCCCCGTCCTCCCACGCCGCGTCGAGCGCCGCCACGGCCCGCGCCAGCGCCTCGGGCTCCGGGGTCCACTCCTCCTCCAGTACGGCGAGGGCGGCGGCGCCGCCGTACCGCCAGGCCCGTACCGCGAGGTCCAGCTCCGCCCGCGCCCGGCCGGTGCCGGTGGCCAGCCGCGCCGCGAACCGGTCGCCACCGCTCGCGGCGGCGAGCCGTACCCCGTCCTGGCCTGCGGTCGGCTCCGCCTCGTACGGCGCGAGGTGATGGTCCGGCTCCAGCGCCCCGGCGAGCAGCCGCAGGGCGCGCGCCGCCGCGTCGGCGGCCAGGAACTCCAGCGCGCCGGCGTCGATCCCGGCGGGCGGGGCGTCCTCCGTGTCGAGCGCCGGCGGCCGCCCGGGCCCGTCCGGCGGCTCCGGGGGAGCGGGCGGCGGAGGGACGAGGCCGGCCGCGGCGAAGGCGGCGACCGCGCAGACGCCGTCGGGAACGTCGGGCCCGTCCGCACCGTCGTCCTCGGCGCGCCGGCGCGTCCGCGCGGCCCGCGCCGCACTCCGTACCTGGAGTTCGTCCAGCAGCCCCCGCTCGCTCCTGCCGCGCATCAGCAACAGCAGGAACGGATCCTGGTCCAGCAGTCTCGCCACCTGATAACAGAGCGCCGCGGAGTGCGGACAGTGGTCCCACGCCTCACAGCCGCACTCCGCGTCCAGGTCGCCGATACCGGGCAGCAGCTCGATCCCGACGTCCGATGCGTCCTCCACCAGGTGCGGCGGCATCTCCCGGTCCAGCAGCGCCGCGATATGACCGGCCCGGTCGACCGCCATGTCCAGGAAGCGGTCCCACTCCTCGTCGCTCAGCCGCTGCAGCAGGACATCGCTGCGCAGCGCGGTGCCGTCCCGGTCCTGGACGACCGCGGTGATCCGGCCGGGCCGTACGGAGACCGCGCCGACCGCGCCCTCGCGGGCCGTCCGCCGCCCCTTCTTGAGCTGTTCGCCGTCGAGCGCCGTGTCCTCCAGCGCCTTCAGCCAGGCCTGGCCCCACCACGTGGCCGCGAAACCGCGGCCACGGGCCGGTGGGAGCGCGGCGAACGTCCGCTCGGTGCCGTCCGGTTCCGTACCGTTGCTCATCGGGCGCTCCCTCGCAGCTCCACCAGGTCCGCCAGTTCGGCGTCGGTCAGTTCGGTCAGCGCGGCCTCGCCGGCGCCCAGCACCGCGTCGGCCAGCCGCTGCTTGCGGGCGAGCAGCTCCGCGATGCGGTCCTCGATCGTGCCCTCGGTGATCATCCGGTGGACCTGTACCGGCCGGTGCTGGCCGATCCGGTAGGCACGGTCCGTCGCCTGCGCCTCGACGGCCGGGTTCCACCAGCGGTCGAAGTGCACGACATGTTCGGCGCGGGTCAGGTTGAGCCCGGTGCCCGCCGCCTTCAGCGACAGCAGGAACACCGGTACCTCGCCGTTCTGGAAGCGGTCCACCATCGCCTCGCGCTCCGGGACGGGAGTTCCGCCGTGCAGGAACTGCGTCGGCACGCCGCGCGCCGCGAGATGGGATTCCAGCAGCCGCGCCATCCGCACGTACTGGGTGAAGACCAGGACGCTCGCGCCCTCCGCCAGGATCGTGTCGAGCAGTTCGTCCAGCAGCTCCAGCTTCCCGGAGCGGTCCGCGAGGCGCGGCCGTTCCTCCTTCAGATACTGCGCGGGGTGGTTGCAGATCTGTTTGAGCGAGGTCAGCAGGGTGACGATCATTCCGCGCCGCTCCATGCCGTCCGCCGCCGAGATCGCCGCGAGGGTCTCCCGTACCACCGCTTCGTACAGCCCGGTCTGCTCCGTTGTCAGGGAGACCGCCCGGTCCGTCTCGGTCTTGGGCGGCAGCTCGGGCGCGATGCCCGGGTCGGACTTGCGGCGGCGCAGCAGGAACGGGCGGACCAGCGCCGCCAGCCGCTCGGCCGCGGCCGGGTCGTCGCCGCTCTCGACCGAGTGCGCGTAGCGGGTGCGGAAGGTGCCGAGGCGGCCGAGGAGTCCGGGGGTCGTCCAGTCGAGGATCGCCCACAGCTCGGAGAGGTTGTTCTCCACGGGGGTGCCGGAGAGCGCGACCCTGGCCCGTCCCCCGAGAACGCGGAGCTGCTTGGCGGTGGCCGAGTACGGGTTCTTGACGTGCTGTGCCTCGTCGGCGACGACCAGCCCCCAGTCCGTCCCGGCGAGCAGCCCGGCGTCCAGCCGCATCGTGCCGTACGTCGTGAGGACGAACTCCCCGTCCGCCAGGCCGTCCAGCGCGCGGCCGGCGCCGTGGAAGCGGCGTACGGGAGTGCCGGGGGCGAACCGCTCGATCTCCCGCTGCCAGTTGCCCATCAGCGAGGCCGGACAGACGACCAGGGTGGGGCCGGCGGCCGACGGGTCGGTCCCCCGGTGCAGATGGAGGGCGATGAGCGTGATGGTCTTGCCGAGACCCATGTCGTCGGCGAGACAGCCGCCGAGACCGAGTGAGGTCATCCGGTGCAGCCAGTCGAGCCCGCGCACCTGGTAGTCGCGCAGGGTCGCGGCGAGCGCCGCGGGCTGGCCGATCGCGGGCTCGGCCGCGGCCGGGTCGGCGATCCGGTCGCGGAGCGCGGCGAGCCATCCCGCCGCCCGCACCTCGACCCGGCGGCCCGCGACCTCCGTGGAGCCGGTCAGGACGGCTTCGAGCGCGTCGACCGGGGTGAGCTTACGGTCCTGGCTCTCCCGGGCGCGCCTGACCTCCGCCGGGTCGACGAGCACCCACTGGTCGCGCAGCCGCACGAGGGGGCGGCTCGCCTCGGCGAGGCGGTCGAGATCGGCCCGGTCGATCCGCTGATCGCCCAGCGCGAAGTGCCAGTCGAAGGAGAGCAGCGCGTCGGCGGAGAGAAAAGAGGGCAGCGCGCCGCCCGCGCGTCCGTCCGGGCCCGGCCCGCCGGTTCCGCTCGTTCCGTCTGTTCCGTTGGTTCCGTCGTACGGTCCGATGACGGCGCGCGCCGTCAGTGACCGGGCCAGTTCCCTGGGCCAGTGCACCTCGACGCCGGCCTGGGCGAGCGCCCCCGACGCCTCGCCCAGCAACTCGGCGACCTCCTCGTCCGCGAGGTCCAGCGCGTCGGGCGCGGCGGCGGAGAGCAGCGGGGCGAGCGCCGGCCAGGCGCGGGCGGCGCGGCGCAGGGTGAGCAGGGCGTCCATCCGGGCGCGTGGGGCGAAGCCCGTACCCGCGGCGCCGGACCACACTTCGGCCGCGTCGGCGACGACCGCGGGGTCGCTGACGCTGTGCATCTGCAGCACGGCGCGGAAGACGGCCCCGGCCCCCGCGGCCGGGGCGGGGCCGGCGGGCGGGAGGCCGACGGAACCGGGTGGAGCGTCCGGGGCCGGGAGTTCGGGCAGGCCGGACAGTTCCACACGGAGCGAGATCCGTACGCCCGCGTCGTGCCCGGCGGCCACATCGGCGGCCCATCCGCGCAGTTGGGGAAAGCGGAGCGGTTCCGGCGTGGCGGACGCGGACGCGGGGTCGGTGGATGCGGCGAAGGCGGCACTTCCGGCGACGACGGGCGCGGCGGGTGTCCGCGGGAGTGTGTCCGCGACCGCGTTCAGGAAGTCCCTCAACAGCCCTTCCCGGGCGGGGAGCAGAAGCGTCCCGGGCTCCTGCGCGGTGGCCCCGGAGGCGGCGGCGCCGGGCGCGGCGGGCGGGGGGACGGAGCGCAGGGGGACGGAGTGCGCGGTCGGCGGCATCGTCGCCGCGAGCGCCCGTACCCGCTCCAGGTCCGGAGCGGTGAGCGGACCGACACGCCAGCCGTCGTGGTCCGACGCGGTGAGGCCGGGCAGCAGCAGCCCGCGGGCGACGAGTTGCAGGGCGTGCAGGGCGGCCGAGCCCCAGAACGCGGCCGACGGCGACACGCCGGGCGCGGTGCGGCACCGGGTCAGCGAGGGGAGCGCGTCGGCGAGGGGCACCAGCAGGGCCGTGACCGTGACGAGGCGGCCACCGGCGTCGACGACGGCCAGTTCCTCCGGCGAGCCGGGAGCGGCCGACGGCGCCGTGCCGTCGGCGTGCCAGTAGGCGATCCGGCCGGCCCTGGGCGGGTCCGAGGGAAGGAAGACGGTGGAACAGCGGGCGAGTTCGGTGGTCCGGGAGAGCGTTGCCGCGGGAAGCCTGTGCACAGCGAAGACGCATTCCTCAAATTTGACTACTGCGGGTCGGAGCCGCCGAGAGTACCCCACCCGAGCCGTCGTGCGGCGCCGTCACGGCCATGACCTGGCTCACCCCGCGCGCGGTCCGGGTGTACTCAGCACCACCCCCGCCCCGGGAAACCCCCGGCTCGTTCCGGGGGGTGGCGCCATGGTCCGGGTATCTCGCAGCGCCGTACGTTTCATGAGGCCGAGCGCGGTGCGCGCGAACCCTTCGGTACCCGCCTCCTCCGCTTCCGACGGCGCTCGCACTTCCACCTCCGTCTCCGCTGTCACATCCGTCCCCCCTCGCGCGTCCGTTGCTGCTCCTGCTCCCGATCACGTCCCTGCCCCGTTCCTGCCCCGCCCCGTCCCGTGCCCATCTCGGCCGACAGACCGGAGACCGACATGCCCCGAGCCGCCGCACCCCTCGCCGCCCCCGCCGCGGAGCCCATAACCGCCCGCGCGCCCCGCGCGAGCGGCAGTGACTTCGCGCCCCTCCTGAGGACGGTGAGGGAACAGGGGCTTCTGGAGCGTCGCGCCGCCTGGTACGCCCGGGGAATCACCGTCAACCTCCTCCTGCTGGCCGCGATCGTCGCCGGACTGGTCCTCGTCGGCCCCTCCTGGTGGGCGCTGCTCCTGGCGCCGCCGCTGGCCCTCGTCTCCGCGCGGATGGCGTTCGTCGCGCATGACGCCGGGCACTCGCAGATCACCGCCGACCGGCGGAGGAGCCGCCTCATCCAGCTCGTGCACGCCAACCTCCTGCTCGGTATGAGCCAGGAATGGTGGAACGACAAACACAACCGGCACCACGCCAACCCCAACCACATCGACAAGGACCCGGACGTCGCCGCCGACATCCTCGTCTTCACCCAGCACCAGACCGCGGGGCGCTCGGGGCTGCGCGGCTGGCTCACCCGCCACCAGGCCTGGCTGTTCTTCCCCCTGACCACCCTTGAGGGCATCGCCCTCAAGGTCTACGGCTTCCAGGCCGTCCTCTCGCGGAAGGAGCGCGTGCCGGCCCGGCGCAGGGCGACGGAGGGCCTGCTGCTCCTGGCCCATGTCGTCGGCTACGTCACGCTGCTGCTGACCACGCTCACCGTCGGGCAGGCCGTGGTCTTCGCGGTGATCAACCAGATGCTCCTCGGGCTGCACCTCGGGATGGCCTTCGCGCCCAACCACAAGGGCATGGAGATGCCGGACCCGGAGAACTGCGCGGACTGGGGCCATCTGCGCCGCCAGGTCCTCACCTCGCGCAACATCCGCGGCGGCCATGTCACGGACTGGTTCCTCGGCGGGCTGAACTACCAGATCGAACACCACCTCTTCCCCAGCATGCCCCGCCCCCATCTGCGACTGGCGCAGCCGCTGGTGCGCGCGCACTGCCGGAGGCTGAGGGTCCCGTACACCGAGACCGGACTGGTCGAGTCGTACCGCCAGGCGCTCGGCCACCTGCACGACGTCGGCGAACCGCTGCGCGCGGGCGCATAGTGGAACTGGCGGAAGACCGCGTGCGTTCAATGAGCAGAGAGCGGCCACGCCGCGAAGGAGGCGTCGAGATGTCGACAAGCGCGAAGATCGCCATTGGGGGAGTGGCCGTTGGCCTTCTTCTGATGCCGTTGATCGGATTCTGGTTCTCGCTGCTGGTGGTGATAGGTGTGCCGACAGCCGCGTATCTGATGCTGGACCCGTCGCAGCGCCGCAGGCTGCGCAGGATCAGCCGCAAGGAGCTGGGCCGCTGAGCGGCGGGCCGTAGTGCGTACGGCGGGGGCCGGGAGCCGGAGCACGCCGGTCCGGCTCCCGCACGCAGGGTGCCCGTGCAAGGCGCCCGTACACGGTGCCCGTGCGGGTGCCGCGCGTGGGCGCCCGCTCCCGGTCGCTGCTCACGAGCCCGATCCGCGTACGCGTTTCCGGTTCCGTCGGCGGACCGCTTAGGCTCGTCGGCTGTGCAGATCAACACCGTGGCCTTCGACCACCCCGACGCCGTCAAGCTCAGCGACCAGGTGCAGGCGGAGTACCGCGAGCGCTTCGGCCACGACGACACGACGCTGCTGCACCCGTCGTACTTCGACCCGCCGCTGGGCCTGTTCCTCGTCGCATACCGGGACGGCTCGCCCGTCGGTTCCGGGGGCTGGCGGTCCCAGGACGCCGCGGCCGAGGGGTACGAGGGCGGGGACGCGGAGGTGAAGCGGATGTTCGTCGTCCCCGAGGCGCGCGGGCGCGGGCTGGCCCGACGGATCCTGACCGAGCTGGAGGGGAGCGCGCGGGCCGCGGGCCGGGTGCGGATGGTCCTGGAGACCGGCGACGTGCTCCCCGAGGCCGTCGGGCTCTACTTGTCGAGCGGCTACGTGCCGACCACGGGCTTCGGCGTCTACCGCCACCATCCGGACAGCCGGTTCCTCCAGAAGCCCCTGTGACCCGCCGCCGCACCGGCCTCAGGCCGGGCGTACGGCGATCCCGTCGAGCGCGGTGAGCAGCCCCGGCAGTTCGGAGCCGCGCCCGACCGGCAGCACCTCGCCCGGCTCCTCGTCCAGCAGCACGAACGCCATGTCGTCGGTCCTGGCCACGAAGGACCAGCCGGGGCCGTCGGCGCGCAGCGTCCGCGCCTCGTCGGGAGCGAAACCGGACCGGACCCGGCCGAGCGGCGGCGCCGTACCGGCGTCCACGTAGGCGCGCAGCTCCGCCAGGGCACGCACCACCCCCGGATGCGAGAGCGTCGGCGTATCGCCGCTTCCGGGGGCCGTGGCCGCCTCGGGGCTTTCGGCCGCCTCGGGTGCCTCACCGGCCGCGGGGGCGGCGCCGCCGGTGGGATCGGCAGGTTCCTCGGCGTTCCCGGCGTCCTCGAACTGTTCCCGCCACGAGGCCCATTGGAGCGCGACCTCGTCCGCCCCGAGGCGCCGCTGCGCGGGGCCCCACGCCGTGGTGTCGGGCGGCGAGAGAGGCAGCCGTACGGCGCTCGCCCCGGCCCCGGAGTCCTCGGCGGCTTCCGGTTCCGGGTCGTGCGGGGCGGGCACGCCCGGTGCCGAGACGGCCAGGGCCATGGGCCAGCCGGGCAGCGCGGAGACGACGGTACGTTCGTCCGGCGACAGGTCGTAGGCCATCCCGCAGTCCCAGGACGCGATCGCGACGGCGACCAGCGAGACGTCGTCCACCACCACCGTCCACCGGGCGCCCGCGCCGTCCTGCCCCATGACCAGGCCGTACCCGCCGGGGTACGGCTCCAGTCCGAGCGCGGCGCACGCCTGCGCGTAGTCGTCGCCCAGCACCGCCGGAAACCGCGCGGGGGTCAGCAGCGCGGCGGTCAGCACGAACAGCGCGTCGTCCTCCACGGGGTCGTCCGTCGCGACCACGGCACCTCCTCATCCCGACGGCCTGCCGCCCAGGCGGCCTGTCGGCGCACCCTAACCAGTCGGTAACCCGGGCGTCGAGAGGCAGGACGACACGGTCCTCAAGCGAGCCTTACGCAGGCCTTGAACGATCCTTACGCGGCAGGCAGGCCCAGCAGGCTACGGGCCACGGCCCGCGGCGACTCGTCCCGCTCGCGGGCCAGCGCGATCACCGCCCGGCAGGCCAGCTCGTTGACACCGAAGGAGAGAGCCTCGGGCGAGACCCAGCCCGCCGCCTCGTCGATCTGCTGCTGGTCGTCCTCCGCGCACGCGGAGACATAGGTGGCGGCGGCCTCGAAAAGGTTGTGCTGCCGCGGCCGGGGACGGTTCACGGCCGGTGCGGCGACACCGTCCGACACGAGGATTCTGCGCAGTCTGCTGAACATCGGGTCCACCTTCCCTGCTGCCTGGCACGGTGCGGACCGCACGGCTGAGCGGGCCACCCTTCCAACGTACGGTCGCGCGGGCCTGGGCAGAAGAGGCCCTGCGCCGGGCGCGGGGCTCCGGCGCCCGGGCCCGTGTACGCGCGCCCGGGCCCGTGTAAAACGCGCGCCCGGGTCCGCCCGGGCCCGTCAGCCGGTGCGTACCGCCAGCGCCAGGAAACGCGTGTCCTCGTCCGTGTACGACTCCATACGCCAGCCGGAACCGGCCAGCAGGGGGCGCAGCCGGTGCTCGGCACGCAGGTCGTCCTCGGTGATCCGGCGGCCCTGCCGGGCGGCGAGCGGGGCCCGGCCGATGGGGTGGAACAGCGCCAGCCTGCCGCCGGGCCGCACCGCCCGGGCCAGCTCCCGCAGATTCTCCTGCGGCCGGGGCAGATGCGCGATCAGGCCCGCGCCGAACACCGCGTCCAGCGCCCGCGAGCGCACCGGCAGCCGCGCCACATCGGTGAGCAGGAGCTGTCCGGCGCGGTGCCGCCCGGCCCGAGCGGCCGCCGCCAGCATCTCCGGCGTCAGATCGGCGCCCAGCACCGTGCCGGTCCCGCCCACGGCGTCCCGCAGGGGCGGCAGCGCCCGCCCCGTTCCGCACCCGGCGTCCAGGACCGTGTCGCCGGGGCGCAGTCCGAGTGCCGCGACGGCGGCCGTGTAGGCGGGGCCGTCGTCGGGGAAGCGGGCGTCCCACGCAGCCGCCCGCGCGCCGAAGAATTCCCGTACATGTGTGTGGTCATGGGCCATGGCGCCATGATCCCCCAGTGCCGCGCCGTGTGGGCCGGCGGTTCAGTCCGTGAGGCCGGCGTACGCCACGGCCTTCTCGACCCGTACGCGGACCAGTAGTTCGCCCGGTACGCCGTTGCGCCTGCCGAACTCCTCGGCGCGCTCCTCGCCCATGTAACGCGCGGCGATGCGCGTCGCCCAGTGGAGCAGCCGCCCGGGATCCTCGTCCAGTTCGGCGCGGCCCTGGACCGTCACGAAGCCGAACGGCGGCCGTTCGTCGTCCACGCAGAGCGCGAGGCGCCCGTCCCGCCGCAGATTGCGGCCCTTCACGGTCTCCTTGCCCGTGTTGAAGACCAGCTCGTCCCCGTCGAGGACGAACCAGACCGGTGCGATGTGCGGGGATCCGTCGGCCCGTACGGTGGACAGCTTGCCGGTGCGTGTGCCCTCGGAGACGAAGGCGTGCCACTCGTCCTTGCTCATGTTTGTCGCCATGGCCATATCTTCCTGCGCGGGGTGATGCGGCGCGATGTGACGCACCGACGCCTTGTTGTCCCGGCTTGTCCCGGCCTCCGCTTGCCCGGAGGCGGCCGGTGCGGAAGGCTACGGGCGGCGGGGGGACATGGGGAACATCTGCACGGGGAGGGACGGCAATGCCACTTGAAAAGGGACTTGACTGGTTGCTGGACGACCTGACCGAACGGGTCGAGCACATCAAGCACGCGCTGGTGCTCTCGAACGACGGTCTGGTGACGGGGGCCAGTACGGGACTGGAGCGCGAGGACGCGGAACACCTCGCCGCGGTCTCCTCGGGGCTGCACAGTCTCGCGCGGGGGTCGGGACGCCACTTCCGGGCGGGCAGGGCGCGGCAGACCATGGTCGAGTTCGACGAGGCCTTGCTCTTCGTCACCGCGGCGGGCGACGGCAGTTGCCTCTGTGTGCTGACCGCGGCCGAGGCGGATGTGGGCCAGGTCGCCTACGAGATGACCCTGCTCGTCAACCGGGTCGGGGAGCACCTGGGCGTCGCGGCGAGACAGCCCGACCACACCACGCTGAGCGGCCTCTGACCAGCTTTTCCGACCGGCTGCCGGAGTTGTCCACAGGCTGGGCGGGAAGGGCCGTCGACGCGCTACGGTCGTCACCGAGAGTAGTCATCACTCACGGGGAGGACGATCATGTCCATCAGCGGGACGCGGACCCATGTCCGGACCGGACACGACGGCGGCGGAGCCGCGGCGAGGACCGGAGGCGCGGTCCGGACCACGGCCGGGGGAGCGACAGGATTCCGGGCCGGGGCGGGACTCGGGGCCGGGGCGGGACTCGGGGACGGGGCCGGGGCCGAGTCCGAGGCGGCGGAGACCGGGGCCGGGGCGGTCGGTTTCATCCGGGCCGCGCGGGAACTGGAGCTGAAGCGCGGAGAGTTCGAGCTCGCGACGCAGCTCGGACACATCCGCACCGAGGCCGGGAAGGCGGGCGGCCGACGGCAGGTCAGGCGGGAGGAGATCGAGCGGCTGCGGGCGCTCGACGGGTTCCCGGACTCGCTGCGCGAGCGGGTACGGACCGTGGGCACGGCCGACGGAGCCGCGTTGCTTTCCGTCAGTCCGGGCCGGTTCACCCGGCTGGCCAAGGCGGGATTCATCGCACCGGTGCACTTCTACCTCAACCGCTACCGCACGGTGGTGTGGCTGTATCTCGCCGATGATCTGGGGTCGTTCGCCTCCTGGGAGCCGTGGCTGCGCACCGGACGGCTGCCGCGGGGGCTCTGCGCCGGGGTGGACGAGGGCGACGACCGGCGTCCGCGCAACTGGCGGGGCCGGCGTATCGGCCATCTTCTGCACGAGAGCGAGGACCCCTGGGAGCGGGCGGCCATCGCGGGGTGTGTGCTCGACGCGGCCCATCTCGCCGAGTTGGTGCCCGACGTGTACGAACGCGCCTATCTGAACCGGCTGGCGCCGGTCCTCTTCCGCGCGTTTCCGGAATCCGAGGCGGCACGGTCGACGGTGGGGCGGCTCCTGCTGGCGGATCACCCGGAGGAGATCCGCTGGCACAGCACCAGTCTGGGGACCTTCCTGGAGGAGGCGAGGCGGGTGCGCCCGGCGCCACGGGCCGAGGAGTCCACCACGCGTACGGAAGGGGTCGGTCCGCCATTCGGCGGTCCGCTCGGCGGCCTGCTGACCCGGCTGCGGCTCGGGCGGGACCGGTCGCCGACGCCCGCTGTCCCCGAGGGGAGCGGGGAGTGAGCGCGGCGGGTGGACGCGGGCGGACGGGGCGGAATCACCCGGACGGGGCGGGGAGTTCGGCCACGTGGCCACCCGTACGGCTCACGAACGGGGGTGACGGTCCGTGGTGGGCCGGTCGGCCGGGGCCGTGACGACAGCGCGTTCCGGGGAAAAGGCACCCCAGTTTCCGTCGGGCAGCTTCGCGCGGAGTTTCACCCGAAAGGTCTCGCCCGCCGTCCTGCCCGCGTAGACGCTGTAGGTCGCCCTGCCGCGGGGGGCCTCGGCGCCCCAGACCAGCGTCGTCGCGAACTTCCCGTTCAGATGGATCTGGTACTCGGGCACCTCGCCGCCGGTCCGCGGCGCGAGCCAGGACAGGTCGATGTAGTACCCGCCGTCGGCGGCCCGCGTCATGGCCCGCAGGCCGGTCGGCGCGGTGTCGGGATCGTCCCCCGGGCCGTGCGGCGTGGTGATCTCGACGGTGCGGCTGGCGGGCGAGGTGTTGTCCGCCGCGTCCCGGGCGACCACGGTGAAGCGGTAGTGGGTGCCCGGCCGCAGCCGGGTGATCCGGGCCGAGGTCGCGTCGGCTCCGACGCTGTGGATCCTGGAGCCGCCCTGGTGGATGTCGTACGAGACGACGCCCTGCCCGTCCGGGGCCCGGTCCCAGGCGATCCGGGCCGCGCGGGCGCCGTCGCTCCCGCCCCGCACCCCGTCGGGGCGGGCGGGCGGATTCCGGTCCTCGGTGACGGCCGCGGGCGTGTCGACGGACACGGCCGCGCTGTGCGGCGAGACGGTGCCGTCGGCGCCCCTGGCGCGGACGGTGAAGGTGTGGCGGCTCGACGGGGCGAGCCCGGTGACGTCGGTCATGTTCGTGCCGGCGGGGACGTCCTTGACCTTCCTCCCGCCGCGGTAGACGTCGTACCCGGTGACGTCGTCCCCCGAAGGGGCCGGGCGCCACATGACATGGGCGGACGTGGCGCTGCCGACCTGGACGGTGACGCCGGCGGGGGCCACGGGCGCCGCCGCCCGTTCGTCGTCCGCGCCGCACGCGGTCGTCGCGAGGAGGGTCGCGGTCGCGAGGCCGAGCGTGGTGACGGCGCGGAACCTGGTCATGGCCGTGTCCTTCACCCTGGGGGTAATGGTCTAGACATATATGACACAGGTGTCGGGTTCACATCAAGAGGGAGAGGCGCATGAAGAGGGCCGAAGGCCGGGAGCGGTCGCAGCGGGGGGCACGCGAAAGGCGTGCGGGAGAAAGGAGTTCCGGGCGCCGCCCTTCCCCGGCGGGGGCGGGGTGGGCGGCGGGTGCCGGTTCCGCGGGGGCCGGATCAGCCGGTGCGGCGGACGAGCTGGGTGTTCAGTTCGTACCGGGCGCCGACGACGGCCAGCTTGCCCTCGGCCACCTTGGCCGCGAGGTCGGGCTCGGCGGCGAGACGGGCGCGGACCATCTCCACGTTCGAGGTCACGGTGGCATCGACGCGCGCGGTGCCGTGCTGCGTGTGGTCGATCGCGGGGCGGATCTGGTCGGCCAGGTACTGGATGTGGGCAGGGAGTTCCTCGCCCGTCTCCTCCGCCTCGACCGCCGCGGCGACGGCGCCGCAGGACTGGTGCCCGAGGACCAGGACCAGCGGGATGCCCAGTTCGAGCACGCCGTAGCTGATGCTGCCGAGAACGGCCTCGTCCAGCACCTCGCCGGCCGAGCGTACGGTCATCAGGTCACCGAGGCCCTGGTCGAAGACCAGCTCGGGCGGGACCCGCGAGTCTATGCAGCCGAGGATGAGGGCGAAGGGGTGCTGGCCCGAGACGAGTTCGGTGCGCACGGCCTGCGTCTCGTCCGGGTGCTGCTGCCGGAAGGTCCGCCAGCGCCGGTTCCCCGCGGCGAGTTCGGCCAGTGCCTCGTCGGCGGTGGCGGGCCGTCGGCGCGTGGGGTGGGCGGCCTGCGCGGCGACGGCGGAGGGTGCGGTGAGGGCCACACTCGCGGTGGCGGCGCTCCCCGCGAGAGCCGCGCGCAGCACGGTGCGGCGTGGTGTGCGGGAAGTGGTGGTCGGTCTCTGGAGGTGCTTGGTCAATATCACCGCCGGAGACTAACCGTGACAGCCTTGGCCATTGCTTTTCACGGAGAAATTGTTGACGCATTCTTGAATCAAGCACGCGGTGTACACAGGGGATTGGGCGTGGGGACCCTGCACGTTCACCGCCCGGTCGGGTGGCCGCGGAGCGCTCCGGCGGCGGGCTGTGGTTCCATGGTCCGGGTGAACCGACAGACTATGCCAGCGGCCGATGACATCCCGATGTGCGATGTCCGGCGACGCGACGTGGGTGACCTCGACGAATGCGTGAGTGTGCTCGCCGAGGTGCACAAGGTCGACGGCTACCCGGTGAACTGGCCCGCGCTGCCCGCCGATTGGCTGGCACCACCCGAGCAGCTCGCCGCCTGGGTGGCCGAACTCGACGGTCGGATCGTCGGCCATCTCGCGCTCTCCCCGCCCGTCGAGGGGGACGCGGCGCCCGTGCTGTGGGGCGAACGCACGGGCGCGTCCCTCGGCGAAGTCGCCGTGGTGACCCGTCTGTTCGTTTCTCCGGACGCCCGAGGCCACGGCATCGGAGCCCTCCTGATGTCCCAGGCGTTACGGGAGGCCGGCGCACGCGGACTGCACCCCGTCCTGGACGTCGTTGCCGCCGACACGGGCTCGGTGGCCTTCTACGAACACCTGGGATGGACCCTGTTGGACATCGCCGAGCAGCGCTGGAGCCAGGAGCAGACGGTCACCGTCCACTGCTACGCGGCCCCGGTCAGGTCCACGCGTCCGGCGTCGCGTCACCCCTGATCCGCGCGTGCGGGCACCTGCCGTGCCGCCCGTCGGAACGCGCGGCACACCGGCACGGCAGGCGCCCTGGAACGTGAGCACGGCCGTGCTCCGGGGCGGCGTCCGGGAGAAGCGGGCCGCCGGTCCCGCCGCGACCGTGGCTACGTGCCGCCGCCTGGCGGCTTCCCATTCTCCAGGCGGCGGGTGGAGCTGCGTACCACCAGTTCGGGCTGGAGCACGACCGAGCGGTGCGTATGGTGCTGCGCGTCCGGCCCCGTCTCGTCCATCAGCATCTCCGCGGCCGCCCGCCCCATCGCGTCCGCGGGCTGCCGTACCGACGTCAGCGGGACGACCGCCGCCGCGGCGAACTCGATGTCGTCGTAGCCGACGATCGACACGTCGCCGGGGACGTCCACCCCGGCCCCGTACATGGCCTGGAGCACGCCCAGCGCGAGCAGGTCGTTGGCGCAGAACACGGCCGTCGGACGCTCGGCGAGGCCCAGCAGCCGCGCCCCCGCGTCGATGCCCGAGGCAACGTCCAGCCGAGCCGACTCCACATGGCGCAGCGCCTCTTCCGGCAGCCCGGCCTCACGCAGGGCCGCCAGCGCGCCGGTTCGCCGGTCCCGGCACTGGGGGAGTGACATCGGGCCGCTGATGTACGTCACGGACCGATGGCCGGCGGCCAGCAGATGCCCCACGGCGAGCGCGCCGCCCGTCACGTCGTCCACCGAGACGGAACACCCCTCGGAGGCGGGTACCGCCCGGTCGACATGGACGAACGGAATGTCCCGGCGCGCGAACTCCCGTACGTTGTGGCCCGTCGCGTCCGCCGGGGTGAGCAGCACACCGCGCACCCGCTGTTCGGCGAAGAGCGACAGGTACTCCGCCTCTTCGGCCGTGCTGCCCGCGCTGTTGCAGAGCATCACCCCGAGGCCGGTCTCGCGTGCCGCGCGCTCGGCCCCCTTGGCGATGGCCACGAAGAACGGGTTCGCCATGTCGAGCACGAGGATCGCCAGGATCCGGCTGGTCCCCACCCGGAGCTGCCGGGCCGTCTCGCTGCGGACGAAGCCGAGCTGGTCTATGACCGCCCGGACCCGTACACGGGTGGGTTCGGACACCTTCTCGGGACGGTTGAGCACATTCGAGACGGTGCCGACCGAGACACCGGCCAGCCGGGCCACGTCCTTGATGCCGACCGTCTGCGCCACGCGTCCTGCCCGTTCTGTCACATTTCGTTGATACCCCTGACCGGGTGGACCATCATATCGGGGGGCAGGAGCCCGGCTACGTGCCGCGTACACCCGAATCGCCCAACGCGTCGCTCCGCGGCGGCGCTGGACGAGACGGCGCGCCCGTGAGGCGCGTGGGGCCCAGGGTCTGTCGTCGTCAGCGCCGTGCCCCCGCGTCCGCGATCAGCGCGGCGGCCCGGTCCCACGCCGACCGGCCGGCCCGGTCGGCGGACGGCTCGTGACGGCGCGGCTCCAGCGTCGCGCGCAGCAGCGCGCGCAGATCGGGAAGACCGCCGTCGACGGCGCCCGCAGCGCGCGCCTGGACCAGTACGTTGCCGAGCGCCGCGGCTTCCGCGGGGCCCGCGACGACGGGCAGCCCGCAGGCGTCCGCGGTGAGTCGGCACAGCAGCGTGTTGTGGGCCCCGCCGCCCACGATGTGCACCGTGTCCACGGAACGGCCGGACAGCCGCTGCGCGTCCTCGATCGCGCGCCGGTGCGCCAGCGCCAGCGAGTCCAGCACACACCGGGCCGTCCCGGCCGGGCCCTCGGGCTCCGGTACGCCGATGCGGCGGCAGGCGTCCGCGATCCGCCGAGGCATCTCCCCGGGCGCCAGGAACGCCGGGTCGTCCGCGTCGACGAACGACCGCAGCCCCGGCACCTCGGCCGCCTCGGCCAGCAGCCGGTCCAGCCGCTGGGGGGTGCCCTCGGCCTCCCAGGTGCGCAGGCACTCCTGGAGCAGCCAGAGCCCCATGATGTTGCGCAGATAACGGACGGTGCCGTCCACACCCAGCTCATTGGTGAAGTTGGCCCGCCGGCTCTCCTCCGTCAGTACGGGGGCGTCCAGCTCCAGACCGGCCAGCGACCAGGTGCCGGTGGCGACGTAGGCGAACCGGTCGCCGGAGGCGGGCACCGCCGCGACGGCCGACGCCGTGTCGTGCGAGCCGACGGCCGTCACCGGTACCGGACCGCTCAGCCCGGTCTCGGCCAGCACCTCGGGCAGCAGCGTCCCGGCCGGCGTGCCGGGCGCCCGCAGGGCGGGGAACAGGGCGAGGTCGATCCCCAGCGGCTCGGCGACGGACCGGGCCCAGTCCCGCGTCCGGGGATCGATGAGCTGTGTCGTGGAGGCGTTGGTCAGCTCCGTACCGGCCTCGCCGGTGAGCCAGTAGGCGATGAGGTCGGGGATGAGCAGCAGCCGTTCCGCGGCGGCCAGCGCCGTACTGCCTCGCGCCGCGG
The DNA here is from genome assembly GCF_040685895.1 of Streptomyces sp. NPDC088124. NCBI lineage: Bacteria > Bacillati > Actinomycetota > Actinomycetes > Kitasatosporales > Streptomycetaceae > Streptomyces > Streptomyces sp. NPDC088124. The sequence continues at coordinate 850 of NZ_JBFBJB010000094.1, read as the reverse complement.
TGAGCTGGTACAGGGTGTTGAACGGCAGGTACTGCAGGCCCGTCGCCCCGTACAGCTCGGCGGGCGGCAGCACCGCGGCGACCTTCCCGGCCTCGCCCTCGGTACGGGCGTCCCGGTAGTGCACGGGGTTGCCGAGCAGCGCGCCGGACGCGTCGAGCAGCCCGTAGTCGACGGCCCAGGTGTCGATGCCGACGCTCGCGGGCGCCCGCCCCGCCGCCGTCCCCGCGGCCCTGAGGCCGTCCAGCACTCCGGCGTACAGGGACAGGATGTCCCAGTGCAGGGTGCCGGAGATCCGCACCGGACGGTTGGGGAACCGGTGGACCTCCTCAAGACGCAGGGTGCCGGCGCCCCGGCCGGAGGCATGGCCGACCATGACACGGCCGCTGGAGGCACCGAGGTCGACGGCGGCGAAGGGAAGCGGTTCGGTGGGTGACACGGCGGACCTCGGGAATGACACGGCCGGCCCCGGCGAACGAGGACGAAGGAGACCAGCGAGCGGAAGGACGGGGCGGAACGGTGGGAGCGGGCGGAACGGGGTCGGGAGCGGGGAGCGCGGACCGCGGGGCGGGAAGCGCGGGCCCGGGGCTGCCGTCAGGGACAGGCCCCGGGACCGCGCGGCTTCCCGATGCCCCTGCCGGCGTGCTGTGCCGTGGGGGCGAACAGGGAACCTCGTAAGCAGGGCCTGGGGCGTGTTTCGAAAGTCCCGCCTGGCTCGCGACGCCTGGCACGCACGCTCGCTGCGTTGTCGGAGTCGCCCACGTACGGCCAGGCCATCGAGGGCGCCGATCCTCCGCCTTGCGATCGCGCTCGGCGTCCACAGGACGAATCAATGTGCCGAGACGGAGCGAGC
>NZ_JBFBJB010000093.1:0-26592 GCF_040685895.1 Streptomyces sp. NPDC088124 | reverse complement strand
CACGGTCGTACCCCCAGCTGCCGTTGAGGGTCTTACCCCGTCCGAGCCGAAGACCAGGTACCGGTCGAACGAACGAGCGAACCAGCGGTCGTGCGTCATCCCTCCGCGGCCCGGGCGGACGCGCGGCCCGCGGCTTGGTCCGGCGGCTCGTGGCGCGCGGGCCGGGCAGCGCGCGGGCGACGCGCTCCTCGCGCAGACAGCGGCGCAGCGTCTCGGGGTCCAGCCCCTCGTTGCACGCCTGGTGGAGCAACTGGGCGAAGACGTACCGGGGATCGAGCCGCAGTGCGAGCCCGAGGGCCACCCGGGCGCCCGGGTCGTCCCCGGTGGACCAGGCGACCCAGCCGGCCAGGGTGAGCGGCGCGGTGGCGTGTTCCGCGTACGGGCCGACGCAGCGGCGGGACAGCGCGCGCCAGAGCCGTAACGCGGGTGCGGCGTCCGGCCCCTCCATCCACTCCGCGGCCCGGTCCCTGGTCACCCGGTCCTGGAGGCCGAGAAGGACGGCCGCGGCCTCGTCGTCCGTGATGAGCCGGTCGTCCTCGGCGTCCGCACCGGTCCCACCGGTCCCGCCGGTCGGCGTCCCGCCCAGCCGTTCCATCAGGGAGCGGGCCAGCGTCAGCGTCTCGGCGCCGACCTTTTCCCGGCTCCCCTCGATCAGGATCCTGGGCACGAGCGAGGCGCCCGCGTGGTCCAGCGCCCGCTCCTGCGCCGCGACGGCGGCCGGGTCGGTCCAGGGCGCCAGCCGCGCCTCCATCTCCCGTAGCGAGCCGCGCACCTGGACCCCGGCGTAGGCGGCGGCCGCGGCCATCACCGAGGTGCCCGGCAGGGCGAGGCCGGTCCCTTCGGGCGGACAGCAGCGCGGGTCGGGGCAGCAGTAGGACCAGAAGCGGCCGTCGGAGATGCAGAGCACCTCGTGCACGGGGACGTCGAGGCTCCCGCACGCGGTGCGCAGCCGCTGGGCGAGGGGGCGCAGCCGCTCCATCACCTGCCGGCCCGCCTCGCCGGCGCCCGGGTCCTGGCAGAGGAAGGCGACGATGGCGTCGGGGCGGGAGCCGCGGCGCTCGCTGCCCTCGATCAAGCACTCGGCGAGCTGGTCGGCGACGGGCGGCCACTCCGTGGGCGAGCGCGGGATGCCCAGCCTGAGCCGACCGCCGAAGCGCCCACGCTCGCCGTGCAGGGCGACCATGACGACGGAGTCGGAGGGGTGGAATCCGAGGAGATAGGGCAGGGCGTCGGCGAGCTCGCCGGGGCTGCGCAGGGTGATCGGCTGCTCGGCGGCGGATCCGGTCGGTTCGTGGTGTTCGCGGTGCGTGTTCATGGCTCGACCGTGCCGGATTCCGCCGGATCCCGCTCGGGCCTGTGGATAACTTGTCCACAGGCCGCCGGCGCCATTCGCGGTTTGTCGGACCCATCGGGTTGCATGGGGCCATGACCAACGCAGACCGCGCAGCGCTCCGGGCCTCCGCCGACTCCGTCCTCGCCCGCCTGGTAGGTGACGCCACCGGCGCCGCCCGCCTGCGCGAGGACCAGTGGCGGGCCATCGAGGCGCTCGTCGCCGACCGGCGCCGCGCGCTGGTCGTCCAGCGCACGGGGTGGGGCAAGTCCGCGGTGTATTTCGTGGCGACGTCGCTGCTGCGGCAGCGGGGCGCGGGCCCGACCGTGATCGTCTCGCCGCTCCTCGCGCTGATGCGCAATCAGGTGGAGGCCGCCGCGCGGGCCGGGATCCGCGCCCGGACGATCAATTCGTCCAACGCGGAGGAGTGGGAGACGATCCAGGACGAGGTGTCCGCGGGCGAGGTCGATGTGCTGCTGGTCAGCCCGGAGCGGCTCAACAACCCCGACTTCCGCGACCAGGTGCTGCCCCGCCTCTCGGCGGCGACGGGCCTGCTGGTGGTCGACGAGGCACACTGCATCTCGGACTGGGGCCATGACTTCCGCCCCGACTACCGGCGGCTGCGCACGATGCTCGCGGAGCTGCCGGCCGGTGTCCCGGTCCTCGCCACCACGGCCACGGCCAATTCCCGGGTGAGCGCCGATGTCGCCGAGCAGTTGGGCACGGGCGCCGGGACGGACGCGCTGGTGCTGCGCGGGCCGCTGGACCGGGAGAGCCTCAGCCTCCATGTGCTGCGGCTGCCGGACGCGGCGCACCGGCTGGCGTGGCTGGCCGACCACCTCGGCGAGCTGCCGGGGTCGGGGATCGTCTACACCCTGACGGTCGCGGCGGCGGAGGAGGTCACGGCGTATCTGCGGCAGTGCGGGCACACCGTCGCCTCGTACACCGGCCGTACGGAGAACGCGGAGCGGCAGCAGGCCGAGGACGATCTGCTGGGGAACCGGGTGAAGGCGCTGGTGGCGACGTCCGCGCTGGGCATGGGGTTCGACAAGCCCGATCTCGGCTTCGTGGTCCATCTCGGCTCGCCCTCCTCCCCCATCGCCTATTACCAGCAGGTGGGGCGTGCGGGGCGCGGGGTGGCCCACGCCGAGGTGCTGCTGCTGCCGGGCAAGGAGGACGAGGCGATCTGGCAGTACTTCGCCTCGGTGTCCTTCCCGCCGGAGGAGCTGGTCCGCCGCACGCTCGACGTGCTGGGGCACGCCGACAAGCCGCTGTCGCTGCCGGCCCTGGAGCCGCTGGTCGAACTGCGGCGGACCCGACTGGAGACGATGCTCAAGGTGCTGGACGTGGACGGGGCGGTGCACCGGGTCAAGGGCGGGTGGACATCGACGGGCCGGCCGTGGGTGTACGACACGGAGCGGTACGCGTGGGTGGCGCGGCAGCGGGGGAGCGAGCAGCAGGCGATGCGTGACTACGCGTCGGCGACGGGGTGCCGGATGGAGTTCCTGCGGCGCCAGCTCGACGACGAGGAGGCGGTGGCCTGCGGACGGTGCGACAACTGCGCGGGGACGCGCTTCGAGGCCAAGGTGACCGCCGCCGCGCTCGACGCCGCCCGCGGCGAGCTGGGCAGGCCTGGTGTGGAGATGGAGCCCCGCAAGATGTGGCCGACCGGCCTCGCCGCGGTCGGGGTCTCCCTCAAGGGGCGGATCGCGCCCGGGGAGCAGTCCTTCCCGGGCCGGGCCCTGGGACGCCTCTCCGACATCGGCTGGGGAAACCGGCTCCGCCCGATGCTGGCGGCGCGCGCCACCGACGGTCCGGTGCCCGACGACGTGGTGGGCGCCGTGGTGAGTGTGCTCGCCGACTGGGCAAAGGGCCCGGGCGGCTGGGCCTCGGGCGCCGAGGACGCGCCGCCCCGGCCGGTCGGTGTGGTCACGGTCGCCTCCCGTGCCAGGCCCCGGCTGGTGGATTCGCTCGGCGCCCGCATCTCGGAGATCGGCAGGATGCCGCTGCTCGGTACGGTCGCGTACGCGCCGGGGGCCGCCGACGCCCGGATCTCCCGCACCAACGGCGCGCAGCGGGTGCGGGGCCTGCACGAGGCGCTGACCGTGCCCCCGGAGCTGGCGGCGGCGCTGGCGGCGGCCGGCGGGCCCGTCCTGCTCGTCGACGACCTCTCGGAGAGCGGGTGGACGCTCGCGGTGGCCACCCGGCTGCTCCGCAGGGCCGGGGCCGAGGGTGTCTTTCCGCTGGTCCTCGCCGTTCAGAGCTGAACCGGAGCGGGAGCCTCAGCACCTGGCGCGTGGCACGGCGGGACCGCGCGGGTATATAGCGGCCAAATCCCTCCATTCCCACCAGCGGCGCCAATTGCTCGTTGCCGCACGCCCCCGTGCCGGTGAGAATTGGAAGTGCCCCCGCACGGTCTCCTCGCGCTCCGCAAGGGCTGTGCCGCGGCGCGTCCCCACCCGACCCTGCCCGCATTGTGGGCGCGTATGCGAAGGGAGGAACGTGACCTTCGGATTCGCTCCGTCCGCAGCCACTTCGATCAACGGTCAGGCCGCTTCCGTCAGCCGCCTCGCCAGAATGCTCGAACCCGCCGAGTGGGCCTCCGCCGGGATTCCGCTCCTGCGCAATCCCCGTGAGGTCGTCAGCGGTCTGCACAGCCGGCACGCGCCGACCCCGGCGACCGCCATAGTGGCCGTGCTCGATCCCGAGGAACGGCTGGCCGCCAGCGCGTCGTTCGTGCCGCGCGCCGCGCCCGTGGACGGCTGGGAGTTCCGCAACGCGCTGCTGGCACACCTGCGTCGGGTCATCCCGCACGATCTGCGTCGGCGCACGCCGGTGCGCACGGCCGTGCTGCTCTACTGCCGCGAGGGCGACGAGCGCTGGACGGAGGAGGACGGCGCCTGGATGTGGGGGCTGCGCGACGCGTGCACCCTGCACGGGCTGCGCTGCGGCGCGTACATCACGCTGACCCGCGGCGGCTGGCAGGTACTGGGCGAGGGCCGCGGGGGCCGTCGCCCCAGCTCGGACTCGCCGCCGGCGAGCCTCGCGGAGACGGCAGCCGATCCCGTCATGTCACCCCTGCGGGGCGGTGGAGGCGCGGCCGAGGCACTGCGCCATACCGCCGCCCGCTGAACGGCCGCCCGCCGAAGGCGAAGCGGCCGCCGCGCGCATCCCCCGCGGACGGCTCCCCGAAGCGGCCCGGCCACCCTCCTGAAAGAGGCGGCCGGGTCACCGTCGGAACGTACCGGCGTGACCGCCCCCAGCGGGCGCGCCGGATGGCGTCCGGCTCAGACGCCCGCGCCGAGCACGGCGTTGATCCGCCCCGCGTCGCCGCACACGACGAGCAGCGCGGTGGCCCGCGAGCGGGCCAGGGGCAGCGCCTTGGCGACGACGGCGTCACCGCCACCGTTGACGGCGACGACCACGACGGGCCGGGACTGCGCGCGGGAGACGGCGGCGGCGTCCGCGAAGAACACGTCCTCGCGGGCGTCGTGCTGGGCCCAGTACGCGCTCTCGCCGAACGACAACTCGTGGGTGGCCCACGGATGCTGTTCGCCGGTGGTGAGCACCAGGATGTCGCCCGGCGCCCGGCCCGCGTCCAGCAGCAGGTCGATCGCCTCCTCGGCGGCGTCCAGCGCGCCGCCCACCGGAGCCGGGATCACCTGGACCTGAGGGGCGGTGGAAGGAGTGGAAGGGGCGGAGTCGGCGGTGCCGGACGCCTTCGGCTGACCGGCGGAGCTGTGCGAGCGCTGCGCCGGCGGCGCGGGCCTCGCGGGACCGGGACCCGGACGTCCGGGCCTCGGTGTCGTCGCGGAACGCGGCCCGGGAACGGGACGCGGACCGGGTACGGGACGGGGGGTCGAAGCGGTGCGACCGGTGGCCGGCGTGGCGCTGGGACCCTGGGCTCTCTCGTGAATCTGAGGCTCCTGAGGGATGAGAGGCATGACTGGATGTCTATCAAACACCGGTGCGAAAAGCATCGGTGGGTGGGCTCATTCGTGCCCGTGCCCGAGGCCGTGAGGCACCCGGGCGGGGTTCGCCGGACGGGTCACCGGGATGTCCCGGAGAGGGCCCGTACCGGAAGTCTCACGTTCCGAGGCCGGACGTTCCGGAGCCGGATGCTCCGGACGCCGGACGGTCCGGTGTCGGGTGGTCGACGGTCAGAAATCGAAGCCGAGTTGGCCCCCGCCTTCCATAGCGGCGACCTGTTCGGGGACCCGGACCTTCTTGAGGTGCCGCCACCGGGGCAGCGCGTCGAGATAGGACCACGAGAGCCGGTGGTGCGCCGTCGGCCCCCACTCCGCCAGCGCCGCCCGGTGCACCGGTGAGGGGTAACCGGCGTTGGCGCCGAACGCGAAGGGTACGTACTCCTCGGACCCGGCGCCCAGTTCGGCCATCATCGCGTCCCTGCGCACCTTGGCGATCACCGAGGCGGCCGCCACGGAGACGCAGGACTGGTCGCCCTTGATGACCGTACGCACCCGCCAGGGTCCTCCGAGATAGTCGTGCTTGCCGTCCAGGATCACCGCGTCGGGCCGTACCGGCAACGCCTCCAGGGCGCGTACGGCGGCGAGCCTGAGTGCCGCGGTCATCCCGAGGGCGTCGATCTCCTCCGGGGAGGAGTGCCCGAGGGCGTACGACGTGACCCACGCCTCCAGTTCATCGGCCAGCTCCGTACGGCGCTTGGGGGTGATGAGCTTGGAGTCGGTGAGACCCGCCGGGGGTCTGCGCAGTCCGGTGACGGCCGCGCACACCGTGACCGGACCTGCCCACGCTCCGCGTCCGACCTCGTCGACGCCGGCGATGATCCTGGCGTCCGTGGTGGCGCGCAGCGAGCGCTCAACGGTGTGCGTGGGTGGTTCGTACGGCATGGCACCTGCCAGGTTACGCCGCCCGCACGCCACGCGACAGACCGGGTACCTGCCGTACGGCGCCGGGGAGTCGGGCACATCACCGCGAACCCGCTCAGCCCGCCCGCGCTCGGGGCGAGTTCGCGGTGCGCGGGCGCACGCGGGCCTGACGCACGGCGGCGTCAGGCCCGGGTCCCTCAGGTGCGGCGCCGCCCGGTGTCACCACCGGTAGCGGTTCTCCCCCGGGCAGGTCACATCGCTCCGTACGCCGCGCTCCGCCAGCAGGTCGCGGGCCCTGCTCTCGGCCAGGCTGGTCGCGTACCAGGGCTCGTCCCCCGGCTCCAGACCGTCGGCGATGCCGCGCAGGGCGCACGAGCGCAGCGGCTCGGGGAGCCGGTCCAGCGCCGGTACCGCGTCGGCGGACAGCTCGCGGAAGTACTCGATGTCGATCTTGTGGGTGCGCTCGTACCGCTGTACGTTCCGCTCCGCGACCAGCGCGTCCGGCGAGACCAGGCCGAAGGCGAGGACGGCGGCCCCGGCGCTCGCGGCGACGGCGCGCGGCAGCCAGCGGCCCCTGGTGGCGCCGGCCACCAGCATCAGGACGATCACCAGTCCGAGCCACAGCTCCACCGCCGTCACGGAGACCCGCAGCCGGGTCAGGCCGAAGGCCTCGACGTACAGGTCCATCCGGCGCAGCGCGGCGGCGACCACGACGAGGGTGAGCACGCAGAGGGTGCCCAGTACGGTGCGGACCAGAGCGGCGTCGCGCGCCCCGCCGCGCGGGGCCCACCGTCCGGCCGCCACGATCACCACCAGGACGAGCAGCGTGACCCACAGGAGCTGCCAGAAGCCCTGGCGCGCGTACTGGGCGGGCGTGAGCCCGGTCTCCGCCACCACCCTGTCGTATCCGCCGAGGAGCACCACGAGCTGGACGGCGATGAAGGCCGCGAAGAGCAGGTTGAGGACGATCAGCGGAAGCGCCCACTCCGTACGGCCCCGGGCCTTCCCCGGCCGTACGGTCACCCGGTCCCAGCGCGGCGGCGACGCGGCGGTGTGCGCGGCGGCCAGGGCGCCGCAGAGGCCGAACCCGAAGAGGAGAAGCTGCGAGGGTGCCCCGGAGTCGGAGACGTCGGGGATGAGGGAGCCGAGGAGTTCGGCGAACGCGGCGTCGGCGCTCGCGAAGAGCGTGCCGAACACCACCAGCAGAACGGCGGCGACCGCGAGCGCGCGGAGTACGGGGACCACCCGGCCCCGGGTTCCGCCCGCGCGCTCGCGCAGACCGCGCAGGGCCCAGACGGCACCGGGGCCGACCGCACCGACCAGTCCCACCGGCCCGAGGAGCACCCCCGGCCAGGTGCGGCTCCCGTGCAGCGCCAGCGCGCCGAGCGCCACGGCGGAGACGACGGCGAGGAAGACGGGCAGGCCCGCGTCGCGCAGCGCGGGCACGGCCAGCAGCACGAGTCCGCCGCCGGCCCAGACCAGCGTCCAGGGGCGCGGCAGCCGGCCCGCGGCCCGGGCGGCGAAGAACGCCGCGAGAGCGGCGGGAACGGCCACGAACAGCAGGTTCAGGCCGAGCCCTTCGCGCAGCAGCAGGGCACTGAGCAGGGCGGTCGCCAGGGACGACCACAGAGTGGCGGTCCTGATCCGGGCGGGCGGCTCGGGCCTCACCTCGGCCTGCCAGGCGGCTGGTTCGCGCCGGGGCTGCCACTGCTGCCAGGGCTCACGGTACTGGCGCGCCGGGGCGGGCCGGGGCGCGGCGCCCTGGTGGTGCTCGCCGTGGGCGCGGGTCCGGGCGGCGGACGACGGCTCGACCGCGTCCCGCGGTTCGGCTTGGGCTTGGGCCCCTGCTCCTGCTCCTGCTTCGGCTCCTGCTTCTCCTTCTGCTTCGGCTCCTGCTTCGGCTTCTCCTTTTGCCTCGGCTTCGGCATCGGCATCCGCCGGCGGGTCCGGCTCCGCGGCCGGCCCGGTTCTGGACGGTGAATCTGTCACGGGACCCCCTCCCGACCGGGCCCGTTCGCCGCGGAGGAGCGGAGCGCGGCACCCGGTGTCTCGTCGGCGCGCGCCGGTCGAAGATCAACACGGCGGCGTGGCCGAAAGGGTAAGCACAGCCTTCGGCGAGGTACGCCTCCGTGAGGGCGGCTGTGGCAGGGCCGTGACAATGAACGGCGCGTACGCCGTGTGAACCGCCCATCCCGTACGGACGTTCCGCGGGCCCCGACCCGTCCGACGGGGCCCGTCAGGACGTGGCGGAACGTCCCGCCACGAGGCCGCCCGTCAGGACGCGGCCACCCCAGGCAGCCACCCCGGCAGCGCCTCCGTACGCTCCCGCCAGTGCTCCGGCGGCGCCCCGCTCTCCCCGGCGGCCGAGACCACTCCCCCGACGATGGCGCAGTTGGTGTCGACGTCGCCGCCGGCCCGCGCCGTCGTCCAGAAGGCCCGTTCGAAGTCGCCGAGCCCGCGCGCCGCCGACCAGAGGGCGAACGGCACGGTGTCGTGCGCGGAGGTGCGCCGCCCGCAGCCGAGCACGGCGGCGACCGTGCCCGGGTCGTCGTAGTCCAGCATGTCCCGCGCCCGGCGCAGCCCCGCCCCGACCGCGCTGCGCGGCACCAGCGCGACCACCCCGTCGAGCAGCGCCTCCGCCGTGGGCGGCCCGCCCGGGGCGGCGGCGAGGGCTGCCGCCGCGGCCACCGCCATGGCGCCCGTCACGGCCTCGCGGTGCTGGTGGGTGGTGTACGCGGAGATCTCGGCCTGGTGCGTGGCCTGCTCGGGGTCGTCCGCGTACCAGGCACCGAGCGGCGCGATCCGCATCGCGGCCCCGTTGCCCCAGGAGCCCTGGCCGTCGAAGAGCCCGGCGGCCAGCTCGCGCCAGTCGCCGCCCTCCCTGATCAGCCGGAGCATCCGGTTCACGGCGGGCCCGTAGCCGCGGTCGAAGTCGTGGTGCTCGGCGAAGGAGCGCGCGAGGGCGTCCTGGTCGACCCGGTGGTGCGCGGCCAGCACGGCCAGCACCGACGCGGCCATCTCGGTGTCGTCGGTCCACTGCCAATCGCCGGGCGGCAGCTCGTGGCGCTTCAGCAGCGGATAGTTCGCGGGTACGAAGAACTGGGAGCCCAGGGCGTCTCCCACGGCCAGCCCCCGCAGGCTGGCGAGGGCACGTTCGAAGCGCCGGCCGGATACGGAATCAACGGAGTCAGAGGTCATCGAGCGGGGATTTTAGCCGGTACGGGCCGGTTCGGAGCGGGTTTATCCCGTCCGGCCGTACGGCTCCGGGACACGCCACTGTTCGAACGGCCGGTCCAGGGTGTAGCGGCCGTCGGCGCCCAGCAGCAGGATCCGGTACTCCGCGTTGCCGGGGTTGGACAGCGACTCGAACTCCGCGACCGACCAGTGGAACCACCGCATGCAGAACAGCCGCATGGTCAGCCCATGCGTCACCAGCAGGACGTTCTCCGGCGAGTCGGGCGTCTCGAAGCTGCGGTGCAGGGACTCCAGGAAGGCGCCGACACGGTCGTAGACGTCGGCCCCCGACTCCCCCTGGGCGAAGCGGTAGAAGAAGTGGCCGTACGCGTCGCGGTACGCCTTCTGGAGGCGTACGTCCTCGCGGTCCTGCCAGTTCCCCCAGTCCTGCTCGCGCAGCCGGGGCTCCTCGCGTATCCGCACCTGGCCGGGGTCGAGCCCGAACGCCTCGAAGGTCTCGTGGGTACGGCGGTACGGCGAGACGAAGACGCTGACCGGCTCGCGGCCGAACAGTTCGCGCAGCCGTACCCCCGTCTCCTCGGCCTGTCTGCGGCCCTTCTCCGTGAGCCTCAGGGCATGGTCGGGCTCGCGCTCGTACACCGTGTCATCTGCGTTCCCTTCCGATTCACCGTGCCGGACAAGGACAATGCGCCGCGGTCGTGCCATGACACGACCCTAGATCGCCCGGCTCCGCACCGTGCGACCGCCCGGCAATCCGGGCGCCCATCCGGCGTAGCCGGGCGGGCCCGGCACCCCGCGCGCACCGTCGGTCGGTCCGCCGGTGAGACCGTCGCCCACCCCTCGTCCACACCGTCGGTCACACCGTCCAGGACGGCTCCAGATCGATGACGTCCCCGGCCAGCGCCGCGACGTCGGTGGCTGTCTGGGCGCGCAGCGTCAGCCGCTCGACCCGCTCGACGCGGTACTTGCCGTGCTCGGCCGCCGACTGCCACATGGACAGGACGATGAACTCATGACCGGGCGCCTCTCCGAAGAGCCCGCGCACCATCCCCGGCGAACCGGCCATCGCGGGGTTCCAGACCTTCTCCTGCATGAGGGCGAAGTGCTCCACCCGTTCCTCGTGCACCCGGGAGTGGGCGACGCGGACCACGTCCGCGTCGGTGAAGCGGGGCTCGAATCCGGTCTTCACGTCGAAGCGGTAGTCGAAGAGCTTGACCTGGCTGTCTTTGTACGTGCCGGACTGCGAGGCGGAGAGCCGGTCGTGCGAGCGCGCCATGAACGAGTCGTAGAACGCACGACTCTCCCAGAACGTGAAGACATGGACGACACCCGGCCGCGACCTGCTCCATCCCCCGCCCTGTCCCCGAAACCCCGGCTCACCGAGCAACCCCGCCCATTTCCGCTGCCCGCGTTCGAAACCTCGACGGTCGATCACGGTGCAGCGAATCCACTTGACCAGCACGGCGCCATCGTACGGGGGCGGAACGTGGCACGGGTCACGCCCCGTCCGGGACGCGGTGGCCACCCCGTGGCACCGCCGGACCTGTCGAGTATCGGCCAAGGTGACGTCAACTGGCCAGATGCGGCGCCGGGTTGTCAGTGGCGCCGTCTAGCCTGGTGTACCAGGTCCGGACATCCGCACCGATTCCGAGGAGGGGGAGGACTGGTGAGCAGTTTCAACCGGGGAGTGTCCAAGGTCGAGGTCACCCTCAAATGGGATCCCAGCCCGATGGGCCGGCCCGCCCATGACCTGGATCTCATCGCGGCGACCTACACGGCGGACGCCCCGGACACACCCGCCTATCTGGTCCACTTCGGCAGCCGTTCCCCGGACGGGACGATCACGCTGGACCGCGAGAGCCGTACGGGCCAGGGCTTCGGCTCCGACGAGGAGATGACCCTGGAGCTGGACCGGCTGGGGGCGGACTACCGCCGTGTGGTCGTGGGTGTGGCCATCCAGCAGCAGAACGGCCGCCGGACGTTCGAGGACATAGCCAACGCCTCGGTCCGGCTGGCGGAGGGGTACACGGAGCTGTCGGAGCACGACTTCGCCGGGGTGCCCGCCGCGACGGCGGCGACCTTCGCGGAGTTCACCCGCGCGGCCGGCGGCACCTGGCAGTTCCGTCCGGACGTGCGCGGCTTCGACACGGACCCCCAGTCGTTCGGCGCCCTGATGGGCGGCGGCTGACGGTCGTGGGACGAGAAGAGGACTGAGGAGGAGGGGGTCCGGAGGCTGAGCGCGCCGCACCGCCCAAGGGGCGGCGGGCCGCTTCGGCCCACCGCCCCTCGGTGCTACGGGACTACCTCGTCACCGCGTGACGGCTCAGCTGCAGCCGCTCGTGGAGCCGCAGCCCTCGCAGATGTAGCAGGATCCGGCCCGCTGCATCTTCGTACCGCAGGAGAAGCAGAGCGGTGCGTCGGCGCTGATGCCGAGCTGCATCTCGACCAGTTCGGCCGAGGTGTGCGCCTCCTTGGGCGCCGGGACCACGGCCGGCGTGGGCGCCGCCGCGGTGGCCTGCGGCGACGCGGCCGGGCGGGACGGAGCCGCGGTCAAGCTCTCGGTGTCGAGGACGCCGTCGACGTCGAGGTCGAGGACCGGCTCGTACGAACCGGTGTCCAGGTGGCGCTGGCGCTCCTCGGCGGAGTGGATGCCGAGCGCCGAGCGGGTCTCGAAGGGCAGGAAGTCCAGGGCGAGACGGCGGAAGATGTAGTCGACGATCGACTGCGCCATCCGTACGTCCGGGTCGTCCGTCATCCCGGCCGGCTCGAACCGCATGTTGGTGAACTTGGAGACGTACGTCTCCAGCGGCACGCCGTACTGCAGACCGACCGAGACGGCGATCGAGAAGGCGTCCATCATGCCCGCGAGCGTCGAGCCCTGCTTCGACATCTTGAGGAAGACCTCGCCGAGACCGTCGTCCGGGTAGGAGTTGGCGGTCATGTACCCCTCGGCGCCGCCCACCGTGAAGGAGGTGGTGAGGCCCGGACGGCCCTTGGGCAGGCGCTTGCGGACCGGGCGGTACTCGATGACCTTCTCGACGGCCTCGCGGATGGTCTCCTCGGCCTTCTCCGCGACCTTCTCGTCCTTCTTCTTCGCGGAGAGCGGCTGACCGACCTTGCAGTTGTCGCGGTAGATCGCGAGCGCCTTGACGCCCATCTTCCACGCCTCGAAGTAGACCTCCTCGACGTCCTCGACGGTGGCGGTCTCCGGCAGGTTCACCGTCTTGGACAGCGCGCCGCTGATCCACGGCTGGATGGCCGCCATCATGCGGACGTGGCCCATCGCGGAGATGGAGCGCTCACCCATCGCGCAGTCGAAGACCTCGTAGTGCTCGGTCTTGAGACCGGGGGCGTCGATCACCACACCGTGCTCGGCGATGTGCTCGACGATCGCCTCGATCTGCTCCGCCGGGTAGCCGAGCCGGCGCAGCGCCTGCGGCACGGTGCCGTTGACGATCTGCATCGAGCCGCCGCCGACCAGCTTCTTGAACTTCACGAGCGCGAGGTCGGGCTCAAGGCCCGTGGTGTCGCAGGACATCGCGAGACCGATGGTGCCGGTGGGCGCGATGACCGACGCCTGGGCGTTGCGGAATCCGTTCTTCTCGCCGAGACGCAGCACGTCCTGCCACGCCTCCGTGGCGGCGGCCCAGACCGGGCTGTCCAGGTCGTCGACGTGGACGGCCGCGGCGTTGGCGTCGGCGTGCTGCTTCATGACGCGCTTGTGCGGCTCCGCGTTGCGGGCGTAGCCGTCGTACGGGCCGACGACCGCGGCCAGCTCGGCCGAGCGGCGGTAGGACGTGCCCGTCATCAGCGAGGTGATGGCGCCGGCCAGGGCCCGGCCGCCGTCGGAGTCGTACGCGTGGCCCGTGGCCATCAGCAGGGCGCCGAGGTTGGCGTAGCCGATACCCAGCTGGCGGAAGGCCCGGGTGTTCTCGCCGATCTTCTGCGTCGGGAAGTCCGCGAAGCAGATGGAGATGTCCATCGCGGTGATGACCAGCTCGACGACCTTGGCGAAGCGCTCGGACTCGAAGGACTGGTTGCCCTTGCCGTCGTCCTTGAGGAACTTCATCAGGTTCAGCGAGGCCAGGTTGCACGAGGTGTTGTCCAGGTGCATGTACTCGCTGCACGGGTTCGAGCCGTTGATCCGGCCGGACTCGGGGCAGGTGTGCCAGTGGTTGATCGTGTCGTCGTACTGGATGCCGGGGTCGGCGCAGGCCCAGGCCGCCTCGGCCATCTTGCGGAAGAGCTCCTTCGCCTCGACCTCTTCGATGACGTCGCCGGTCATCCGGGCGCGCAGCCCGAACTTGCCGCCGGCCTCGACGGCCTTCATGAACTCGTCGTTGACACGGACCGAGTTGTTGGCGTTCTGGTACTGGACGGACGTGATGTCGTCGCCGCCCAGGTCCATGTCGAAGCCCGCGTCGCGCAGGGCGCGGATCTTCTCCTCCTCCTTGACCTTCGTCTCGATGAAGTCCTCGATGTCGGGGTGGTCGACGTCGAGGATGACCATCTTGGCCGCGCGCCGGGTGGCGCCGCCGGACTTGATCGTCCCGGCGGAGGCGTCGGCACCGCGCATGAAGGAGACGGGGCCCGAGGCGTTGCCGCCGGAGGAGAGCAGCTCCTTGGAGGAGCGGATCCGGGAGAGGTTCAGGCCGGCGCCCGATCCCCCCTTGAAGATCATTCCCTCTTCCTTGTACCAGTCGAGGATCGAGTCCATGGAGTCGTCGACAGACAGGATGAAGCAGGCCGAGACCTGCTGCGGCTGGGGCGTGCCGACGTTGAACCACACGGGCGAGTTGAAGCTGAAGACCTGGTGCAGGAGGGCGTACGCCAGCTCGTGCTCGAAGATCTCGGCGTCGGCGGGGGACGTGAAGTACTGGTGCTCCTCACCGGCCTTCCGGTACGTCTTCACGATCCGGTCGATGAGCTGCTTGAGCCCGGTCTCGCGCTGCGGGGTGCCGACGGCCCCGCGGAAGTACTTGCTGGTGACGATGTTGACCGCGTTCAACGACCAGAAGTCGGGGAACTCGACGCCACGCTGCTCGAAATTGACCGAGCCGTCGCGCCAGTTGGTCATGACGACGTCACGGCGCTCCCAGGCCACCTCGTCGTACGGATGCACGCCGGGGGTCGTGTGGATCCGCTCGATGCGCAGCCCCTTGCCGGTCTTGGAACCCTTGGTGCGGGAACCTCGTGCCGGGCTGCTCGCCGTCTCTGTCATGCCGCCTCCCATATACGTACAAAAACGCCCTGCCGCGCCCTGTTCTTCCCGTGGCACGGAGTGTGTGTCTGATGCCTCGGGCGCACACAGAGCACCCGTGACAGGTCTTGATCGCCGCGGAGCGGCCGGGATCGAGCCGGCCGGTCAGTCCGCGGCGGTGGCGGGCACGGGGACCTCAAGGGTCTCGCCGGTGCCGCATTCCTCCGAGGGAGGCCGCTCACGCAGTTCCGCGATGGCGGCCTCGAAGTCTTCGAGTGAATCGAACGCCCGGTACACGGACGCGAAGCGCAGGTACGCGACGAGGTCGAGTTCCTGCAACGGGCCGAGTATGGCCAGCCCCACGTCGTGGGTGGTCAGCTCGGCGCTGCCGGTGGCGCGCACCGCTTCCTCGACCCGCTGGCCGAGCTGGGCGAGGGCGTCCTCGGTGACCGGCCGCCCCTGGCACGCCTTGCGCACGCCGGAGATGACCTTGGTGCGGCTGAAGGGCTCGGTCACGCCGCTGCGCTTGATCACCATCAGCGAGGCGGTCTCCACCGTCGTGAAACGGCGGGAGCAGTCGGGGCACTGGCGACGGCGCCGGATGGACGTCCCGTCGTCGGTGGTGCGGCTGTCGACGACCCGGCTGTCGGGGTGCCTGCAGAAGGGACAGTGCATGGCTCCCAACCCCTCCTTCACAGCACGACTGAATAGCCCCGTCAGGGCCCGGAAAAGCCCCTCGAAGCAATCCCCAGCATAGGCGATGCCCTCGGGCCCGAAGACCCGGGACCACAACTTCTGGGTGGCTGAGACAATCCAACCACTAGATCTGGGGTTTGGTTGCATCCTAGGCCCCGGCGCGTGTCGCGCGTCGGGGCGGGTGCGGCGGGCCCGCGGCGACCGGCCACGAGCGTACGGGAAGGGCGCGGCGCCGGGTCTCGCGGGCCGCCGGATGCGAGACTGTGGCGGCCCCGGGCGGCGCGCCGGAGGCCCCCGCGGGTGGCCGGGAGACGACCCCCGGGAGCCCCCGCGGGTGGCCGGGAGACAGCCCCCGGAGCCCCCGTCGACGGCCGAGGGGACGACCCCTTGCCGGGGTCCGGAATCGACCCGGCGGCGCACCGCCGGACGGCGCCGCTCCACCCGGAAAAGCCTGCTCATACACCCAGTCGGCCGCCCACAACAGACACTCCGCAATTTTTCACTCGAACGTGTGTTTGGCGCAACCTTTCGAAAGCTACTACCGTTGTCCAGCCAGGGAGAACATTTCGAGAGGGGCCACCGTGACCACCACCGCAGACAGTGCCACCATCACCGCCCAGGACCGCTCCCAGGGCCGACTCGATCCGGTGCATGTAATGAATGTGAATGACACAGCCTCGAACCCGGAGGGCGCCAAGCCCACCCGTTCGATGCCCGGGCGACCTCCAGGGATCAGGGCGGACAGCTCGGGCCTCACGGACCGCCAGCGCAGGGTGATCGAAGTCATCCGCGACTCCGTGCAGCGCCGGGGATACCCGCCCTCGATGCGGGAGATCGGCCAGGCCGTGGGGCTCTCCAGCACCTCGTCGGTGGCCCACCAGCTGATGGCCCTGGAGCGCAAGGGATTCCTGCGCCGCGACCCGCACCGGCCGCGGGCGTACGAGGTCCGGGGGTCGGACCAGCCGAGCACCCAGCAGACGGACACGACGGGCAAGCCCGCCGCGTCGTACGTCCCGCTGGTCGGCCGGATCGCCGCCGGCGGACCGATCCTCGCGGAGGAGTCCGTCGAGGACGTCTTCCCCCTCCCCCGCCAACTGGTGGGCGACGGTGAGCTGTTCGTGCTGAAGGTCGTCGGTGACTCGATGATCGAGGCCGCGATCTGCGACGGCGACTGGGTGACGGTCCGCCGCCAGCCCGTCGCGGAGAACGGCGACATCGTGGCGGCGATGCTGGACGGCGAGGCGACGGTGAAGCGCTTCCGCCGCGAGGAGGGCCACGTCTGGCTGCTCCCGCACAACGCCGCGTACCAGCCGATCCCCGGCGACGACGCGACCATCCTGGGCAAGGTGGTCGCCGTACTGCGCCGGGTCTGAAAGGGCCGGACGGGGCGCGGGATCCAGTTGCGGTACACGCCGAGTTCTCGTGTACCGCAACGTCACAGGCGCGACATCGAACGCGCGACGTCATAGGGCGCGATGCCATAGGTGTCATACGTGTCATAGGCGCGATGTCGGACGCATGACGTCAGAGCCGGGGCAGCGCAGGAGCGTCTACCGTCCGTCCGCCCGGGCCGCCTCGTCGATCTTCGCGAGGGACCGCCGTACCTGATTGCGGTCCGTGGTGTACCAGAAATCGGGCAGCGAGGCCCGCAGGAAGCTGCCGTACCGCGCATTGGCCAGCCTCGGGTCGAGGACGGCGACCACACCGCGGTCACCGGTCGCCCGGACCAGCCGCCCCGCCCCCTGGGCCATCAGCAGCGCCGCATGCGTGGCCGCCACCGCCATGAAGCCGTTGCCGCCGCCCTCCTCCACCGCCTTCTGCCGCGCGCTCATCAGCGGATCGTCCGGACGCGGGAACGGAATCCGGTCCATCACCACCAGCTGCGAGCTCGGGCCCGGCACATCCACCCCCTGCCACAGCGACAGTGTGCCGAAGAGACAGGTCTTCGGATCAGCGGCGAACGCCTTGATCAGCTCGCCGAGTGTCTCCTCACCCTGGAGGAGGATCGGCGAGTCCAGTCGGCCCCGCAGCTCCTCGGCCGCCGCCTGGGCACCCCTCATCGAGGAGAAGAGTCCCAGCGTCCGCCCGCCCGCGGCCTCCACCAGCTCCGCCAGCTCATCCATCATGTCGCCGCGCGTGCCCTCCCGCCCCGGCGGGGAAAGATGGCGCGCCACATAGAGAATGCCCTGCTTGCGGTAGTCGAAGGGCGAGCCGACGTCGAGGCCCTTCCACTGCGGGACGTCCTCGCCCTCCGTACCCTCCGGTGCCAGGCCGAGGGACGCGCCCACCCCGTTGAAGTCACCGCCGAGCTTGAGCGTGGCGGAGGTGAGCACCACCGAGCGGTCGGTGAACAGCTTCTCCCGCAGCAGCCCCGACACGGAGAGCGGGGCGACCCGCAGCGACGCCCCGAACCGGTCGTGCCGCTCGCACCAGACGACGTCCCACTCCGAACCGTTCGCCAGCCGCTCCGCCACGCCGTGCACGGACTCCACGGACGCGAGCGCCTGCTTCCGTACGACATCCTCGTCCTGCACGGACTTGTCGCGCGTGGCGCCGATCGCCGAGATGACCGTGCGCGCCGCGTCCCGCAGCGCCATCAGGGCGAAGCCGAGATCCTCCGGGATCTCCTCCAGCCGGCCGGGCAGCGCCAGCTCCATCAGCCGCTCGAAGGTCTCGGCCGCCGTCTGGAGCGCGTCCGCCGCCTTCTCGTTCACCAGCTTCGCCGAGCGGCGCACGGCCCGGTTGACCTGCCCCGGGGTCAGCTCCCCCGTGGCCACCCCGGTGACCCGTGAGACCAGCTCATGGGCCTCGTCCACGATCAGCACCTCGTGCTGCGGAAGGACCGGCGCGCCCTCGATCGCGTCGATCGCGAGCAGCGCGTGATTGGTCACCACGACATCGGCGAGCTTGGCGCGCTCCCGCGCCAGCTCGGCGAAGCACTCCGCGCCGTACGCGCACTTCGACGCCCCCAGGCACTCCCGCGACGAGACCGAGACCTGCGACCAGGCCCGGTCGGAGACGCCCGGCGTCAGGTCGTCCCGGTCGCCCGTCTCCGTCTCGTCCGCCCAGTCCCGCATCCGCAGCAGGTCCTGGCCGAGCTTGCTGGTCGGCACGGCCGCCTCGAACGGGTCGAAGAGGCCGTCCTCCTCGTCCTGCGGCACCCCCTCGTGCAACCGGTGCAGACAGAGGTAGTTGGACCGGCCCTTGAGCATGGCGAACTGGGGGCGGCGCCGCAGCAGCGGATGCAGCGCGTCGACCGTCCGCGGCAGGTCACGCTCCACGAGTTGGCGCTGGAGCGCCAGCGTCGCCGTGGCCACCACGACCCGCTCTCCGTGGGCCAGCGCGGGCACCAGATAGCCCAGGGACTTACCGGTGCCGGTGCCGGCCTGGACCAGCAGGTGGGAGGGGTCGTCGATGGCTTGGGCAACGGCCTCGGCCATGGTGACCTGGCCTGGCCGTTCCACGCCGCCGACGGAGCTGACGGCGGCGTGGAGGAGCTCGGGGAGTGATGGCTTCGTCATAGCCCGACCACCCTACGGGGCACCACCGACAACGACGCTCACTCGCTCGTCCGTACGACAGCGAGCGGGTTGGGCACCGTACCGTGGACGGCGGCGTGCGGCCGGTCGGAGCGGTCCCGGTAGCCGTCGAGGTGCAGCCGGTTCCGGTTGAGGCAGAGCCGCTCGATACGCGGTGTGAGCAGGTCGAACGTCTCGAAGCGCTCCTTCAGCTCGGGGAACCGGGCCTGGTAGCGCAGGATCTCCGCCCGTACGAGCGACCAGAACACGGCGTCGGGCACGCCCAGTTGGTCCGCGCACAGCGGAGCCAGATAGCGGAACACGCCGATGAAAAGCCCTGAATGGATGAACTGCGGGAGAAAGGCGGGCTCCTCCGTGAGCAGCGTGGCCTTCACATCGGCGGGCATCGCGTCGTGCTCGGGCAGCGGCCGGGCGCTGAGGTTCACATCGTCGACGAAGTCCTTCATGGCGAGCCGTACGGGCACGTCCCGGTCGTCGAAGACCACGATGGCGTTCTCGCCGTGCGGGGAGAAGACCGTCCCGTACCGGTACAGGAAGTGCAGCAGCGCGGGGAGCAGCGCCGAGAAGAGGCGGCGCAGCCACTCCTCCGGAGCGAGCCCGGAGCGCTCCACCAGTTCGGCGGTGAACGCGCGGCCCCGCGGATCCGTATGGATGAGCGAGGCGAGCGTACGGGCGCGTTCGCCCGGGGCCAGCCGGGTCTGGAGGGGCTCGCGCCAGATCGTACCGAGCAGTTCCTTGTACTGGTAAGGGACTTCGGGGAGGTGATCGTAGAGGGGATGCTCGACGGTCACGGAGGCGACCTCGCCGAGGAGGATGACCCGGCACTCGTCGCGGAGGAAGGGGTCGGCGTCGCGCACGCCGTGCATCCACGCGGTGACGGCGGGGGCGGCGAGGGTGCGTTCGGTGGGCAGTCCGCGCCAGACGAGGGTGTTGAGGATGGACAGCGGCAGCTTGACCGTGTGCCGCTCGGGCCGCCGGACGTTGAGGAACGTACGGATCGACTGCTGCGGCAGCCGGAGGTCACCGTCGGTGGGGAGCGGGACGATCGCTCCCCGGGCTATGGCGGGCGCGTAGAGCTGGATCAGCACCTCGTCCCACTGCCAGGGGTGGACGGGCAGATAGAGGTAGCCGGCGGGGTCGAGGCCGCGGTCCCGGAGCACGGTGTCGAAGCGTGCGCGTACGGCGTCGTCGAGTTCCAGCGCGTAGAGCTGGTCCGGGGTGGCGAGCGAGGCGACGCCCCGGTAGGTGGCGAGGGTCGTGCTGACGGCGATCCAGGGCAGCGTGGCCGGGGTGCGGCCCTCGGGCGCCCAGCGGTCCGCGTCGGTGGCGGAGAATCCGACGCGGCCCTTGTTGAGAACGATCCAGGGGTGGCCCGTCTGGTGTCCTTCCAGTTCCGCGTAGCCGAGGCCGGCGAGCTCCGCGGCGCTCAGCGCGGTGTGGTCGAGCTTGGCGTCGGCGGCGAGCGTGGTGGTGAGTTCCCGGACGAGGTGGCCGAGGGTGGTGCCGTCCAGGCCGAGGAGCCGCCGCGCCAGCAGCAGGAAGCGCAGGGGGTCGGTGAAGGGCAGGCCGTCGCACTGTACGGAGCCGGGGTCGACCCGCCAGTGGCCGTACGCGGCGCGCTCCGCGCGGAAGGTGAGCGTCTCGCCGGCGTCGAGCGTCACGGCGTAGCCGCCGGAGCCGGGACGGGGGACGGAGCCGTCGGCGGATCCGCGCCGCGTCGCGGGCTCTGCCGCCGGTTCCGCCATGGGTACCGGCTCGATGATCTCCTCGTACGCGAACTCCCCGAGCGTTTTGGCGAGCAGGCGGCCGGCCACGCGCTCCCACACCGCCGGGTTCAGCTCGGGCGGGGCGAAGAGCGGGGCGGGCCCGGCAGGGCCCTCGGGGGCCGGCGCGCCCGGGGTGGCTATGGAACCGGCGGGGTCGGCGGCGTCGGAGGTGGTGGCCTCAGAGGTGGTGGCCTCAGAGGTGGTGGCGTCAGGGGTAGCGGCGTCAGGCGTGGCGGAGGAGGCGGGCGATGCGGAGGATGCAGGGGAGGTCGGCACGAGGACTCCTCGGGAGGGAACCGATGGGGTTCGAGCGGGACAGGCGGGGCGTACGGGTCGTGCGGGACGTACGGAGCAAGCGGGGTGGTCCCGAGTGACCGGCCGGGCCGGGCGTACGGGGCGTACGGGGCCGGAGGGACGGCGGCTCTGTCACAGGAGGTCGCGCAGTGCGCGGTCGCGGACCATGAGCGCGGCGCGTTTGTCCGGCAACTCAACCTCGGCGGCGAAGCGGAAGCCGGCGCTGAGAAACGCGGAGACGGACGGGGTGTTGCGCAGATCCGGTTCGGCGACGACCCGTCCGCACCGGGGACGGTGGTCGAGGACCAGGTCGGCGACGGCCCGCAGCAGGATGGTGCCGACCCCGCGGCCCCGGTTCGCGACACCGCCGAGCAGCAGGTGGATCCCGGTGTCGTGGGGGCGTGCCGGGTAGTGGCGCGCGAGGGGGTCGAGGTCCGCGCGGTACAGCTCCCAGTAGCTCATGGGGACGCCGTCGAGCACACCGAGGAAGGGGATGGTGCGTCCGTCCCCGTCGAGTTGGGGCCGCAGATGGGCCTCGGTGACGGCTGCCGGGCCTGCGAGGTTCCAGAACGCGGCGACTGCCGGATCGTTCATCCACCCGCTGACCAGGGCAAGGTCACGCTCCACCCGGACCGGGACGAGCTGGAAGACCCCGGCGGGGGTGGTGGCGGGGCCCCAGCGTTCCGGGGCGTCGAGCAGATCACCGGTGCGGGCGTCGTCGGACGATGGGGTCACGGCCATCGGATCGCCCTCTCCGAGCAGTGCGACGAGTTCGTCGGACAGCCTCAGGTCGAGGGTGTCCCCGGTGGCCTCGCCCGTGGGTGAGCCGGGGCCGGTTCCGGTGTCGGTGCTCGCTTCGGTGGAAGGCACAGTGGCGCTCTCCTCTCAGCAGTTCTGACGGTCCTTCATGTTCCTTCAATCGCGAAGGGGGTTGGTGACGGTGACGTAGACGCTCTGCGTGTCCACCGGGCCGACCAGTTCGTCCAGGCCGTGCAGCCGGGTGAGCAGGTTGGCCTTGCAGCGCAGCGTGGCGCTCTCCAGGAGGAGGCCGGGCAGGGGCGAGCCGAGGCCCGTCGCGCCCGCCAGGAAGCGCCGGAAGGCCGCGATGAGGACGCGCTCGTCGGCGAGCCCCTGGGCGCCGAACGCGCCGATCAGGCCGAAGACGTTGTTGATGGCGAGGTAGTAGGCGAAGCGTTCGTCGGTGACGGCGTCGGAGACGAAGGTGTCGCTGACGGATCCGATGCCGGGGAGTCTGCGCTCCAGCGCGGCGCGGTGGGACTCACGGAAGTAGTAGCCCTGGTTGTCGCGGTAGCGCCCGCCGACGGGCCAGCCCGCCGGGTCGAGGAGGACCAGGGTGTTCTGCTGGTGTGCCTCCAGGGCGATTCCGGCCGTCCCGTCCAGCCAGAGCACGGGGCGTACGACCTGGTCCAGATAGCGCAGGAACCACTCGGCCGCGACGGCGCCCTCCGGGCGGCCGGTGCGGCCGGCGAGGCCGGTGACGATCGCGGCCAGGCGCGAGTACATCCCGGCGCGGCCCGGGTAGGGGCGCGGCGCGGTGAGTCCCGCGATGCAGACGGCGTCGTCGGACGGCCCGAACGGGTTGTGGCGGAGCATGACGTCGAGTCCGGTGACCGGGTCGCCGTCCGGGGTGTCGACGGCGAGCCAGGCGGGGTCGCGGACGATGTCGAAGCCGGGGTGCGCGGCCCCCCACTCCTTGCCGAGGCCGCTGCGCAGCAGCCGGTGGACCTCGACGCCGCGGTGGAGTTCCTTGCGGAGGTTCTCCCGGCGGGAGTTGGTGATGCGTACGCCCAGGGAGAGCTTGAGCATGGCGGGGGCGCCGGGGCGGTGCACCGTACGGATGGAGGAGGTGGGGTGCCAGGGGTCGCCCTGGGGCCCGAGGTCGTGCAGCAGACCGGCGTCGAGGAGGTGCCGTACGGCAGGGCGGTGGGCCAGGTCCCGTGCCTGCCAGGGGTGCAGGGGCAGGGCCACCGTGTTCTCGGGGAGGGGGTGACCGCCGAGGAGCCGGGCGGTGAGCGCTTCGGCGGGCAGGACACGGCCCTGTTCGGTCCAGGCGGAGTCGGTGGCGAGTACGGAGCGGTCGACGGCCATCCAGTGGAGCGGGAAGGAGCCGCGCAACTCCGGGGAGTAGAGGCGCGCTTCGGTCTCGGAGAGGCCTTCGCGGCTCTTGGGCGTGGGGTGCAGGGGGTGCCCGAGCAGCAGGGACTGTTCCGCCGTGAGGAACGGGTCGGCGGCGGCGTCGGCCTCGGGGCGGGCCCGCCGGTCGGCGAGGAACCCGGCGGTGTGGCCGAGGGAGTTGGCGACCCTGCCCACCAGGTCGGCGCCCTGGTAGCGGCCCGACTCACGGCCGAGGAGCGCGGCCACGGTGACGGCCTCGGCGGCGGGGGCGTCCTGCGGGCCGCCTTCCAGGAAGGGCATGCCGAAGCGGTGCCACCCCGTCGCGGACCAGTGGCGTACGGGGACGAGGAGCGCGGTGCCGCTGGCGTCGAGCGGGATACGGAGCACCGTGCCGTCGGGGCGGGGCAGTCCGGTCTCGCGGACCCAGCAGCGCAGCAGGTTCTCGGTGGTGGCGGCGTCGGCCGCCTTCTGCGGGTCGGGGTGGTCGAGATGGTCGGCGCCCGGGACGGCCGGGTCCGCCCCGGTGGGGCCCGGCGTGGTCGCGGGGCGGGTGAGCCGCCCGTCGGGTCCACCCGCTGCCTGCCGTGGCACCGTGACCGACTCCGCGGTGGTGGCAGGGCCGTCGGCCTCGGGCGCGTCGGGTGAGGGGGTGTGGTTCACGGAGGGCTTCCTTGTGAGGAGTCGGGGTCGGCGGCGTCAGCGGCACAGACCGGCTTCTTTCCGGCGGAGCCCGGCTTCGCCGCCGCGGAGACCGGCGTTCCCGCCGCGGGGCACGGCCGCTTCTCGGGGTGCGGGGCGCGTGGCCGCCACGAGTGCGTCGGCGAAGCGGTCGAGGACCGCGTCGGCCTGCTCGTCGGTGAGCGTGAGCGGCGGGAGCAGCCGCACCACGGACGCCCGGTGTCCGCCGAGTCCGACGATGAGTCCGCGTCGGAGACATTCCCGCTGGACGGCGGCGGCGAGTGCGGGGGCCGGCGGCGCGGGATCGCCGGCTGCCGGGGCGACGAGTTCCACACCGATCATGAGACCACGTCCGCGTACGGCGCCGACGCGCGGGTGGCGGTCCGTCAACTCCCGTAGCCCGCACAGCATGCGCGCCCCGAGGAGCGCGGCGCGCTCGGCGAGCCGGTTCTCCCGTACGTACGCGAGGGTGGCCGCGCCCGCCGCCATCGCGAGCTGGTTGCCCCGGAAAGGGTCCGCCGGGCCTGCGGGCAGCGGGGGGTCGAGATCCGCGTGATGGACGATCACGGCGAGCGGGAGGGAGCCGCCGATCGCCTGGGACATCACCATCACGTCGGGGGTGATCCCGCTGTGCTCCACGGCCCAGAAGGCGCCGGTGCGCCCCACGCCCGTCCGGGTCTCGTCGGCGATGAGCGGAATGGAGCGGTCCGCCGTGCTCCGGCGCATCTCGCGGAGCCAGGGGTCGGGCGCGGGGATCACGCCGCCCTCGTCCTGGACCGGTTCGAGCATCATCGCGGCGGGGGCGTCCGGCCCCTCCCCGCCGTCGAACAGGCCCGCGGACCAGGCGTCGTGGTCGGTTCCGCCGAAGGTGAGCACGGTGTCGCGGCCGGTGGCGGTACGGACGAGGGCGAGCGCGCTCTCGACGGCGTCGGCGGCCGTGGGACCGCAGAACCGGACCCGGGCGTCGGCGGCGAACCCGGCCGGGAGCGTGGCGAACAGCTCGGCGGTGAAGGCGTCCTCGACGGGGGTGGCGAGGTCGGGGACGTGCAGCGGGGCCCCGGAGTCCAGGACCTTCCTGATCGCCTCCAGCACGACCGGATGGTTGTGCCCGAGGGCGAGGGCGCCCGCGCCGGAGAGGCAGTCGAGGTAGCGCCGGCCGTCGGCCCCCTCGACCGTCAGCCCCCGGGCGCGCACCGGGACGATGGGCAGGGAGCGCGCGTAGGTGCGGGCCGACTGTTCGCGCGGGGGCCGGCTCCGCAGGATTCCCGCGTGGGCGACGGTCGGTGCCGCCGGTGCTGATTCGGTCACGGTCACAGCGATCGGTCCTCCCCTGGGCGGCATCGGTCCTCTGTCAGTACGGCGCCGGCTCCCCGAATGTTCGACGGTGAACCGCGGGCCGGGCCCTCTCGTACGTACCAACGACGCGCCGCGCCGGGGATCACGGGCAGCGGGAAGATCATTGCGCCGGGGGAACCGCCGCCCTGCCGAACGCCGTCCCCAACGGCACCGGCATAGTGGGGGCGCGTCCCGGCTCCGGTCGCCGTCGCCGGGTGCGCCAGCTGTTCCTTTGTTCCGAACTGTCCAGAAGTCCCAGGGGGATATCACC
The DNA here is from genome assembly GCF_040685895.1 of Streptomyces sp. NPDC088124. NCBI lineage: Bacteria > Bacillati > Actinomycetota > Actinomycetes > Kitasatosporales > Streptomycetaceae > Streptomyces > Streptomyces sp. NPDC088124. Next base: position 1,302 of record NZ_JBFBJB010000093.1, on the reverse strand, counting down.
ATGCGACCCATACGTCCGACCCTTATCGCACGCCGGGGAAGGAACGCGCGGCGCAGACCCTCCCCCGTCCTGGCCGCCGTGTCGGTCGCCGCGGTCCTCGCGCTGACGGCCACGGGCTGCGGTCCCGACGAGGACCAGGCGGCGGCGAAGGCGAGCGAGTCCGCGACCGCCGCCTCCGACGGCACGATCACGATTCCTGACGATCTCAAGGACCGGCTCAAGGAGCACGGGATCGACATGGACAAGTGGCGCGGCGGTGAGTGGAAGAACTGGGACCGCGAGACCTGGCTGCGTGAGGCCAAGGACTTCGTCAACCCGATCATCGAGGGCCTCTGGGACCCGGACCGGATGCGGGACGCGGAGAAGCCGCCGGAGAAGTCCGTGGACGACCAGGACATCTCCGGGGACACGGGCGTCACCGACCCGGAGCCGGCGCCGGTGACCGCGCGGGCCGTGAGCGCGCCGTACGGCGAGAACGCCGCGCAGGCGGGCAAGTTGTTCTTCGACGGGCCCGAGGGCTCGATGGTCTGCTCGGCGACAGTGGTCGAGGACCCGGCGAACCCCGGCAAGTCCAACATGGTCTGGACGGCGGGCCACTGCGTGCACTCCGGCAAGAGCGGCGGCTGGTACCGGAACATCGCGTTCGTGCCCTCGTACAACGACAGCGCCCTGTCGATGGCCGAGTTGGAGACCGCGCCCAAGGAGCGGATCGCCCCGCACGGCGTGTGGTGGGCCGACTGGGCGCAGACCTCCTCCCAGTGGATCGCCCAGGGCGGGCCGACCGGCGGTCAGGGCGCGCCGTACGACTTCGCGGTCATCCATGTGACGCCGGAGAAGGGCGGTTCGGGCACCTCGCTGGAGGAGACGGTCGGTTCGGCGCTGCCGGTGGAGTTCAACGCTCCGGCCACCCCGGAGATCGCGGCCATGACGGCGACCGGCTACCCGGCGGCGCCGCCGTACGACGGCCAGAAGCTCTTCCAGTGCGAGGGCGGGCCGGGCCGGCTGTCGCTGGCGGCGAACGATCCGACGATGTACCGCATCGGCTGCACCATGACCGCCGGTTCGTCGGGTGGCGGCTGGGTCGCTGCGGGCCAGGACGGCAAGCCCGCCCTGGTCTCCAACACCTCCATCGGCCCGGTGACCGCGGGGTGGCTGGCGGGGCCGCGTCTCGGCGACGCCGCCAAGGGCGTCTACGACGGCGTCAGCAAGAAGTTCGCGGGTCGGTGAGCGGGCGCGGGCGCGCCCCGGGGGGCGCGCCCGCCGTTACCACGTCCTGGGCGACGTGGCCGCGGTGGCCCCGGT
>NZ_JBFBJB010000092.1:0-27340 GCF_040685895.1 Streptomyces sp. NPDC088124 | reverse complement strand
GTGGTGCGGCTGGTGCCCCAGGAGACGATCACCGAGCTGCCGCAGGGCTCGCTCGCCGCCGTACCCCTGGAGACCCCGGCGACGACCCGGGAGCCGCGGCGCGCCGGGCCGAGACCGGACGCCGGGCCGGAGCGCGTCCACCGCCCCAGCGCCATCTCGGCGGTGATCCCGGGCCCGAACCCCGCGACGATGCCCCGGGCCCCGTCGGCCACCAGTCCCTCGTCGAAGAGGCGGCGTACGGCGTCGAGGACGACGGCGCTGGCGATGTTGCCGTACTCGGTGAGCGTGCCCCGGCTGAACCGGAATGCCTCCGGCGCCACTTCGAGGAAGTGGCTGAGGTCGTCCAGGATGCGCGGGCCCCCGGCGTGGATGATGTAGAAGTCGAGGCCGGTGGCGTCCCAGCCGTGCTGGTCGGCCATCGTACGGAGGGCGGGGGCCAGCGGCTCCATGGTGGTGGGCACGCGCTTGTCGAGCAGGAAGTGGAATCCGGTGGCGCGCACGCTGTAGGCGATCCAGTCCGTGGTGTCGGGCACGAGGTGCGAGCCGTTGCGCTCCATCGTGATGCCGGTACCGCCCTCGCCCCGTACGACGGCGGCGGCGACCGCGTCGCCGAACAGGCCGTTGGAGAGCAGGGATCCGACCCCGAGGTCCGTCGGCTGGTAGCAGAGCGAGCAGAACTCGCAGGCGACGATGAGCACATTGCTGCCGGGGTAGGCCCGGCAGAAGTCGTGGGCCCGGTTGATGGCGGCGCCGCCCGCCGCGCAGCCGAGCTGCGCGATCGGGAGCTGGCGGGTGTGGCCCGGGAAGTCCATGGTGTTGATCAGCCAGGCGGTCAGCGACGGCATCATGAAGCCGGTGCACGAGACGTAGACGATCATGTCGATGTCGGCGGGGCGCAGCTCGGCATGGTCGAGGGCGCGCCGGATGACCGCGGGCACGCGCCGCTTGGCCTCGGCCTCGTACAGCATGTTGCGGTCCTCGAAACCGGGGTGGCGCAGCGTGTCCTCGATGGGCTGGACGATATGCCGCTTGGCGACCCCGGTGTTCTCGATCAGCCGCAGCGCGAGGGGCAGTTGCGGGTGGTCGGCGTGGAGCGAGCGCGCGAGGGCGAGCGTGTCCTCCATGGTGATCACATGTTCGGGAACCGAGACCGCGGGTTTGCACAGAGTCGCCACGACGCGCTCTCTCCTTCATTCGTGTTCGCTGTGAACTGGGGCCCACATTCGGGGCTGGGCCACCGCCCCGCAACCTGGGAGAAACAGGTGGCAGTGCCGACGGACCGCTGGGCCGGGACGGACGGGCGGGTGAACCGAGGAGCCGTCAGGATTCCACGCGCGACTACGGAACGTAGGGAGGCCACATGCGGGATCCCCCGTTCAGGGGGCAGTGGCGCCGTACGGACATCGCCGGGGGCCGGGCGCGGGAGGGATGGTTCCCATGGTCTTCTCGTGGTGTGCGCACCGGGATCCGGCCGGTGCCGGCGGCCGGATCCGGGCCGTCCCCGGCCCTGCCGCGGTCGCCGGTGGACGGCGGTTTCCGACGTTCCGGAAGCCGGACGCGGCCCGGCGTGTCGCCCCGGGCTCCCCGCGCGTCGTCACGGGGGCGGGACGGACGGCGGGGCCGGGGCGCGGCGGGGCCGGCCGGTGATCCTGCTGACGGGGGTCACCGGCACCGTCGGGCGGCTCGTGGCGCGGTCTCTGACCACCGCGGAACCGGTACGGGTGCTCGCCCGCGATCCCCGCCGGGCCGCGGCGTACGCCGGTCCCGGGACGGAGGTGGTGGGCGGCGACTTCGGGGAGCCCGCCTCGTTGGCCGCCGCGCTGGCCGGCGTGCGGGCGGCGTTCCTCGTCACGTCGGATCCGCTCGCGCCCGCCCATGACGAGCACTTCGTCACCGCGGCCCGCCGCGCCGGCGTACACCACGTGGTGAAGCTGTCGGCGCGGGCGGTGACCGAGCCCGACGCCGATGATCTGATCACCCGCTGGCAGCGGAACGCGGAGGAACTGCTCCGCGCCTCGGGTCTGGCGTGGACCCTGCTGCGGCCCCGGGCCTTCATGTCCAACACCCTGCGCTGGGCGCCCTCGATCCGTGCCGAGGGGGTGGTGCGTGCCTTCCACGGCGCCTCGCCCAACGCCACCGTGGATCCGCGTGACATCGCCGAGGTCGCCGCGCTGGCCCTCACCGGCGCCGTGCTCCCGGGCCGCGCCCACTCCCTCACCGGCCCGGCGGCGATCAGCGCGGCCGAGCAGGTGGCCGTGCTCTCCGGGCTGCTGCGACGCCCGCTGCGGCTGGTGGAGCTGACGCGGGAGCAGGCGTACGCGGGCCTGTCGGCCCGCCTGCCGCGTCCGGTGGCGGAGGCGCTGCTGGAGAGCGCCGTACGGCAGGGGGCGGGCGCCAAGGCACGGGTGGAGCCGACGGTGCGGACGCTGCTGGGCCGCCCGGCCCGTCCCTACCGTGCCTGGGCGCGGGACCACCTCGCCGCCTTCGGTGACGGCTGAGGGGCCCGTCGTCCCGGCACGCGCCTTTGCCCGGCAGGTATCACGGGTGCCGGGGCTGGGGTTCCAGGGAGCGCAGCAGCATCGGCAGCGACCGGCGCAGGTCGCGTTCCCAGTAGGCGGGAGCGTGCGTTCCCCGGTAGAAGTGCGTGGTCAGCGGCGTGCCCTGGCGGCGGAGGCGGTCCGCGACCGCGCGGCTCTCCTCGCCCATCAGTGCCTCGGTCGGCGAGATGACGTCCTCGGGGAAGGGCCGCGCCGGATCCTCCAGGCCGGGGATCTCGGGGTCGGGCTCCACGTCCTCGGGGTCGAGCGCGCCGGCCCTGCCGTCACCGCTGGAGAGATAGACCGGGATATGGCGCAGCCGCGGGGCGAGATGGTAGGGGTCGTGCGCCTCCCACGCGTCCCGCTGGGCCACCGGGTCGCCCCAGAGGCGGCGCCAGTCCATCCCCAGGTAGGCCATCGCCGCCCGGACCGCCCGCGGATGGGCCAGCGGGTGCACGAAGCCGCTGTAGCTCGCGACACCGCGGAACAGGCCGGGGTTCCTGACCGCGTACGACAGGGCTCCGAAGCCGCCCTGGGACTCGCCGGCCGCCGCTCGGCGCGTCCCCGCCCCGTAGTGGCGTTCCAGGAGGGGGCGTACCTCGCGCAGGTGGAAGGTCTCCACGGCGCGCGGCCCGTCCTCGGCCGGCCGCCACCAGTCGCTGTAGAAGCCGAACAGCGGCATGGCGGGCATCACGACCAGGGTGTCGCGCAGTTCGGGCAGGTTCTGGATCCTGTACTCGTCGGTCCAGGAGAGAGGGTTCCCGTCGCCGCCGGCCAGCAGGTACAGCACCGGCCACCGGTCACCGGGGCCACGCTCCGCCCAGCCGTCCGGGGTGAGCAGCCGTACCGCGGCGTCCCCCGCCAGCGCCGGGGACCGGACCGTCAGATCGACGAGCCGTTCCCCGGCGGGCCGTTCCGCGATCACCCGCGCGCCGCCGACACGCTCGGTCCGTGTGGTGGCGCCGGCCGGCTGGGCGGCGGGGACGGTGACAGCGGCGGCGCCGAGCGCGCCCGTCGCGAGCAGGGCGGCAAGGGCGTGTCGTAGGGCTCGTGTTCGGGACATGGGCTCTCCTCGTTTCGGTTGTGTGGGAGAGGACGGGCCCGTCCCGGGGAGAAGTTGACCGATATACGTCCGATCCGCCCCGGAGAAAACCCCGAATCACCGGTCCGTGTTGTGGGAGCGCGACGACTGCGGGCAGCATGCCGCCATGGCTTCCCTCGCTCCCGTCGTGCGCCCGTACCGTCCCGAGGACCTGCCCGCGCTGTACGACATCTGCGTACGCACCGGTCACCAGGGCTGGGACTCCCGGCACATCTACCCCGACCACGACCTGCTGCCGAGCATCTTCGCGGCGCCCTACGCCGTGCTGGAGCCGGAGCTGACCTTCGTGGTCGACGACGGCACGGGCCGGGCGGTCGGTTACGTGCTCGGCACCGCCGACACCGCCGCCTTCGTCACGGCGTTCCGTGAGGTCTGGCTGCCGCCGCTGACCGGACGCTACCCGGTGCCGACGAGGCCGGCCCGTACCCCCAGCGAGGAGATGATCGCCCTGCTGCACCGGCCGGAGCGGATGGTCCTGCCCGAACTGGCCGGATACCCCGCGCATCTCCACATCGACCTGCTGCCCGAGGCCCAGCGCCGGGGGCACGGCCGCACGCTGATGCACGCCTTCCTCGGCGCCCTGCGCCACCAGGGTGTCGACGCCGTCCACCTGTGCATGGCCACCGCCAACACCCCGGCGCGCGCCTTCTACGACCGGCTCGGTTTCCGGCCGATCGCGGTGCCGGACCCCGGTTCCGTCACGTATCTCGGGCGTTCGACCACCGTGGACGCGCGTTCCTGACTCCGTGGAGCAGGCCGGTGCGGCCGGGGCCCGCGGTCGCCGCGCCCGGTCACCGGTCCGGCGAGGCGTGCCGCTCCCCCGCCGCGACGCCGTGCGGCGCCACGGCGTCGATCGCCGCCAGGTCCTCGGTGGTCAGTTCGATGTCCGCGGCCTCCGCGTTGTGTTCGAGGTACGTACGCCGCTTGGTGCCCGGGATCGGCACGACGCGCTGGGCGAGCAGCCAGGCGAGGGTGAGCTGGGTGGGGGTGATGCCCTTCGCGTCGGCCAGTTCGGTCACCTTGTGGACGACGGCGAGGTTGGTCCTGATGTTCTCCTGGGTGAAGCGGGGCATCCGGCGGCGGACGTCGTCCGGCGCCAGCTGGTCCCGGTGGGTGATCCGGCCGGCGAGGAAGCCGCGGCCGAGCGGGGAGTACGCGACGAAGCCGATCCCGAGCCCCCGTACGGTCGCCAGCACGTCGTTGTGCTCCACGTCCCGGCTGAACAGCGAGTACTCCGACTGGAGCGCGGTCAGCGGATGGACCGCGTGGGCGCGGCGGACGAGGGCGGGGCTCGCCTCTGAGATGCCGATGTAGCGGACCTTGCCCGCGCTGACCATCTCGCCCATCGCCCCGACGCTCTCCTCGATCGGCACGTCGGGGTCGACGCGGTGCAGGTAGTACAGGTCGATGACGTCCGTGCCCAGGTGGCGCAGTGAGCGGTCGATGGCGCGGTGCGCGTACGCGGCGCTGCCGTTGGGGCCGTGGGGTGTGCCGTCGTCGTCGAACTCGGTGGCGAACTTCGTCGCGATGGTGATCTCGTCGCGCCGTTTCCCGAGGGCGCGGCCGATCAGCTTCTCGTTCTCGAAGGGGCCGTACGCCTCGGCCGTGTCGATGTGGGTGACCCCGAGGTCGACGGCCCGGTTGAGGGTGGCCATCGCCTCCTGTTCGTCCCGCGGGCCGTACCAGACGCTCATTCCCATGGCGCCCAGACCCTCCGCGGAGACGGTGAGTCCCTGGGAGCCGAGTCGTACGGTTCTCATGAGCACGCCCTTTCTCGGTCGGGCCGGAGGCCGGCGGGGCGGGCGGGAGCCCTGTCTCCAGCTTCCACCCCTCGGGGCACTCCGGCACGCCGCGTCCGGTGGGCGGGGCGGTCAGGAACCGCCCTTCTTGACCGCCCCGGTCGCCGCTCCCATGGCAAGACCGGCGACGATCAGCACGACGCTCACATAGATCTCGTAGCCGTCGAAGAGACTCGTCCTGGCGACGAGGGACCAGAGCCGGACCGATCCGTCCGTCAGTTGGTACAGCAGGCCGCCCACGCCCTGGGACAGCAGAACGAAGCAGAGGAATCCGAGAAACGTCTTCACCCGCCCAGGCTAGGAATCGCGCGGCGGGCCGGCCATCGGCCATCGGGCGCGGTGTCCCGGACCAAAGTCGCGGACACCGCGCCCGTGCTCATCCGAAAGTCGCCGCCGGGCGGGCGCCCGGCGGCGCCTCCCCCGTGCCCGGTGCGCTGGCGGCGATCCGGATCTCCGTCCTCCGGGTCACCCCGTTCACCCGGACCGCGAGGGTGACCGTCCCGGGCCGCAGCGCCGTGAGGGTCCCGGTGGCGGGGTCGAGGACCGCCGCGTGGCGGGGCCTCGCGCCCTCGCGGTCGCCGATGCGGAGGTTGAGGGAGCCGGTCCAGTCGGCGCTGAGCGGGAACCCGACGGGGACCGTCCGGGTGCCCTGGGTGACCGTCGCCGACACACGCGCGCTCCGGCCGGGGGCCAGGGTGTCCGGCGTGTCGAGGGTCAGCGCGTCGGTGTGCGCGCGGGTCTGCACGGAGACCCAGTCGGGGCCGCCCTTCCACGGCGCCGACCGGGCGGCGGTCCACTCGCCCCGGGAGACCCGGTCCACCCCGACGAGCGACCAGCCGGTGAAGCCTCCCTCGCCCGGCGGGGCGGCGGGCGCCTTGCCGGAGTTGCCGTTGATCAGATACGGCACGCCGTCCACGCGCGAGGCGTCGAAGACCCCGACGTGGCCGCCGATGAATCCGGCGCCCTTGCCCGTCGTACGGCGGAACTCGGCGAGCCACTGTTCGAGGAGGGCCGCCTCCTTGCGGTCGCCGAGCCGGCTGGCCTGCTGGACGGTCGGATCGCGCGGCGGTACGTGCTCGATCACCATCACCGAGCCGATCCGGTCGTCCCGCGCCGCCGCGTCGAGCTGCTCCCGTACCGCCCTGATCTGGGCGAGGCCACCGCCCCGCAGGGTCAGGGCGGAGGTGTCGAGGGTGAGGAAGCGGGTGCCCCGGTGGTCGAAGACCCGCTGGGCGGGGCCGAACCGTGCCACGAACTCCTTGATGGAGCCGCCCATCACCTCGTGGTTGCCGGGCACGTAGTACCAGGGCAGCGCGTCGCCCAGTTCCTCGGTGAGGAGGGTCCGGGCGAAGTCGAGGTCCGCGGGCGAACCCTCGTCCACCAGGTCGCCGTTGACGACGAGGAAGTCCGGCTTCGCCGCCCTGATCTCGCGCAGGGTGCGGCGGGCCTGGGCCACGATCGCGCTGTCCGGGTCGCGGGCGACGAACTGCGCGTCGGACATCACCGCGAACCGCCAGTCCCGCCCGGCGGTCCCGGCGGCCGTGTCGATCAGCGGGTCGGCGGCGCGCGGCGGCGCGGGCAGGCCGACGTCGGGCGGCACCTGCGCCGTCAGCTCGTCGATGACGACCTCCCCGGTGTACTGCCGGGTGGCCGCGGTCTCCGCGAGGTAGAAGCGGTGGACGGCGAGGGGTGCCGGCGCCCCGGCCGGTACGTCGAAGGTCACCTGCCGCCAGCCGGTCCAGGTGACGTAGGGGCCGCGCAGCAACTGGTCCGAGCCGGCTGCGTCCTTGAGGTGGAGGGTGGGCCAGGCGCCGTTGCCGTCGCCCTTGATCCAGAGCGTGAAGGACTGCGGGCGGCCGGCCACGGTGAGCTGCCGCGGCGGCGTGGCGTAGGCGGCGCGGGTCGCGGTGGACCGGGTGAAGTCGTACCGGAGGGCGAGACCGGTGCCGGTGCGGCCGTCCGGGGTGGCGGCGACGGAGCCGTCCGCCCGCGCCTGGCTGAAGGTCCAGGACGCGGCGTCGTCGAAGCCGGAGACGGGCTCCTCGTCCAGTCCGACGCCGACGGCGAGCGCGGTGCTCACGCCGCCCGCGGTGGCGGTGATCCGTCCGGCACCACCGTCCTTCAGGGCGGTCACGGTGAAGGAGCCATTGCCGTCGTCGGTGACGGAGAAGAGTGCCCGGTCGTAGTCGAGGGTCACGTCGCGGGGTTCGACCGGCGCGCTGGTGCCGTGCGCGTCGAGCCCGACGATGCCGAAGGTGCCGGTGGCGGCGGCGTCCGCGAGCCCGATGCGCGGGGTGGTCGGCTGGAGGCGGGCGAGTGGGCCGAGCACCGTCAGTTCGATGGAGCCGCCGGCGCGGCCGTGTTCGGCCCGTACCCGCGTGGTGCCGCCGGACCGCGCGGTGAAGAGTCCGTCGCGGTCGACCCGGCCCACGGAGGGCCGCAGGGTCCGCCAGCGCGGGTCGCCGGCGGCGGGGCCGTACGTCTCGTCGTATCCGGCGGCCGTCAGACGGCGGGTCAGTCCGGGGAAGACCCGCTCGGGGTGGCCGCCCCGGACGGGGTCGGCGGTGGGGGCGGCGCCCGCGGGGGTGCGGGTCTCCACCCAGAAGCCGGTCAGTCTTCCGCTGCCGTCGGGAGCGGTGAGCGCGAGGCCGTTGGGGACGGTGCGCTCGCTGCCGTCGGAGGGGCTGTTCTCCACGCGCAGCGCGTCGCTGCCCGGTGCGCGGGCGACGAGGGTGGAGGAGCCGCCGCCGTCGAGGTTGAGCGCGCTGTGGGCGCCCGCCCGCTGCATCATCAGGCCCAGTTCGGTGAGGGTCACGCCGCCGCTGTCGGCCTGCCGGCCGTCGACGGTGATCACCCGCATCGTGGCGCCGTCCCGGGAGAAGCCGACGGCGGTGCGGGGCGCGGCGGTGTTGTTGCCCTCGCCCTCGTGGCTCACCGCCTCGCCGTCGACGACGAGGAGTTCACGGCCGCCGACGGCGGTGCGCGGCACGGGCCCGCCGTCGTCGGTGCGCGGCCGGTACTCCAGGGTGACCGGGTCTCCGGGGCGCAGTGCGGCGAGCGCCTCGGCGCCCGCTTCCCTGCCGACCAGGACGGTCGTGCCGGCGGTGATGGGGCCGGTGCCCGGCCGGCCGGTGACGGAGAGGACGCGCCCGTCCCGTACGGCCGCCTCGGCGACCGGGGTCGCGCGGTCGACGGTGAGCGCGCGGTCGGCCTCGCCCCAGCCGGCCGTGTAGGCGCCGATGCCGCCGGCGGGCACGTTCGCGGCGTTGTACGCCTCCAGTGCGCGGGGTCCCGAGGGGAGGGTGACGGTGCCGTCGAAGTAGAGCCGCAGGACGCGTCCGGCGGCTCCGGGGCCGATGCCGATCGCCTGGTGGGCGCCGGGCGCCGGGGAGTGGACGACCGCGCCGTCCGCGATGCCGGGCCCTTGCGGCGCGCCCGTCTCGTTGATGTCGAAGAAGTCCGCGTTGATCGCGGCGACGGTGCGGCGGCCGGGCCCCGGGTCGTGCCGGGCGGCGAGTTCGGAGACCGTGCGGCGGTCCGAGACCTTCCCGGTGGAGAGGTAGTCGGCCCGCGCGCCACCGCCGCCGAGGTCGACGGAGAGGGTGTCGACCCGCAGCCACTTGTCGGATTCGAGCCGGTCGTACGAGGTCAGCCGGACGCCGGGGGCGATCGGCCGTTCCGCGTGGGCCGTCTCGATGCCGTCGGCGTCGGCGACGGACCGTGCGGTGGCGGCCTCTCCGGCGGCCCCGCCGGCCGCGCTCGCGGGCGGTGGGGCGACGGGGCGCAGGATCTCGGCGGCGGTACGGGGGTGCGGATCGGGGGTGGAGTCGGCGGCGGACGGGGCGGTCGCCCCGAAGGTCAGGGCGGTCACGGCCGCACACAGCACGGCGGTCCGCCCGGCGATGCCTGGGCCCACAACTTCTCCTGGATGACGGTGAGTAGACATGGCTGAACGCTGCTTCGCGGACACGCCCAGGATTGCCGTGCACACGCCAATGAACCAGGGGTTCGCGGGAACGATGTGGAGAACACGCGGTGACGCGGTCGAACGGGTCAACGCCGCGCCGGTCCGTCAGGTCACGGCGCGCCCGGGATCAGGGCCGGCCGCCGACGCCCCGCGCGGCGGTGCGGCGCAGGAGCAACAGGGCCATGTCGTCCCCGCCCCCGGGCCCGCCCACCACGTCGAAGAGCAGGTCGGCCAGGGCGGACAGCTCCGCGGGCCCCGTCCGTACGGTCCGCCGGAGCGCTTCGAGGCTCTCGCCGAGGTCGACCCCCGGCCGTTCCACCAGGCCGTCGGTGCACAGGAGCAGGGTCTCGCCCGGGCCGAGCACCGCCTCGGTGACCGGGTAGTCGATGGCGCCGTGACCGGCGAACTCCGCGGAGAGGCCGAGCGGCAGCCCGCCGGCGGTCCCGATCCACTCGCAGCGTCCGTCGGCGTGCCGCAGCAGCGGGTCGAGATGCCCGGCGCGCACGATCCGCAGCTCCCCTCCGACCAGGTCCACCTCGACGTACGTGCAGGTCGCGAAGCGCTCGGTGCCCAGTTCGCGGAGGAGCGACGAAGCGCGGGCCAGCGCGGTCGGCGGCGGGTGGCCCTCGGCGGTGTACGCCCACAGGGCCATCCGCAACTGGCCCATGACGACGGCCGCGTCCGTGTCGTGGCCCTGGACGTCGCCGATGGTCAGCCCCACCCGGCCGCCGGGCAGCGGCAGTACGTCGTACCAGTCCCCGCCGACGCTCCGGCCGAGCCGCGCCGAGCGGTACCGTACGGCGGTCAGCGCGCCGGGGACCTCCGGGATCCGCCGGGGCAGCATCGCCTGCTGGAGCCCCTCGGCGAGGTCGTGCCGCTGCTCGTACAGCATGGCGCGCTGGAGGCTCTGCGCGATGGAGCTGCCGAGGGCGAGCAGCAGGGTGCGTTCCTCGTCGCTGAAGGCGCCGGGCAGCGGGGAGAGCAGCCCGAGCGCCCCGATCGGGGTGGACTGGACGATCAGCGGCAGGTAGGCGCCGGAGACGACGGAGAGCGATTCGATGAAGGGCCAGAGCAGCGGGTAGGAGGTCCTGAACTCCTCGCGCGAGGCGATGAAGCGCGGCCGCCGGGTCCGTACCACCTCGCTCATCGGGAACGCCTCGTCGACCCGGGTGTAGCGCAGACGCGGGACGTACGATCCGGCGCGCCCCTCGGCGACCAGCCGGATCCGGCCGCCCTCGACCACGCCGAGCATCACGCTCACCGCGGTGAGGTGACCGAGCGCCTGGGGGTCGCGCAGCACGTCGAGGACGTCCTCGACGCTCTCCGCGCGGGCCAGCAGGGCGGTGGTGCGGGACACCACTCCGGTCAGTCTGCGCCGCGCCTCGGTCAGATCGCTCCGCGCGGCGGCCTGGGCCAGCTCGCGCTCGGCGCCGCGTACGACGCCGATGATCCGGCGGGTCCGGCCCACGGCGTCGCGGCCGAGATACGCCTGGACATGGGCCCAGCGCGAGGATCCGCCCCGCAGTCTGACCCGGAAGTACGCGCTGGGCCGGGCCGTGCCGGCCTTGAGGGCGCGGGCCACGAGGGCCTTCAGCCGGGCGGCCTCGGCGTGCGGGATCCGGCGCGTGAGGGCCGCCGGATCGCCGTCGTACTCACCGGGGAGCAGGTCGAGCACGGCGAGGGCGGCCGGATCGAGGTGGAGCAGCCCGCTGTCGAGGTCCCAGTCGAAGCTGCCCACGCGGTTGAGGGCCAGGCTCCGGTCCGGGCGGACCGGCCAGTCGTCCGGCAGCGGTACGGCAGCCCGAGGTGCGCCCCGATCAGCCATGCAGCAACCATCTCACCGATCGGCCCGGGCCACTCCCCGGGGACATGGCCCCGTCCCACGGACCTCCGTACCGGCCACTGCGCTGACCAGGTGATGATCCGGCCGAGCGGCACCGAATCGCGGGGTGTCCGTTACCCCGCGTGAGCCAGTGCGTTGATGTGCGTGAAGGCCGCACATCGTGCGGCCGCCCTCGAAACGTTCAAGGAGATACTTGATGTCGCGTATCGCGAAGGCCACCGCCGTTCTCGTCAGCACGGCTGCCGTCCTGGCCGGTGGCGCCGGTATGGCCGCTGCCGACGCCGGTGCCGAGGCGGCGGCCATCGGCTCGCCCGGTGTCCTGTCCGGCAACGTGGTCCAGGTGCCCGTGCACATCCCGATCAACCTCTGCGGCAACACCATCGACCTGGTCGGTCTGCTCAACCCGGCGTTCGGCAACAAGTGCGCCAACCTGTCGGGCGAGCACCACCGCGAAGGCCGCGAAGGCCACGAAGGCCACGAGGGCTGAGACCGGCACGACAGCGCGCGGTCCCGGGACCCGGGACCGCGCGCCCTTCTGAGAACGGCCTCCCGCGTGCACACGCGGGAGGCCGTCGCACGTACCGGCCCGGGGCGGCGTACGGTCGGGCGTCGTAGTGGTACAGGCACAGCCTGAGTGGCCGGGGTCGCGGTGACCGTGGACCGGGTCGGGGCCGGCTGGAGTGATGAGGCAGGCTGTGACCTGCGGCCGGTCGTCGGCCGGCACCACATTCGAGCACGCGGGAGGCAGCGTTGTCCGCCGAGGAACCCGGGCACAGCGGAGCGTCGCGGTCCGGCGACGGCCCGGAGGGGGCGGAGCCGGGCGCCGGCCGGGGCAGCCGGCCGGCGCGGTCGGCCCGGGGCAGCCGGCTGGCAGGCGCGCTGAAGCGTACGCCGCTCGCGCTGTGGCACGACGACGCCGCGGACCGGGCCGCCGCGCTCACCTACTACGCGGTTCTGGCGATCTTCCCGGCGCTGCTGGTCACCGTCTGCTCCATCGGACTGGCGGGACCCGACGCCAGCGGGAAACTGGCCAACCAGGTGGCGGCCATCGTGCCCGGGCAGTCCCGGGACCTGGTGCGCAGTTCGCTGGAGGAGATGGCGCGGCAGCGCTCCGCGGCCTGGCTGCTGGTGTCGCTCGGTACGGTCGGCGCGCTCTGGTCGTCCTCCAGCTACCTCGGGGTGTTCCGCCGGGGACTGCACGCCATGCACGGCGCCGTCGACAGCAGGCCGCCGTGGCGGACCGCGCCGCGGATCGCGCTGACCGCGTGCGGGTTGCTGGCACTGCTGGTCACCAGCGCCATCACGTTGGTCCTCACCGGCGAGGCCGCCGACGCGGTGGGGCGGATGCTGGGGATGGGCTCGACGGTGCGGCTGGTGTGGAGCGCGCTGAAGTGGCCGATGCTGCTGGCGATCGCGGCGGTGCTGGTGCTGATGGTCTTCCGTACCGGCCCGCGCGGGACGCGGACGCTGCGGCGCGCGCTGCCCGGCGGGATCCTCGCGGTGGTCCTCTGGCTGCTGACCTCCGCGGCGTTCGCCGTCTACACGGCGCACGCGAGCACGTACAACCGGCTCTACGGTTCGCTCGCCGGGGTCATCGTCTTCCTGGTCTGGCTGTGGGTCACCAATCTCTCGCTGCTCGCGGGCGCGCAGTTCAACGCCGAGCTGGCGCGCGGGGCGGCGGGGCGCGGCGACGGGACGGCCGGATCGGTGCCGGGGCCGGGGCAGGCCGCGGACGTTCCGGCGCGTGCCCCGGGGGCCGAGCCCCCTCTCGCGGAGCTCCCCGCGACGGCCGCGCGGCGGACCGGATAACGGATGGCCGAATGGCCGGTACGCGTCCGGCCGTACGGTGTGGCGCACGCGGCAGGGCCGGTGCGGGCTCCGCGCCCGCACCGGCCCTGTCACATACACACGCGGTGGTCCGGCTGTCAGCAGCTCAGGTTGGATCCGGGGGTGGTCCCGAGGATCTGGGTGAAGCGCTGGTAGTTGTTGATGCGGCTCTGCACCTGTCCGGGGTTGCCCCCGTTGCACTCGATGCTGCCGTTGATGGAACGGATGGTCTCACCGAAACCACGGCCGTTGACCATGGCGTTGTGCGGGGTCATCGTGCCCGGACCCGTCTGGGTGTTCCAGTACCAGAGGGCGGTCTTCCAGGCCACGGCCGCGTCGTTCTGCACCAGGTTGGGGTTGCGGAGCAGGTCGATGCCGAGCGCGTCGCCCGCCGCCTTGTAGTTGAAGTTCCAGCTCAGCTGGATGGGCCCGCGCCCGTAGTAGGCGGCCTGTCCGGCGGGGCAGCCGTAGGGCTGGTTCGCGTCGCAGTAGTGCGGGTAGTTGGCGGTGTTCTGCTCGACGATGTGGACGAGGCCGCCGGTCTCGTGGCTCACGTTGGCGAGGAAGGCGGCGGCTTCCTGCCGCTTGACCGTGTCGCTGCCGGTGTTCGCGAACCCGGGGTAGGCGCTGAGCGCGGCGGTCAGCCCGCTGTAGGTGTAAAAGGGGTTCCGGCTCGGGAACATCTGGTTGAACTGGCTCTCGCTGACCACGAACGAGCCCTGCGACGGCGGCTCGGACGGCCCGCCGGTGCACGTGTAGGGCTCCCAGTACCAGGTGCTGATGACCGGGTCGTAGCCGGGGTTGTCGTGTTCGGCCCGGTACAGCTTGCCGTCGGTGTACCGGACGATGTCACCGGTGACGTACGAGCGTCCCGCGGCCCACGCCGGGTAGTCACAGCTGGTGCCGGAGCCGCCGCCGGGGCTCGATCCGTCGCAGCCGCCGAGGTCGGCCCAGACGTCGCTGGTGCCGGGGGCCTCGCCCTGGGTCCACCACTTGGCCGACCAGTTGCGGCCGTTGTACGAGGCGGTGGCGCCGCCGGTGTAGACGGCGGAGGCCGACCAGCCGCCGGCGCAGGCGGCGGCGGAGGCCGACGAGGCCGGCAGGAAGACCACGAGGGCGAGGGCCGCTGCCATCGCCGTCAGGAATGCAAGTGCGCGCTGTCTCAAACGACTCACTCCTTCGCGCGAGCAGCCGTGGGGCGGCGCTCGCCATGGGGGGTGAGACAGAACCAACCGGAATCGCGTGCACCTGTCAAGGTCTAGACCAAGTGGAGAGGTGGCGTGACGTCACTTACCGGCCGTCAAGAGCGTGAACGCGCCAACGTGGAGGAACGGACGACCAGTTCGGGCTGGAGCACGATACGCCGGTGCAGATGCGCGTCGGCGGCTTCCCCGGTCTCCTCGATGAGCAGATCGGCCGCGTCCGCGCCGAGCTGGACGGCGGGCTGACGCACCGACGTCAGGGGTACGGCGGCGGCCGCGGCGAACTCGATGTCGTCGTAACCGACGAGCGCGATGTCCTCGGGCACCCGGACGCCGGCGTGGTAGAGGGTCTGGAGCACCCCGAGCGCGAGCAGGTCGTTGGCGCAGAACACCGCGCCGGGGCGGGGATCCATGCCCAGCAGCCGCGCCCCGGCGTCCCGTCCCGCGGCGACGTCGAGGCGCGCGGCTTCCACCTGACGCAGCGCGCCGGTCGGCAGCCCCGCCTCCGCGAAGGCCAGCAGCGCGCCCTCGCGGCGGTTGCGGCACTGTGCGAGACGCATCGGGCCGCTGACATACGCGATGTCACGGTGACCGCCGCGCAGCAGATGGCGTACGGCCAGGGCGCCGCCGCTCACATCGTCCACGGAGACCGAACAGCCGTCGGCGCTGGGCACGATGCGGTCGACGAGGACGAACGGGATGCGGTGGCGGCGGAAGGCGTCGAGGTTCCGGCCGCTCAGGTCGGCCGGGGTGACGAGGACGCCCCGTACCTGCTGCTCGGAGAAGAGCGTCAGATACGTGGCCTCCTCGGCCGGGGACTCCGCGCTGTTGCAGAGCATCACGCCGAGCCCCGCCGCGCGCGCGGAGCGCTCCGCGCCGGTGGCCACGTCCACGAAGAACGGGTTGGCCATGTCGAGGACGAGCACGGCCAGGATGCGGCTGCGGCCCGCGCGCAGCTGGCGCGCGGACTCGCTGCGCACGTAACCGAGCCGTTCGATGGCGGACAGGACGCGCCGGCGGGTCTCCTCGGTGACGGACTCCGGGCGGTTGATCACGTTCGAGACGGTGCCCACGGAGACACCGGCCGCGCCGGCCACGTCCTTGATCCCCACCGGACGGCGCATCAGACGGAGACTTCCACGAGCTCCAGGCCGGACAGGCCGGACAGCGCGCGCAGTTCCGGCAGGAGGGCGCCGGTGGCCAGGGCCCAGTGGTGGCCGACGCCGCTGGCGCTCCACGCGTCGGTCCACTCGCCCGGGTCGCAGCCGAAGTCGACGCGCGAGGTGGTGTTGCCGATCTCCAGGTGCGGTCCGTCGACCACCTCGCCCTCGGCGGCGATCAGCCGGTACCGGCCGTCGCGGCTCTGGCCGATGCCGACCAGGGTGACGGGCCCGTGCCGTACGTCGAACTCGACGGAGACGCCCCAGCCGCGCTTGCCGTGGTAGACGCCGAGTCCGCGCAGCAGGGGCCGGCGCGCGCTGATGGCGAGGTGGCCGGGGCCGTCGTGGCCCATCTCGACCACCCCGGCGTCGAAGTCGAGGGCCTGGAGCTCGGTGAAGGAGCCGCCCGCGCCGAGCCGGTCCGTGACCAGCATGGCCAGGGACGTCCGCAGCTCGTACTCGCCGCAGGCCGGAATCCCGCGCGCGGTCAGCAGCGAGGAGCCGAGGATCATGCCCGCGCCGAGCCGCTCGTGGATCTCGCCGGCCAGGCCGCGGTGGTAGTACGCGAGGGAGTCCAGGTCGAAGTCGGCGACGAGGCGGTCGAGTCCGACGGAGACCCGGGCCGCCCAGCGCAGGTCCTCCTCGACCACGGAGTCGGCGAGTTCGAAGACCTCCCGGGTCTCCTCCAGTTTCGCGGTGAGTTCGTCGTCGCCGACCTGTTCGACCCGTACCCGGAGGTCGTCGAATTCGAGGACCTCGACATGGCCGCCGAGCTGTCCCGGGACCATGGTGAGGTCCGTCGAGACGTCGTACATCCCCGGGTAGAGGTGGCCCATCAGGCCGTGCCGGCCGCCGCGCAGCACGGCGTGGACCCCCGCGGCGCGGATCCAGCGGCCGATGCGCCGCCAGGCGCGCTCGTCCTCCAGATGGCCGGAGACGGAGCGGAAGGGCACGCCGACCCGCTCGAAGGCGTTGGCCATCTCGGGCAGCGGGCACGCGCCGCAGTAGGCCAGCCACTTCCCGGTGTCGAAGGAGGCGTGGTCCATGGCCGGGGAGGGCTGGAGGTTGATCAGCAGGACCGGCGCGCCGCTGCGTTGAGCGACGGGGACGAGCATCGTGGCCGTCATGTAGGTGGTGAGGAAGCCGACGATCAGATCGCAGTCGGCGGCGCGCAGTTTCGCGGCGGCCTCGGCTCCTTCCCGGGCGTCCGAGATGAAGCCGACGTCGACGACCTCGGCGTCGAACTCCCTCATGCGGTCGGCGACCCGGGCGGCCGACCGCCGGAGCTGCGGGAGGAGGTCGGGGAACTGGGGCCAGTAGGCGCCCAGTCCTCCGGCGACCAGTCCGATCCTCGGCTTGCGGGCTACGGCGGGCGTACGTGCGGGCGAACCTGCGGTCATGGCGATACCTCTGGGCCTCTCAGGACGGGACGGTGCGTCAGGACGGCAGCCGGAAGTCGATGACACGGATCGCCGAAGGAGTGGTGCCGCTCGACTTCTGCTGGTACATGAACGACAGGACACCGTCCTGGGCAATGCGCGTTTCGTCGACGACGACCTCACCGAAGGCGTTCAGACCCGCACCGTCGAACAAGGTCTTCCAGTCGGTGTACCCCGACGCCTTGGAGGCGGCGACGATCCGGCCGTACGGCATGACGGCGTAGGCGTTGTCGTACCGGTCGAGGACGAGGCGGGTGCGCTGCGTGGAGCCGGGCGCGACCGGTATCTCGGTCTTCTTCCAGGTGCCCGCCGCGTTCTTGAAGAGGTGGAATGCGCGGCCGTTCGCGGTGCGGTCGGCCACGTAATCGGTCGTGCACTGGCCGAAGCGGCCGGGGACGTAGCTGATGATCGCGTGCGGCAGACCGGCCGAGTCGGTGGCCTGGCTCTCCTGGTTCATCAGCGAGTGGTCGGGGTTGAGCGGGTCGACGACCGTGCCGGCGTCGCCGACGGTCACCTGGTCGGCGCCGCCGGTGGTGCCGACCACGCCGCCCGTCGCGGTGCGCCAGGTGCGACCGCGGTCGGAGCTGTAGACGTAGCCCGTGTCGTGGTTGGTGAGGCCGCCGCCGCTGCACATGACGGCGCTGTTCTGCTCGCGCCAGGTGAAGAAGGCGTGCAGCCGGCCGTCGGCGCCGTAGTCGATGCCGTGGAGGTACATGTTGCGGGCGGTGCTGGAGCCGTGCTCGCTGGTGTACGTGCCGGTGGAGCCCGCCCATTCGCCGAGAGCGGTCCACTTCGTGCCGTCGTATTCGGCGAGCGCGTTGCGGCCGTTGCCGGAGACGCCGACGCGGTAGCTGAGCTGGAGGCGGCCCTCGGGGGTGGCGACGAACTGCGGATAGGTGAACTGGGAGGTGAGCGGAAGGCCGTCGAGCGTGGTCTGCACGGCCCCGAACTGGCCGCTGTTCCAGGCGCGTCCGGCCGGGTCGTCCATGAGTCCGGCGGCCGACTTGACGTAGAAGAAGCCGTTGCTGTGCGAGTCCATGTTGAGGTGCAGCCGGCCGTCGGCGCGCGAGAGCCCCATGGAGATGACGTTGTGGGAGTCGTTGACGGTGAGCCGGTGGGGCAGCCGTACGGTCTGCCAGGAGGCGGCGCCCAGGGCACGGCGGCCGACGACGGCGGTGCGGTCGGCCGTGTACCAGGCGGCGTACTGGAAGCCCCGGTAGGTCAGCAGGCCGTTCTTCTGGAAGGAGTTGTTGTTGACCAGGCCGTCGAAGGAGACGAAGTAGATGGCCTGGCTGTCGAGCTGGGTGTCGGCGACCCGGGTGACCGCCGGCGCGGGTTCCGCCGCGGCTGCGGAACCGGGGAGTGCGGCGGTGGCGAGGAGTGCGAGGGCGGGCAGCACGGCGGTCAGGGGCCTCATGCGCGGATCTCTCCTTCGTCCTGCGGGTCGTGAGCGGGGGCTGATCCGGAGCGCCGGACGGGGCCTCGGGCGGGAGGCCCCGGGCGGGACGGCGGGCCCCGCCCGGGGAGCGGACTCTAGGCGAGGTGGAAGACCTCGGTGAGCGGCCGCATGGCCTCGTCCGGCTTGGCGCCGTCCAGCGCCTCGAAGAAGTCGGCCATCTCGTTCTGCCAGCGGGTGTTGACGTCGGTGGCGGCCATGGCGGCCTGGGCCGCCGCGAAGTCCTCGGTCTCCAGGTAGCCGACGAGCAGGCCGTCGTCGCGCAGGAAGAGCGAGTAGTTGCGCCAGCCACAGGCGGACAGCGCCCCGAGCATGTCGGGCCAGACGGCGGTGTGCCGTTCGCGGTACTCGGCGATGCGATCCTGGCGGACCTTCAGCAGGAAGCAGACGCGTTGCACGGAAGTCACCCTTGCGATCAGAAGTCGAACTTGTCGATGTTCTTCTTGTCGAAGACGGTCGGCTCGCCGAGGATGACCTCTCCGTCCTTGCCGATCGTGTACTCGCCGAGCTTGCCCGCCGTGAACTTCTCGCCCTCGGCGCCGGTGATCTGCCCGGAGGCGAGGGAGGCCGCGGCGTACGAGCCGAGGTAGCCCAGCTCCTCCGGGTTCCACAGGGAGAACTGCTCGACGGTGCCGTCCTTGACGTACTTGCGCATCTGGTTCGGCGTGCCCAGCCCGTTGAGGACGACCTTGCCCTTGTACGAGGAGTCGCTGAGGTAGCGGGCGGCGGCGGCTATGCCGACGGTGGTGGGCGAGATGATGCCCTTGAGGTCGGGGTAGGCCGAGAGGAGTCCCTGGGTCTGCTGGAAGGACTTCTGGTCGGCGTCGTCCCCGTACGCGACCTTCACGAGCTGCATGTTCTTGTACTTGGGCAGCTTCAGCTCGTCCTTCATGAACTCGATCCAGGTGTTCTGGTTCGTGGCGTTCTGGGTGGCCGAGAGGATCGCGATCTTGCCCTGGAAGCCGATCTGTTCGCCCAGGTGCTGGACGAGGCTGCGGCCGATCTCCTCGGAGCTGGCCTGGTTGATGAAGAGCTGGCGGCAGTCCTTGGCGGTGTCGGAGTCGTACGCGACGACCTTGATGTCCTTCTTCATGGCCTGCTTGAGCGGTCCGCACACGGCGTTCGGGTCGTTGGCCGCGATCAGGATGGCGTCCTGGCGCTGTTGGATGAGGGTGTTGATGTACGAGACCTGGGAGGAGGCGTTGGCGTCGGAGGGGCCGACCTCCTTGCCGGTGGCGCCGTACTCCCCCGCCGCCGCGATGCCCGCCTCGTCGACGATCTTCTCGTAGGGGTTGTTGATCTGCTTGGGGAGGAACGCGAGCTTGAGGCCCTTCTTCAGGGGCGCGTCCGGGTCGGCCTTGGCCGCGGTGCCGGAGGCGGTCGCGGTGTCCTTCTCCGCGCTGTCCTTGGTCGTGCCGGAGCAGGCAGTCAGCGCGACGGCGAGGGCACAGGCGGTGGCGGCGGTGGCTGCGCGGCGTCGGGCAGCGGTACGGATCGGCATGGCGGGCGGACCTTTCGGGAGGCTCGGCAGGCGGAGGAGTCGGGCGGGCGGGGGCTCGGGGCGCCCGGCAGAGACGGGCGGACAGGGGCTCAGGGCTCGGGGACGGTGGTGCCGGGGGCGCCGAGTGCGCGCCGGTGTCTGCGTTCCGAGGCGGCGGCGATGACCCGGGGGGTGAGTACGGAGGCGACGAGCAGCAGCCCGGTCACGATGACCTGGACCTCGTTGGGCACGTCGTTCAGCGTGAGCAGGTTCTTCAGGACCCCGATGAGCAGCACCCCGGCGACCGCGCCGAAGAGCGTGCCCTTGCCGCCGTCGAAGTCGACGCCGCCGAGCAGTACGGAGGCGATGACGAGCATCTCGAAGCCGAGACCGTTGTCGGCGCGGGCGCTGCCGTACCGCAGGGTGAAGACGACACCGGCGAAGGCGGAGACCGCGCCGGTGAGCACGAAGAGGATCAGTTTGAAGCGCTTGACCCGGATGCCGGCGAAGTAGGCGGCCTCCTCCTGGGCGCCGATCGCGAACAGTGACCGGCCGAAGGTGGTGGCGTGCAGGACCACGGCGGTGACCACGGCCGCCGCGATGAAGAGCACCACGGGATAGGTGAGGAAGGTGCCGGGGACCGTGGTGGTGTCCACGGCCCAGTCGGCGTACACCCGGGGGAAGTCGGTGACGGCGTCGCTGCCCAGCGCGACCGAGGCGAGGCCGCGGTAGAGGGCGAGCGTGCCGATGGTGACGGCGAGCGAGGGCAGCCCCACTCGGGTGACGAGCCAGCCGTTGAGGAGCCCTCCGGCGATTCCGACGAGCAGCACCACGGGGACGATCGTCTCGAAGGCCCAGCCCGCGTTCCACAGGGAGCCGGTCAGCGCGCTGCCGAGGCCGAGCATGGAGGCGACGGAGAGATCGACCTGCCCGGCCACCACCAGCAGGGTCATGGGCAGGGCGATGAGGGCGACCTCGGCGATGTCGTTGAAGGCAAAGGCCAGGTTCTCGCCGGAGGCGAACCCGTCGGTGGTGCCGAGGCCGACGACGAAGACCGCGACCAGCAGGGCGCCGACCGCCGTGTCCCAGCGCAGTCCCACGGCCCGGACGCGCTCGGCCGCGGTCGGGGTGCGCTGCTCCGGCGTCTGCGCCGGGGGCCGCGGCGCTGTCCGTGTGTCAGGCGCCATTCCCATGTCGGGCGCTCCTCTTCCTCAGTGCTGCGGTCATGCGCAGGGAGACGATCCGGTCGACGCTGATGGCCGCGAGGAGCAGCGCGCCGGTGATGGCGCCCTGCCAGAACGCGTCGACCTTCAGGACGATCAGCGCGCTGCCGATGGTGGTGAGGAGCAGCGCGCCGAGCGCGGCGCCCCAGACCGTGCCGGTGCCGCCGGTGATGGCGACGCCGCCGACGACGACGGCACTGACGACGGTGAGTTCCCAGCCGTGGGCGTTGTCCGCGACGACGGTGCCGAAGCGGGCGAGCCACAGGGCGCCGGCGAACCCGGCGACGGCCCCGGAGAAGGCGTACGCGCCGAGGATCCGGCGGCGGATCGGGACCCCGGCGAGCCGGGCGGCCTCGGGGTTGGAGCCGATCGCGTACAGCTCGCGTCCCGAGCGGTAGCCGCGCAGGTAGTACGCGGTGCCGGCGAGCACGGCGACGGCGATCAGCGGAAGGTAGGGGACGCCGAGGACACTTCCGCTGCCCAGGCCGAGGATCGGGTCGGGGACGTCGTTCGCGCTGATCTGGTCGCCCTGCGCCCACCAGTAGTCGAGCCCCTGGATGATGTAGAGCATGCCCAGGGTGACCACGAGCGCGGGCACCCGGCCGAAGCTGACGAGGGCTCCGCTGACCAGTCCGCAGGCCACGCCGAGGGCGATGCCCAGGAGCAGGACGGTGAGGACGCCGTGGTCGGTGCCGGCGACGAACTTGCCGCAGGCGAAGGCGGAGAGCCCCACGACCGAGCCGACCGACAGGTCGATGTTGCGGGTCACCACGACCACGGACTGGCCGACGGCCAGCAGGACCAGGATGGAGGCGTTGAGCAGGAGGTCCTTGACGCCCTGGTCGTCGAGGAAGCGCGGGTTGGAGATCCAGGTGCCGAGGATGAGCAGGACCAGCGCCCCGGCGATGCTGATCTCCCTGGCCCGGAACACGGCGTCCACGAGGGAGCGGGCGGAGGTGGCGTCCTGGGTGTCCGTGGCGGGCCGGTCCGTCAGGATGGTCATGCCGCCGCCTTCCCGTTCAGGCCGGTCGCCGCCGCCATCACCGTCTCCTCGTTCGCCTCGGCCCGGGGTATCTCCGCGGTGAGCCGCCCCTCGTGCATGACGAGCACCCGGTCGGCCATGCCCAGCACCTCGGGGAGGTCGGAGGAGATCATCAGGACGGCGAGTCCGTCCGCGGCGAGGGCGGAGAGCAGCCGGTGCACCTCCGCCTTGGTGCCGACGTCGATGCCCCGGGTGGGTTCGTCGACGATGAGCACGGCGGGTTCGGTCGCCAGCCATTTGGCGAGGACGACCTTCTGCTGGTTGCCGCCGGAGAGCACCCCGACGGGGTCGGCGAGGCGGTTGTACTTGAGCTGGAGGCGTACGGCCCAGTCGGCGGCCCGGCCACGCTCCAGGACCCGGCGGACCAGGCCGCCGCGGCCGAGTCGGTCGAGCCCGGTGAGGCCGATGTTCCGCTCGATGGACAGGTCCATCACGAGGCCGTTCAGCCGGCGGTCCTCGGGGACGAGGGCGAGCCCGGCGGCCATGGCGGCGGTCGGCGATCCGGCGGGCAGCGTACGCCCGGCGACCTCGACCTCGCCCGCGTCGGCCCGGTCCACACCGAAGACGGCCTGGGCCACCTCGCTGCGGCCCGCGCCCACCAGCCCTGCCAGGGCGACGATCTCGCCCCGCCGCACCTCGAAGGAGATGTCCCGGAAGACGCCCTCCCGGGTCAGTCTCCGTACCGACAGCGCGGTCCCGCCGACGGCCGCCCGCTGCTTGGGGTAGAGCTCCCCCAGCTCACGGCCGACCATGGAGCGGACGAGGTCGTCCTCGGTGAGCCCGGCCAGCGGCCGTGAGGAGATCCAGCGGCCGTCGCGCAGGACCGTGACGCGCTGGCAGAGAGCGAAGATCTCCTCCAGGCGGTGCGAGATGAACAGGACGGCGGCGCCCTCCGCGCGCAGGGTCCGTACGACGGAGAAGAGCCGGGCGGTCTCGCCGCCCGTCAGCGCCGCGGTCGGCTCGTCCATGATCAGGACCCGTGCGTCGAAGGAGAGCGCCTTGGCTATCTCGACGATCTGCTGGTCGGCGATGGAGAGCCCGCGGGCGGGCCGGTCGGGGTCGAGTTCCACACCGAGCCGCTTCATCAGGGCGGCGGTGGTCTCCCGTACCGCCCGGTGGTCGATCCGGCCGAGGCTCCGGCGCGGCTGGCGGCCCATGAAGATGTTCTCGGCGATCGACAGGTCGGGGAAGAGCGTGGGTTCCTGGTAGATGACGGCGATGCCCGCGTCCCTGGCGTCGGCGGGGCCGTGGAAGACGACGGGCGCGCCGTCGAGGAGGATCTCGCCGGCGTCCGGCCTGTGCACCCCGGCGAGCGTCTTGATCAGCGTGGACTTGCCGGCGCCGTTCTCCCCGGCGAGGGCGTGCGCCTCACCGGGCAGGAGGTGCAGGGAGACGTCCCGCAGGGCGCGTACGGCACCGAAGGACTTGCTCACGTCCCGCAGGGCCAGGACGGGGGCGGGGTCCGGTCCGGCATCCGTGGCCGGTGCGGGATCCGTACCGGGGCCCGTGACGGGCTCGTTCATAGGGACTCCTCAGCGAGGGGGACGCGTTGTGCCACCCGCCCTGAAAGGTTTCAATGAGGTTGCACGGAAGCTAAACGGCGTTGGTCCGCACAGTCAATGGGGTGTGCTCGACATTTTGGAGTCGGACCGAAGGGGGCATGCTTCACAGCGTTCAAAGGTGACGCGCGGAGGGTTGACACCGGTCAGGGACTCCCATAGCTTCACGCGATGAAACGATTCATAAAGGATCGTGACACTGACTCGCCACGCGAGTCCGCACCACGGGAGCGCTGAGAGATGACGGGTCGATCCGCCGTGTCCGCTGTGAAGGCGGCGCTGAAGTCGCAGGCAGTCGAGACGCCGTCGTGGGCGTTCGGGAACTCCGGCACACGGTTCAAGGTCTTCACGCAGCAGGGTGTGCCGCGCACGCCGCGGGAGAAGCTCGCGGACGCCGCGCGGGTGCACGCCCACACAGGGGTCGCGCCGTCGGTGGCGCTGCACATCCCCTGGGACCGCGTGGACGACTACGGCGCGCTCGCCGCCCACGCGCGCGAACTGGGGCTGCGTATCGGGGCGATCAACTCGAACGTGTTCCAGGACGACGACTACAAGCTCGGCTCGGTCACCCATCCCGACGCCGCCGTGCGCCGCAAGGCGCTGGGGCATCTGCTGGAGTGCGTGGACGTCATGGACGCCACCGGGTCGCGCGATCTGAAGCTGTGGTTCTCCGACGGCATCAACTACCCCGGCCAGGACGACATCTCCGCCCGGCAGGGGCGGCTCGCCGAGGCGCTGTCCGCGGTGTACGAGCGGCTCGGCGAGGGCCAGCGGATGCTGCTGGAGTACAAGCTGTTCGAGCCCGCCTTCTACGCCACGGACGTGCCGGACTGGGGCACCGCGTACGCGCACTGCCTCAAACTGGGCGAGAAGGCCCAGGTCGTGGTGGACACCGGGCACCACGCGCCGGGCACCAACATCGAGTTCATCGTGGCGCTGCTGCTGCGTGAGAAGAAGCTCGGCGGCTTCGACTTCAACTCCCGCTTCTACGCGGACGACGACCTGATGGCCGGCGCCGCGGACCCCTTCCAGCTCTTCCGGATCATGTACGAGGTGATCAGGGGCGGCGGATACACGGCGGACACCGCGTTCATGCTGGACCAGTGCCACAACATCGAGGAGAAGATCCCCGCGATCATCCGCTCGGTGATGAACGTCCAGGAGGCCACGGCCAAGGCGCTGCTGGTGGACGCGGACGCGCTGGACGCGGCCCAGCGCGCGGGCGACGTACTGGCGGCCAACGCGGCGCTCATGGACGCCTTCAACACGGACGTACGCCCGCTGGTGGCCGAGGCACGCGCCGAACTGGGCGCGGACGCCGACCCCGTCGCCGCGTACCACGCCTCCGGCTACGGCAAGAAGATCATCGCCGAGCGGGTCGGCGGGACACAGGCGGGCTGGGGCGCCTGAGGCGGGCTGCGGAGCGGCACCGTACTCCTCGGAGCGGCTCCGTCCGCCTGTCCGGCGTTCCGTCCGCGCCTTCTCCCGCTTCTCCCCTTCTCGCCTTCTCGCCTTCTCGCCTTCTCCGCCCGAAGTCCGTACATCACAGAGGGACATGATGACCGACCAGCCCCGCATCCACCCGGCGGCAGCCGAACTGCTGGAGCGTTCGCACCGGCTCGGCGCCGATCCGCGCAACACCAACTACGCCGGCGGCAACACCTCCGCCAAGGGATCCACCACCGACCCCGTGACCGGCGACGCCGTCGAGCTGATGTGGGTCAAGGGGTCGGGCGGAGACCTCGGCACCCTCACCGCCGGTGGTCTCGCCGCGCTGCGCGTGGACCGGCTGCGCGCGCTGACCGGGGTCTATCCGGGGGTGGAGCGCGAGGACGAGATGGTCGCCGCGTTCGACTACTGCCTGCACGGCAAGGGCGGGGCGGCGCCCTCCATCGACACCGCGATGCACGGGCTGGTGGACGCGGCCCATGTGGACCACCTGCACCCCGACTCGGGGATCGCGCTGGCCTGCGCGGCCGACGGCGAGAAACTGACGGCGGAGTGTTTCGGCGACACCGTGGTCTGGGTGCCGTGGCGGCGTCCCGGCTTCCAGCTCGGCCTGGACATCGCCGCGGTCAAGAAGGCCAACCCGGCGGCGATCGGCTGTGTGCTCGGCGGGCACGGCATCACCGCGTGGGGCGACAGCTCCGAGGAGTGCGAGCGCAACTCGCTGCACATCATCCGGACCGCCGAGACGTTCCTGGCGGAGCGTGGCGCGCCCGAGCCGTTCGGCCCCGTACGGGAGGGGTACGAGCCGCTGCCCGAGGCCGAGCGGCGCGCGAAGGCCGCCGCTCTCGCCCCGCTGATCCGGGGGCTCGCCTCCACCGACCGGCCCCAGGTCGGCCACTTCACGGACACGGAGCCGGTCCTCGACTTCCTGTCGCGCGAGGAGCACCCGCGGCTGGCCGCGCTGGGCACCTCCTGCCCGGACCACTTCCTGCGCACCAAGGTCCGCCCGCTGGTGCTCGACCTGCCCGCCGGGGCGCCGCTGGAGGAGGTACGGGAGCGGCTGGCCGCGTTGCACACCGCGTACCGGGCGGAGTACCGGGCGTACTACGAGCGGCACGCCACGCCGGACTCGCCGGCGATGCGCGGCGCCGACCCGGCGATCGTGCTGGTGCCCGGCGTCGGGATGTTCTCGTTCGGCAAGGACAAGCAGACCGCCCGGGTCGCCGGTGAGTTCTACGTGAACGCCGTGAACGTGATGCGCGGTGCCGAGGCAGTCTCCACGTACGCGCCCATCGAGGAGTTCGAGAAGTTCCGTATCGAGTACTGGGAGCTGGAGGAGGCCAAGCTGCGCCGGATGCCGGCCCCGAAGGCGCTGGCCACCCGGGTCGCGCTGGTGACGGGGGCGGGCTCGGGGATCGGCCGGGCCGTCGCGCACCGGCTGGCCGCCGAGGGCGCGTGTGTCGTGGTCGCGGATCTCAACGCCGAGGGCGCGGCGAGCGTCGCGGAGGAACTCGGCGGCGCGGACCGGGCCGTCGCGGTGACCGTCGACGTGACGGACGAGGAGCAGATCCGGGCTGCGTTCGACGCGGCGGCGCTCGCCTTCGGCGGGGTGGACCTGGTCGTCAACAACGCGGGCATCTCGATCTCCAAGCCGCTGCTGGAGACGACGGCCGGGGACTGGGACCTCCAGCACGACATCATGGCCCGCGGCTCGTTCCTCGTCTCGCGGGAGGCGGCCCGGGTCATGACCGACCAGGGGTTCGGCGGGGACATCGTCTACATCGCGTCGAAGAACGCGGTGTTCGCGGGCCCGAACAACATCGCGTACTCGGCGACCAAGGCCGACCAGGCCCACCAGGTCCGGCTGCTCGCCGCCGAACTGGGCGGGGCCGGGATCCGGGTCAACGGGGTCAATCCGGACGGGGTGGTCCGCGGCTCCGGGATCTTCGCGGGCGGCTGGGGCGCCGAGCGCGCGGCCGTGTACGGGGTGGCGGAGGAGAAGCTGGGCGAGTTCTACGCGCAGCGGACCATCCTCAAGCGCGAGGTGCTGCCGGACCATGTGGCGGCGGCGGTCTTCGTCCTGACGGGCGGCGAACTGAGCCACACCACCGGTCTGCACATCCCGGTGGACGCGGGTGTGGCGGCGGCGTTCCTGCGCTAGGGCGTGTTGCGAAAGTAGCGCCGTCCGCCCGCAGGGCGGGGCTCGCGGCGTCTGGTGCACTGCACTCGCTCCGCTCGCTCCGTCTCGGCACATT
>NZ_JBFBJB010000091.1:0-30453 GCF_040685895.1 Streptomyces sp. NPDC088124 | reverse complement strand
TCGCCACCTACCTGCCGGCCGCGCTCCTCCTCTCCGACACCGATCAGGCGACCTCCCTCGGCGACCCGGGGGTGATACGCGCCCTCCTCGGCCGGGCCGTCCGCCGCCTCCCGCACCGTACGGGGCGTGCTCGCGGTGCTCACGGCCTATTCACGGTCTTCCGCGGTGGAGCGGCGCCGCAGCATGAGGAAGCCCCCGAGCGTCGCGGCGACCACGACTACGGCACCGACCCCGATCAGTGCACCGGTCGACGAGGAACCGCCGGAGTCGGAGCCCTCCCCGCCGTCGTCGGCGGGCACCGCGGACCACCAGCTCCAGTAGCCGTCCTGGCCCCAGATGTTCCCGGCGGCCTCCGGCATCGTCGTGATCGACTTGATCTGGTCGGTGCGGTACGCCTCGACCGCGTTCGGATACGCCATGACGTTCATGTACCCGGTGTCGTACAGCCGTGACTCCATCTGCTTGACCAGTTCCGCCCGCTTGGCGGTGTCGTACTCCGCCGACTGCTGCGCGTACAGCTCGTCCAGCCGCTTGTCGCAGATGAAGTTGTCGGTCGCGCCGGTGTCCTTCGGTGTGGCGGGGAGCGCCCCGCAGGTGTGGATGGAGAGGACGAAGTCGGGATCGGGGTTGACGGACCAGCCGTCGAAGGCGAGGTCGTAGTCACCGGCCATCCAGGGGTCGGAGACGTTGTCGAGGCATTCGACCTTCAGTCCGATGGCCAGCGTGCCCCACCACTCCTGGAGGTACTTGCCGATCGACTTGTCGTTCGGGTCCGTGGCATGGCAGAGGATCCGGAAGTTGAGCGGTTTGCCGTCCTTGCCCAGACGTCTGCCATCGCCGTCCTTCCGGTAGCCGGCGGAGTCGAGCGTCTTCGCCGCCGCGGCCGGGTCGTACGCGATCTTCTGACTGTCCGAGGGCTGCCAGAAGTACGAGGCGAAGCGGGGCGGGATGTAGCCCTGGCCCTCGACGGCGTACCCCTGGAACACCTTGTCGACGATCGTCTCGCGGTCCACGGCCTGGAAGAGCGCCTTGCGTACGGCGGGGTCGAGCAGCGCGGGGTTTCCGTTGCCGAACTTCTTCCCGTCCTTCGACCGGGCGCCGGGGTTGGTGGCGAGCGCGTAGAAGCGCCGCCCCGGGGCGTTGTTCACCGTGATGTCCTTGGCGCTCTTCAGCGCCGTGGCCTGGGCCGGGGTCAGGTTGGAGGTGAAGGACACCTCACCCTTCTGGAGCGCCGCGACGGCCGCGTCCCCGTCCTTGTAGTACTTGAATACCAGCTCGTCGAACTTGGGCGCGCCGCGCCAGAAGTCCTTGTTGGGCTTGAGCTTGACGTACTGGTCGACCTTGTAGTCCGTGATGACGAAGGGACCATTGCCGACGATCGGGAACGTCTTGTCGTTGTTGAACGTGGAGAAGTCGCCGACCTTCTCCCAGATGTGCTTCGGCAGGATCGGCACATCGAGCGCGGTCATGGTGGCCTGAGGCTTCTTCAGCTCGATGACCAGCGTGGCCGGATCGGGCGCCGTGACCTTGGCGAAGTTGGCGGTGAAGCTGCCGTTGGCGGTGGCGGCGTTCGGGTCCGTCATCATTTTGTTGAACGTCCAGGCGGCGTCCTCGGACGTTGCCTTCCGACCGTCGGACCACTTCGAGTCCCCACGGATGGTGAACGTCCACGTCAACTTGTCGGCGGACGACTGCCACGCGGTGGCGAACCCGGGGACCGGATGGGCGTCCTTCGGGTCGTAGTTGACGAGGTACTCGTACGCCAGCCGGTGAATGCTGGTACTGGTCAGCCGCTGTGCCAGGAACGGGCTGAGCGAGTCGATGCTCTGGCTCACCGCGACGGTGAGGACATTCTTGCCGTCGGCTGCCCGGGCATCTTGCGGCGCCGGGAGCAGCGGTCCGAGCGGGACCACCGATCCGGCCACCAGTGCGACGGAGGCGGCGACGGAGGCCGGCAGATGACGGAGGCGGGAACGGCGGCGCTGCCGTACGGGGCGGGGTTCGGGCCGGTGTACGGGCCGGGGCGCGGCCCGTCGCGGCGTACGCGGCGGAACTCTTTCGACCATAGGACGGTGACCTCGCGTTATCACTCGTACGGAGAAGCCGGGTTGATGCTGGTTCGCCAACTGGTGAAGCGAAGGTTTATCAGCGCTCGTCGGCCGCGTCAACGGTCGCCCAAACCCCGTGTGGTCTGCGGGAATGCGCCGAGGGGCCGCACCGTGAAGACGGTGCGGCCCCTCATTGGTCTCTACCTCTGACGCCCTACTGCTGAGGCGCTGGCGGTGCTGCCGGCGGCGGCTGCTGAGGCCATCCGCCCGGCGGCACGGGGTGCTGCGCGTCGGGCTTCTCCGCCGGGTCCGGCGCCGGGGCGTGCGGTGGCTGCAGACCGTACGAGGCGGGCTGCTGTCCTGGTGGGACGGCCTGCCCGGGCTGGGGCTGCGGGGGCCCCGCCGGGCTCGCGGGGGACTGCGCCTGGGAGGGCGGCGACTGCTGCCAGCCCTGCTGGATGCCCGGCCCCGGCTGCGGTCCGCCGTACGGCTGCTGCGGGTACGGCTGCGGGTAGGGCGCGGCCGGAGGCTGCTGCTGACCGTGGTGTGGCTGCTGCGGCTGTGGCTGCTGGGGCACCGGCGGCTGCGGGTACTGCTGAGGCGGGTAAGGCTGTCCGTGGACGGGCTGCCCCTGGTGCGGCTGCCCCGGCTGCTGTCCGTGCTGTCCTGACTGTCCGTGCTGTCCTGGTTGTCCGTGCTGCGCGGGGTGCGGCGCCCCGTACGGGGGCTGACCGTGCATCGGCTGCCCGTACGGCGGGCCCTGCGGCGGCAACCCCTGGGCGGGCGCCCCGTACGGCGCCTGCCCCTGCATCGGCATGCCCGGGTGGCCCGGCATCGGCGGCGCGAGGTGCGGTGGCGGCTGGCCGTCCGCGGTCCACAGCCCCTGCGCTTGCTGGGCCCGTACGAAGTCCTCCGCGACCAGCGCCGAGAGATGGAAGTACGCCTCGCGTGTCTTGGGGCGCATCATGTCGAGGTCCACCTCGGCGCCCGCCGAGAGGTGCTCGTCGAAGGGCACCACGACGACGCCGCGGCAGCGGGTCTCGAAGTGCTGCACGATGTCGTCCACCTTGATCATCTTGCCGGTCTCGCGGACTCCGGAGATGACCGTCAGGGACCGCTGCACCAGGTCCGCGTAGCCGTGCGCGGAGAGCCAGTCGAGCGTCGTCGACGCGCTGCTCGCGCCGTCCACGGAGGGCGTCGAGATGATGATGAGCTGATCGGCGAGGTCCAGCACGCCGCGCATCGCGCTGTAGAGCAGGCCGGTGCCCGAGTCCGTGAGGATGATCGGGTACTGCTTGCCGAGGACGTCGATCGCGCGCCGGTAGTCCTCGTCGTTGAACGTCGTCGAGACGGCCGGGTCCACGTCGTTGGCGATGATCTCCAGCCCGGACGACGCCTGCGAGGTGAACCGGCGGATGTCCATGTAGCTGTGGAGGTGCGGGATCGCCTGCACCAGGTCGCGGATGGTCGCCCCGGTCTCGCGCCGTACGCGGCGGCCGAGCGTTCCGGCGTCGGGGTTGGCGTCGATCGCCAGGATCTTGTCCTGCCGCTCGGAGGCCAGGGTCGAGCCCAGCGCGGTCGTCGTCGTGGTCTTGCCGACGCCGCCCTTGAGGCTGATGACCGCGATCCGGTAGCAGGAGAGCACCGGTGTACGGATCAGTTCGAGCTTGCGTCGCCGCTCCGCCTCGGCGGCCTTCCCGCCGATCTTGAAGCGCGAACCACCGGAGGCATTGCGGCTGCTCTTGGGCTTCTGCTTGTTGTTGCGCAGCAGACGGTCCGAGGACAGTTCAACAGCCGCCGTGTAACCGAGCGGAGCGCCCGGTACGGAGCGCTCGCGGTGGTCGTGCGCGACGGCGGAGGGCCACGCCGCGCCGGTACGGGGGTCGACGGGCGGCGCACCGGGCGCGGCCTGCGGCAGCGCCTGGTGGAGCTGCGGTGGCTCGTCGGCCCCGGGCGGTGGCGTCTGACCCGGGTGCGGCTGCGGCTGCGGGGGCTGCTGGGCGGGCAGGTGCGCCGCGGCGGGCACCGGCAGATGGGGCGCCGACGGAGACGGTGGTACGGGGGCGGGGGCATCCGCGCCCGGCCGGCCCTGCTGCTGCGGGAACCCGTAGCCCGCCTGCGGGGGCTGCTGCGCCCCGGGAGCGCCCGGCTGGGGGAATCCGTAACCGCCCTGCTGCGGGAAGCCGTAACCGCTCTGCGGGGCGGGCGGCTGCGGCGCGGGCACCGGGAAGCCCGGCTGTCCCTGTTGCGGGAAGCCGTAACCGGTGGGTGGTACGGGGGCGTTCGGGGCCGACGGAGTCTGCCCGGTGCTCGGAGCCGGTGCGGAGGCCGCGGGCGGCAGCGCGGCCGGCGGCTGCGCCGCGGGCGGCACGGGTGGTACGGGGGCGGGCGGCACGGGAGCAGGAGGCACCGGCACGGCGGCGGCCGGGCCCTGGCCGGCCGGCCCCGTCTGCTGCGGGAAGCCGTAGCCGCCCTGGGCCTGCGGCGCGGCGGGCAACGCGGGCCACGCGCTCGCACCCTGTGGCGATCCCTGAGGCGCGGCAGGCGGCCGGTCCTGGGGCTGTGCCTGCGCGGGGACGGCCGGCGCCTGGCTCTGCGGCGTGGCCGACTGTTCGGCCGACTGCGCCGATACGGGCCACCGCGGCGCGGGTGCCGGCGCGGCCGGCTGGAACGCGGGCGGCAACGGAGGCAGTCCGGCGCCCGGCACGGCGCCGGGCTGGGGCGCCCAGGGCTGCGCCGGTGCGGGGACCGGGGGAGCGTTCTGGGGCTCGTCGGCGGGCACCGCGTCCTGTGGGACGGCGTCGGCGACGACCACGGGCGGTACCGCGTCCGCCGGTTCGGCCACGGGAACGGCGTCGGACGGCTCGTCGCCGGCGGCCTCGGCCCTCGGGGGCACCGGGATCGCGTCCGCAATACCGTCGTCGGGAGTCTTGGACGCGGCCTCGGACGGCGCCTCGGGCTCCGGGGCCGGCGCGCCGGGAGCGGGCGCGTCGTCCGCGGCACCGTCCTGCGCCACAGGCGCGGCCGGTGCATCCGGTACGTCTGGTGCGGTCGTTGAGGTCGGCACCGTAGATGCACCGGGTTCACCGGGTGCACCGGGTTCCACAGGGCCCGGCGCGGCGTCCGCCGCCGCGCCGCCGTCGGCCGCGCTGCCGGCCGGCGCCCCGTTCCTGGCCGCTCCGTCCGCCCCGTACGGCGCGGCGGACGTCTCCTCGGACGTCTCCTCGGACGTCGGCGGTACGGGCGGAACGCTCGCGCTCTCCGCCGGTTCGTCGTCCGTCCCGGCACCGGCCGCGCCGCCCGCGTCGCCCGCCCGCGCAGCGGACACGTGCGCCGTGTCCGCCGACGCGGCGGACGGACCGGTCTCCGGGGCAGCACCGGTCTCCGCGCCTGTGCCCGAGCCCGTGCCCGCGCCCGTGCCCGCGCCTGTCTCGGCGACCTGGCCGTCGACCGTGTCCTTGCCCGCCGCACCGGTCGGGTCGGCGTCGGCCGCCGGGCCCGTCCGGGCCTCGGCCGTCTCCGGCGCGCCGTTCTTCGCCGCCTCGTGCTTCTCCATCTCGCGCTTCAGCGCCTTCGGGGAGAACCGCATCGTCGCGCCGCTCTCCACGTCGCCGCCGCCGAACGGTTCCGGCGCTCCGGGCGCGGACGCCGGTGCCGCCGGTTCCGCGGCGCGAGCGGGCTCGGCACCGTCCTGCGACCGCTGCGCGGGCTGAGCCGAAGGCGCCTGGGACGCGGGCTGCGGCGCGGAGGCGGGATGCGGGCCCCAGCTGGGCTCGAAGCCGCTCCCCGCGGGCAGCCCCGGCACCGCGACGGGCGCGCCGCCGGGCGGCGGGGGAGAGTTGGTGAAGGCCGGTGCGCTCGTGGCGCCACCACCGGTCGTGTCCCCCGGCGCGTTCTGCGTGTACCAGGCGGGCGGGGTGTAGTCGATGGTGAACTCACCCGTCATCTCGGGCTCCGCGTCGGACTGATCGTCCGCGGCAGGCCGGTTCCAGCCGCCACGGATCTCGTCCCGATCGCTGTTCACTTTGCCTCCTGGTGTGGTCGAGCACCCTTGTGCCGTGGTGGGTGGGGGCGGCCGAATCCGTCACTCCGGTCCGCCCGGCTCTTCCCCTGGCGACGCGGCCGGGCTGCCCGCAGGTTCTCTGCTCCCGCGCCTGTACCCACCCTAATCGCCAACGCCGCCGATACGGCAGGGTGGACCGCCCCGTCAACATCCGTCCCGTACAGCCCGCCCCGTCCCCAGACGGCCCCGGCCGCGCGGAGCGTGCGCCTCCGGCACCGTACGGGGCGGCACACGGGGCCGGGAGAACGGTGCAAGGGTGGCCAAATCCATACATCCGCGCGCGTGATGGCAGCCGGAATCGCAACGGACGCGCCGCACCGGACGCGCCGCACCGGACGCGCCGCACCGGGCGCACCGCACCGGGCGCACCGCACCCCGTGTGTACCGCGCGCCCTCAGTCCATCCGGCGCGCGCTGCCCAACAATCCGGTCTCGGCGTCCGTCGCCTGCGTCATCACGAACTGCCGGTCCCGCGGGGTGCACCAGAGCGTCACCCCGTCGGAGAGCGTCGACAGCGCCTCCGTCTCGACGCGCGGCAGGCTCATGATCCGGCCGATCTGCGCCGCCTCGTCCGGCGACACCCGCTGAAGGCCGACGAGTGCCGACTTCTCCATCAGACGCGGCGCCACCGGGCTGAGGTAGGGCAGGAGCGTCAGCACCGACTGCCACGGCGCCGACACCACACGCCCGCGCGGCGGCCGCATCCCGCAGTCCCGCACCACGATCACCGGACTGCCGGCGGAGGCGCCCTGGGGCGGCACCCGTCCCACGTCGTGCAGCGTGACGCAGGGAGTGCCCCCGCCCGCCGCCTGCGCGAGTCCGGTCCAGACGTGCGCCCGGCCCGTCTCCACGGCGATACGCGCACCGGTTGCGGCGGCCCGCAGCACCAGCACCTGCGCCGTCCACAGGCCACCGATCAGCGTGATGTCGTACGGAGTGGGCCGGTTGACGCCGAGAACGGCGGGCCGGTTCCCCGCGTCCACGCCGATCACCACGCCGTCGTCCCCGACCGGCAGGGCCAGCGCCTCCAACTGGTCCACGGAGAGCGCGTGGCGCTCACGGCGGGGCCCGATCAGCCCGAAACCGATCCGCGGCCTGCCCCGGCCCCTCACCGGCTCCCGCATCATCGCGGGCATCGGAGCCGGAGCGGGGCCCCCTGCCGGAGCCGAACCCGGCCCGGAAGCCGCTCCCGGAGCCGCCGGCACCGGAGCGGGCCCACGCACGGGCGCGGGCCCGGTGGTCGGTACGGACATCAGCGAGTACCCCCGAGCGGAAGAGTGGCGAGCATCGCGGGCACCTGCTCGCGGTCCAGACGCACCAGCCCGGTCTTCACCCCGCGGGCCGCGCGCTCCAGTTCATGACGGGCGGCCACCAGCTCCTCGTCGCTGCGCCCCGTGATCCGTACGTGGCCGCTGACCGTCACCCCCTGCCGTTCACCGCGCCCCAGCGTGAGGCTGAAGGTCGTGGCGAGCGCCGGGATCGACGTCAGCAGCGCGACGAGCTGCGGCATCGGCGCCCCGCCGCCGAGCTCCGGCCAGCGGGCCACCCAGTACGAGGTGTGTCTGCGGTCGTCGCACCGCCACGTACGCGACGTTTCCATGGTCCGCCGCACCGGCGTCTCCGTACGCCCTGCCTGCGCAATGGCCAGCGGGTTGGCGCACGACGAGACGGCTATCGCCGCGGTCAGCTCCTGCTCGGTCAGCACCGAGGCACGGAATCCCGCGCCCGCCAGCCGGCTGGAGAGCTGATCCGCGGCGCGCACCACACACTTCTGGGCGCCCCGCAGACCGCCGCCCCGTGCCGCCACCGCTTCCGGGCAGAGTTCGGGGTCGAGCTTGAGCGCTATCCACGTGATCCGTACGGCGGGGGAGCCGGTCCGGGCCTGCAACGGCGCGTAGTTGCGGGCCGCCACCGACTGCTCCGGCAGATGCGGGGCGGGCGCGGGCTGCGTGTGCTGCACGATCTGGGCGGACTCCAGCCGTACGTCGTCCACGTCGAGCGCGTCCCGTACGAGACGGACGGGGAGCGGCCTGGCCGCGCGGTCGGGCCGCAGCGCCGTGGCGTCCGACTCGACCTGCAGCACCACCGTCAGGAACGTGCCGTCACCGATCAGCCCGATCGGGCGCCGGTCACGGTCGCTGTACGCGTATGTGCGCAGCGCCGGGTCGCACTCCACGGCGGGCGCCAGCCCAGGCTCCGTACCTGCGGGAATCACCAGGGAGGCGGCCCTGCGCGTGCGGGCGCGCAGGGCGAGAACCGTCGCGAGCCAGTCGGGCAGCGCACGCCGGTGCCTGCGGACCAGGGCCAGCAGCACCAGCAGCGTGGCGAGCACACCGGCCGGGACCAGCAGCAGGGGGCTGATGACCCACGCCACCAGCAGCACGGCCGCGGCCAGCTCGATCAGGACGAGTTGTTGCATTCGAAACGGTCCGAAATGCCCTGGCCGCGCCTTCCGTCCGGGCGTCGCCTGGCCTGGGGAGCCGGCGGCGGACGGCGCGGTCGCGGCAGGCCGCGTCTGCGTCGCTGAAGCCATGATGGAGAAACCCCCCAATTCGTCCCGATCGCCCTGGCCGACCAGGGTGTTGGCAGCTGGATCACCCTACCCGCCCCACCAGCACGCCCGGCCTACAGGCATAGTAGGGGGCCGGTCCGACACTCAGGCAGGGCCCGGGGGCCATGCCGACGTGCCCTGTCCCCGGGAGGAGACCGAGCCTTTTTTCATCGATGGGGACTCATGGCATCACGGCGGGATGAGCTCAACGCGTACACCTTCGCGAAGAAGCGTACGGTGGCCGCATTTCTCCAACCCTCGGCCACCAGCACGGAGGAAGGCGCGCCCAGACCGTTGCGCGCCGTCGTCCCCGGACTGATCGCCGGCGCGCTGATCCTGGCGGGGTTCGGAGCCTGGGGGATGTTCAAACCCACCGCGCCCAAGGACTGGGCGGAGCCGAACACCAAGGTGATCGTCGGAAAGGACTCCACCACACGCTACGTGGTACTGAGCACCGGTGAGGGGAAGCAGAAGGAGACGCTCCTCCATCCCGTGCTCAATCTCGCGTCGGCCCGGCTCCTGCTCACCCCGAAGCAGTTCGCGGTCATCCAGGTACCCGACAAGATCCTGGACGCGGGCAAGCCCCCGCGCGGCCCCGTACTGGGCATTCCGTACGCGCCCGACCGGCTGCCCAGTGAGAAGGACGCGGGCGAGCCCAAGCGGTGGGCCGTCTGCGAGCAGCCGGGCGCCGGCAAGGGCGGCAGCGTCCAGAAGGCCGCGTTCCTCTTCGCCGAACGCGACCTCGGGAGGACGGAGGGCGGACAGCGGCTGACCGGTGCTCAGGTGCTGTACGTGAAGGGCCAGAAGGGCGACCGCTATCTCGTCGACGCCGACGGTACGAAGTACCTGGTGCGCGACAAGCAGAGCGACAACCTCACCCGGGCGCTCGTCGGTGACCGGGAGCCGCAGTCCGTCACCGACGACTGGCTGGACACCCTGCACACCGGCAGCCCCGTCGACTTCCCCGAGGTCCCCGGAGAAGTCGCCTCCGACGCGGGGGTCGGAGGCGGACTCACCGCGGAGCAGGACCGGGTGGGGAAGGTGCTGCTCGCCCAGACCGGCGCGGGGCCGCAGCACTACGTCGTCCTCCAGGGCAAGGTCCAGCCGGTGTCGGAGTTCACCGCCTGGCTGCTGATCAACTCCCCGCAGACCGGCGACCTGGAGATGGGCGGCGAGGCCGACACCGTGGACGCGCAGTCGCTCACGCCGGACACGGAGACCTTCGGCGCGGAGAACCGCTGGCCCGAACGGCGCGCCGCCCAGGTCAACACGGAGCGCGGCGAAGGCGCCCGCGACACGGTGTGCAGCGTGCTGCGCTCGGTCGACGACAAGGGCCGCGCGACGCTCTCCACCTGGGCCGGCGCGGCGTACCCCGCGGACATCACCGCCGGAGGCACGAGCACGTACGTCACCCCCGGCAGCGGACTGCTCTACACGCAGGTGCGGGGGCGGCAGACCAACCCCGACGGTTCGCTCTTCCTGGTGACGGACACCGGGCTGCGGTACGCGGTCCAGGCGAACGGCGACAGCGACGCGGCGCGGTCGGACATCGGCGCGGGGGAGCGGCAGGAGCAGCAGGACGGCCGCCCCGAGCCCAGCGAGGCCCAGATAAGACTCGGCTACGAGAAGGTCACCCCGGCCCTGGTCCCGATCGCCTGGTCGGAGTTCCTGTCGAAGGGGCCGCGCCTCGACACCAACAGCGCGCGTCAGCCGCAGGGCTCGTGAGGGAGGACCGGGAGCTGATGGCTGCGATGCCTCACGTACGTGCGAAATCCGCCCTGGCGGCCGCCGGGGCGGCACTGACGGCGCTCACGGCCCTGACCGGGTTCCGGCCCGCCCCCGCCGCGGAAGGGCCCGGTACGGGGCGCGGGGAAGCCTCCTGGAACTTCGGGATAAACGGCAGCGGCGAATGCTCCTTCCCCATGAAGCAGCAGATCGCGGGCACCCCGTGGCCGCTCCAGCGCGTGATCCTCGACGAACTGTGGGCGGACACCAAGGGCGAGGGGGTGAGCGTCGCCGTCATCGACACCGGGGTCGACAACACCAACCGGCAGCTGAGGAAGGCCGTCGACACCTCCGCGGGAACCGAGTTCCTGGCCAAGGAAATGGAGAAGGGCAAGGACGGCGACGGTACGGACGACAAGGTCGGCCACGGCACCAAGGTCGCCGGGATCATCGCCGCGCGCCCCCGTAAGGGCACCGGATTCGTCGGACTGGCCCCCGAGGCCACCATCATCCCGATCCGCCAGAACGACGAGAAGAACAGCGGCCAGGACACCACCATGGCCAAGGCGATCGACCACGCCATCGCTCAGAAGGCCGACGTCATCAACATCTCCCAGGACACCACGAAGCCGCTGACGGAGGACTCCACCCTGGGCCGCGCCGTACGCCGCGCCCTCGACAACGACATAGTCGTCGTCGCCTCGGCGGGCAACGACGGTGTCGACGGACGGCGCAAGAACACCTATCCCGCCGCTTTCGACGGCGTTCTCGCCGTCGCCGCCTCCGACCGCAACAACGAGCGCGCGCCGTTCTCCCAGTCCGGGACGTTCGTGGGGGTGGCGGCGCCCGGCGTGGACATCGTCTCCACCGTCCCCGGCAACGGCCAGTGCGTCGACAACGGGACGAGCTTCTCCGCCCCGTACGTCGCGGGCGTCGCCGCGCTGCTGCGCGCCAAGCACCCGAAGTGGAAGGCGCACCAGGTCGTCGCGCAGATCGAGCAGACCGCCGAACGCAGCGTCAACGGCCATGACGACTTCGTCGGTTGGGGTGTCGTCGACCCGGTCCGCGCGCTCACCGAGGACGACCGCGCACCCGAGTCCCCGCGCCCCGACCCGGGCCCGCCCAAGCCGCCCGCGCCGGAACCCGCCCATCTCGCGCTCTCCGAGACCCCCCAGGAACGCTCGGAGCGGTACGCCACGTACGCCCTGGGGATCGGCGGCGTGCTGGTCGCGGTCGTCGCGGGCTCGGCCACCGTGCTGCGGGACCTGCGGCGCCGGGACGCACGGCGCGGGGCCTCGCGCCGACGGGCATGAGCACACGCGCGGCGGGGCGGGAGGCATCGGAGCGAGTGAGCGGGAGGCATCGCGGAGGGCGGGAGAGCGCACGGAGGGCAGTCGGGACCGCCGCGCGCTTTGCAATGAGTTCCGATGAATTCCGGTGAGTGAAGTCGATCTCTCTCCCGAAACCGGTGTTGGGGCCAGGAGGGGATATGGCTAGAGTGACCATGGCTTCACGAGTGCGATGAGGTCCATGGGGTCGACGGGGGTCATGGGGGACCTGACATGACGGGGGACATGCTGGACGGCGGAGAGGACTCCCGCCGCCCGGACAGTGACGCGTACCGTCCCGTCCCACCGGAAAGCCGCCCCCACCCATTGCTTCCCCCTCTTCTGAGACACGGGGGCAAGCGCGACGTACGTACGGGACCGTCCGGGGAACACACCACGGCCGGTTCCGGCGGCGCGCGCGAAGAGAAGAAGCCCGGCGGCGACCGCGTGTGCCGGGCTGGGAACCGATAGATAGGACTCCGGATGAGCAGCCCCACAGGTGGGTTCGGACTTTCTGACGACCCGGTCGTCCAGGCGAAGAACAAGATCACCGAGACCAAGGAGCAGGTCTCCAAGCAGGCGCGGGAACTGGCCGACATCATCGCGACGGTCAGCGCAGGGTGGACGGGTGTCGGCGCCTCGGGCTTCGTCTCGGCCCAGGTGATGATCAACGAGGACCACGACGCGATCCTCCGGCTGCTCACCGTCCTGGAGAACGCGGTCGGCCAGACGAAGAACCTGAGCAACGAGCAGGACGACGACGTGCGCGCCCAGTTCGCCGCCGCCAGGACCGAGGCCAACCAGAACACCTCGGGTCTCAACAACATCTGACCGACCGACCCGTTCGCGGCCACAGGGCCGACCGATCACACTTCGAGCTTCGAGGAGAACAGCATGGCCGGCACAGATCCGGGCACCCGGGTTCGGTACGAGAGCGTCCAGGAGATGGCCAACCGCATCCGGACGGTGTCGAAGAACATCGTCCAGGACCTCCAGGAGATGGACCAGGCGCTCAAGGTCGTCACCGACACGTGGGACGGTGAGGCGCACCGGGAGTACGAGGCCCTCCAGCGCAAGTACAAGGGCAACGCCACGCACATGAAGGACCAGCTGGAGAAGGTCGCCAAGCTCATCGAGGGCGGCAAGGACGGCTACCGAGCCACGGACAAGAAGGCCTCGCAGTACTTCACCGAGGCGTACTGACCCGGCACCACCGTCCGGCCCGCGCCGGGAACACGGGAGGGGCACGCACCGTATGTACCGGGCGTGCCCCTCGGCCGTCTCCTCCAGCGGGCTCTCCAGCCCTACCGGGGACGCCCGCTCACTTCAGATCGAACTCGCCGTCCCTGGCCCCGAGCACGAACGCCCGCCACTCGGCTTCGGTGTACCGCAGCACGGTGTCGTGATCCATGGACGATCGCATCGCGACTGCCCCGCCCGGGAGATACGCGATCTCCACCCGCTCCTCGTCCGGACTCGTGCCGGGAGCGCCCTGCCACTCCACGCCACTGATGTCCAGCGCGTACAGCTCGTCCTTCTCCTGCTGAGTACCCATCAGGGGCCTCCCCTTCTTCATCACGCTACGGAGTTGCAGACCAAAGTATCCGTAGTCGGCGCCGTCCCTCGCCCCGGATACGGCGGCTCGTCTCTGCCGCCACGGGCATGGGAGGTCAGGAGACGAGGTCCAGCAGCCTGGCCACCGCGGATCTGATGGCCCCTCCCAGCGTGAGGTCGGCCGTGTTGACGCCGGTGAAGACAACGGCGATGGAGATGTCGGCCGGCTCGGCCGGTCCGCTCACCTCGACGACCTGACGCTTTCCGCTCATGCGCCCCTTCCTGGAGACCGCGACGCGCACTCCTTCACGAGCCAGGGCGTAGCTCTTCCCGCCTCTGCCGGCCGTGCAGGTGTACGCGTATCCGCCATGGGCAAGACGCAGCGAACGCCCCGCTTTTCCCAGGTCTCCTGCACTTTTTTCAGCCCCAGCGCCGTCTCTCAGCACTCCAGGGCCGTGACCACACTTCCGGACGACTCGTCCGCCCAGTCGCCGGCCTTTTGGTGTTCGGCTCCAGTTCCGTCTCCATGGTGTTCGCCGCCGACGACTTCTGGGCGGGTGTCGCCGCCAGGTCCTCGGTTCCGGCGGGCAGCGACGACGGCGCCCCGCCGACGTCGGCACTGTTCAGCCGCATGCCCGTCGAACGGCTCTCCGCGGCGCCGGAGCGCAGTCGGACCCATTCCTCGTCAAATCCCCTGTGTGTCTCTCCCTGTTGTGACTTCGGTTCAGGCGCGCGCCCAGCTCATGCGCCTCACACACTCATGCGCCTCACACGCCCGGCAGCCGGCCCGTCTGCACCAGCGGATTGCCGCGCCGCCGCGACGCGAAGTAGCCGCGGCCCGGCGGCATCGGTGTCGCCCGTACGCGGCCGATCAGGTCGCCCTCCGACGGGTCGCCCGACAGGACCACGCCCTGGGCCCCCAGTTCCAGCACGCGCTGCATGAACGGCTCGTACAGGGCGCGGGAGGCGCCTGCGGCGTTCCGCGCGATGATGAAGCGGACCCCGGTGTCCCGGGCGAAGGGCAGGTATTCGGCCAGCGGGGCCAGCGGGTTCCCCGAGTTGGTCGCCACCAGGTCGTAGTCGTCGATGATGATGAAGATCTGCGGCCCGGTCCACCAGCTCCGGTCCCTGAGCTGCTGCGGCGTGACATCCGTCGGGGGCTGGCGGCGCGAGAAGACGCCACCCAGCGCCTCCATGTGCATCTGCAGGGACGAGGCCATCGGCGCGTACTCCAGCAGATGCTGCTCCGACAGCGCCCCCAGCAGCGTCCTCCGGTAGTCGCCGACCACGAACTTCGCCTGGTCGGGCGTGTATCGCTCGGCGAGCTGCTTCGCGATCAGCCGCAGCAGGTTGGTCTTGCCCGACTCGCTCTCGCCGAAGACCAGGAAGAACGGGTCGGTCTCGAAATCGACGAACACCGGCTCCAGATTGGTCTCGTCGATCGCGACCGCGATGCCGGACTGCGGGAACTCGAACCCCTTCGGCAACTGGTCGGCGGGGAGCTTGCGCGGCAGCAGCCGCACCGTCGGGGCCGACGGGCCCGCCCAGTACGTCCGCGCCGCCCGTACGAACGACGCCGTGCCCTCCGAGAGGTCCGACGCGTCGCTCACCCCGTCGACCCGCGGCAGCCCGCTCATGAAGTGCAGCTTCTGCGGCACCTGCCCGCGGCCCGGCACCCCCTGCGGGACGTTCGCCGCGACCTTGCGGTCGAACTCGGAGTCCATGACATCGCCGAGCCGCAGCTCCAGCCGGCCGAGCATCTGGTCCTTGAGCGCCGCCCGCACCTCCATGTAGCGCGCGGCGGTGACCACGACGTGGACGCCGTAGCCGAGACCGCGCGCGGCGATGTCGGAGATGATCGGCTCCAGCATGTCGTAGTCGTTCCGGAAGCCGCCCCAGCCGTCGATGACCAGGAAGACATCGCCCCACGCCTCGCCGGGCAGCTCTCCCGCCGCCCGCTTGCGCCGGAACGTGGCGATCGAGTCGATGCCGTTCGCGCGGAAGAACTCCTCCCGCCGGTTGAGTACGCCCAGCACCTCCGCGACGGTGCGCCGCACCCGCTCCGGATCCAGCCGCGAGGCGACCCCGCCCACATGCGGCAGCTCCGCCAGCGAGGAGAGCCCGCCACCGCCGAAGTCCAGCGCGTAGAACTGCACCTCCCGCGGCGTGTGGGTGAGCGCGAACGACGAGATCAGCGTGCGCATCAGCGTCGACTTGCCGGACTGCGGACCGCCCACCACCAGCATGTGACCGGCCGCCCCGGAGAAGTCCCGGTAGAGCACCTCACGGCGCTGCTCGAAAGGCTTGTCGATCAGACCGAGCGGCACGGTCAGCCCGCCGGGACGTGAGTACTCCGTCGCGTTCAGCCCGCGCGCCTCCGTCACCGCGATCCCCGGCAGCAACTGGTCCAGCGTCGGCGCCTCGTCCAGCGGCGGCAGCCACACCTGGTGCGCCGGCACCCCCTGCCCGTCCAGCCGGCGCACGATGACATCGAGCACCGTGTCCGCCAGCGCGTCGTCCTCCGACGCCGGTACGAACACCGCCGCCGGGTCCGGCGCCGCGTACACCACCGGCACCGGCGCCGCCGTGAACAGCACCGGCCGCCGCTCGACGGGAAGCTGCCCCACCGACAGGTCCGGCCCGCCCGCGCGGTACGTACCCGAGACGTACGCCGCCTTGAACCGCGTCATCTCGTCCGTACCGAACTTCAGATACCCCGAGCCCGGCACCGACG
The DNA here is from genome assembly GCF_040685895.1 of Streptomyces sp. NPDC088124. Classification (NCBI taxonomy): domain Bacteria; kingdom Bacillati; phylum Actinomycetota; class Actinomycetes; order Kitasatosporales; family Streptomycetaceae; genus Streptomyces; species Streptomyces sp. NPDC088124. Next base: position 14,451 of record NZ_JBFBJB010000091.1, on the reverse strand, counting down.
GCAGGTGGTACGCGTCCGGCACCCCCAGTGCCGTACGGGACTCCGCCGCCGAGAAGGTGCGCAGACCGATGCGGTACGAGAGATACGTGTCGAGACCGCGCAGCTTGCCCTCCTCCAGGCGCTGCGAGGCCAGCAGCAGATGCACGCCCAGCGAACGGCCGATCCGGCCGATCTGGATGAACATGTCGATGAAGTCGGGCTTCGCAGTCAGCAGCTCGGAGAACTCGTCGATGACCAGGACCAGCGAGGCCAGCGGCTCCAGCGCGGCGCCCGCCGCCCGCGCCTTCTCGTAGTCATGGATGTTGGCGTAGTTGCCGGCCGAACGCAGCAGCTCCTGACGGCGCTGCAGCTCACCGCGGATCGCGTCCCCCATGCGGTCCACCAGCGTCAAGTCGTCCGCCAGGTTCGTGATGACCGCCGCCACGTGCGGCATCTGCGACATCCCCGCGAACGTGGCACCTCCTTTGAAGTCGGCGAGAACGAAGTTCAGCGTCTCCGAGGAGTGCGTGACCGCCAGCCCCAGCACCAGCGTGCGCAGCAGCTCCGACTTCCCCGACCCCGTCGCGCCGACACACAGCCCGTGCGGCCCCATGCCCTCCTGCGCGGCCTCCTTCAGGTCCAGCATCACCGGACCGCCGTCCTCACCGACCCCGATCGGCACCCGCAGCCGCTCCGCCGTCGAACGGGGCCGCCACGTACGGGCCACATCCACGGCGCCCGCGTCGCCCAGGCCGAGCAGATCCGTGAAGTCCAGGTTGGCCAGAAGCGGTTCGTCGTCGTCGCCCCCGCCCGTACGCAACGGCGCGAGCTGGCGGGCCAGTGCCTCCGCCGCGGGCAGCGAGATCCCGTCGGGCATCCCCTCGTACGCCACACCCCCGCCGGACTCCAGCCGCAGCCGCCCGGGCCGTACGACCACCGAGAGGCCGCCCCGCGGCTCGTCCAGCTCCCCCGGCACCACCTCGACGATCGTCACGCCCTGGACACCCTCGGCCGCCGCGAAGAGCGAGTCCGGGGGCACCATCCCGCCGTCGAGCACGACGACCACATGCGGCTGGTCGAGCACCGGCGACGCATCCCTGCCGAACCGCCCCCGCCCCTCCAGCCGGCTCCGCAGCAGCTCTTCGAGCTCTCCGAGGTCATCGCCGAACAGCCGCTTCGTACCGGCCCCGTCGATCTGCCCTGGCACCTGCGTGTGGGGCAGCCACTTCGTCCACTCCCAGCGCCCCGCCGCGCCCGGCGACACCACCACCGCGACCATCAGGTCCTCGCAGGAGTGCAGCGTCACCAGCTGGGCGACCAGCGCCCGCGCCGCGGCCTGCGCCGACTCCTGCTCACCGGAGACCGTCACGTGGTAGAAGGCGCGCATCGACACCGCCATGGGCAGCCCGTCCAACGAGCCGTGCACCGCGAGGAACCGCTGCATCGCCCCGGCGCACAGCGGCTCCAGCTCGTCCACGGGCGCCGTGTCCGGCGCCACCAGCGGCGTCGCGAGCTGCTGCGCCCCCAGCCCGATCCGCGCCTGCCCGAAATCCTTGTCGCCGACGCGCCGTTCCCACACCCGCGACCCCTCGGCCACCACCGACCAGAGCTGCTCGGGGGAGGGGTGCAGATAGAGCTGCGCGTCGCGCTGCGCGCGCGCCGTCCTGCGCACCGTACGCCGCGTCTGCGCCAGATACTTGAGATAGTCGCGCCGTACGTCGGCAATTTGCCCCTGCGTACCCCGGCGGTATCTGACGATCTGCGCGCCGATCATCGCGACCGTCGAGAACAGCATCAGAACGCCCATGATCCGCATGAACGGCGGCGCTTGGGGCGAGAAGAAGAAGACCACCGACGAGCCCATGCCGAGCACCGGCAGGATCTGCATCAGCATGCCCTCCTGCTGACCACGCGGCAGTTCGGGCGGCGCTTCCAAAGTCAGCGCATCCGAGGGCACTTCCGGCGGAAGGGAACGTGGCGGGCGTTTGACAATGATCTGGCTCACCGGCGTATCAATCCCTCAAGACGGACGGGCGATTCCGTACCGGCGCCCCCGTGGCGACGGCGTCGCTCCGCGCGACCGTGATCCTACGTGCAGCCGCACCGCACCCCTCCCGGTAGGGTGACGCGCGCACCGTGCGCAACCGCGAATCAGGGGGAACAGACACGTGAGTACGACCGCAGCGACCGGCTTCTGCCGCGTCACTGTCGTGGCGCCGGACAGCAGGATCGATGTCGCACTCCCGGAGGACATCGCCGTCGCCGACGTCCATCCGGAGATCCTGCGGCTCACCGGCCAGACGCAGACGGCGGGCACGCCCACCGGCTACCACCTCGTACGGCGCGACGGCACCGTCCTCGACGGCGCCCGCACTCTCGCCGCGCAGCAGGTGCTCGACGGCGAGATCCTCAGCCTGCGCCCCTTCGCCGAGTCCCTGCCGCCCGCCGTCTTCGACGACGTCTCCGACGCCGTCGCCTCCGCCGTACGCCGCGACCGCCACCTCTGGAGCGACGACCTGCTGCGCGGCGCCGGCCTCGTCGGCGGGGTCCTGCTCCTCGTGCTCATGGGCTTCGTCCTGTGGTTCGCCGACCCCGTACGCCACGACATGCACGGCCTGCCCGGCATCATCGCGGGTGTCGTCGGCGTCCTGCTGACCGCCTTCGCGGGCGTACGGGGCCGGGTGTACGCGGACCGTGCCTCCGCCGTCGCCCTCGGCCTCGGCGCGCTGCCCCTGCTGCTCATCGCCGGCTCCGGCATCCTCGCTCCCGACCCGGGACAAGGGCCCGGTCGGCTCCAGTTCCTGCTCGGGTGCGTCACCGTCCTCGTCGCGTCCGTCATCCTCGTCGCGCTCACCCCGAGCGGTGACGCGCCCTTCGTCGCCGCCACGTTCCTGGCGACCGTCGGCACCCTCGCCACGTTCGTCATGATCCTCACCGAGGCGTCGGCCACCGACACCGCGGCCGTGTGCGTCCCCGTCGCCGTCGGCCTCGTCGCCTTCCTGCCCGGTCTCTCCGCGCGCTTCGCCCGCCTCCCCATCGGCTACGCCTCGCCGCGCGCCGCCGGGGACGGCGCCTCCGACGGCATGTCCGACGCGTACGACCCGGCCGGCGACCCGGACACCGCCCCCGACGCCGAGCCCGTTGACGCCGCGCGCATCGCCGCACAGGCCCGCCGCGGCCACGAGATGCTCCTCGGCCTGGTCGGCGGCTGCGCGGCGGTCGTCGTCGGCGCCGCCGCGGTCCTCGGCTTCTCGGACAGCGTCTGGGCCCAGCTCCTGGCCCTCACGGCGGGCCTGGCGACCCTGCTGCGCGCCCGCCTGTTCCGCTACACCTCGCAGGTCGTCTGCGCGCTCACCGCGGGCATCGCCGCGATCGCCCTGCTGATCCTCGGGCTCTCACTGAACCCGCCCGCCGACCATGTCAGGGAACTGCTGATGTACGGGGACCGCGGCGCCCTCGACATCCGTACGATCTGGCTCACCGCGAGCGTCGCCGCCGGCGCCGCCCTGATCACCGCGATCGGCCTGATCATCCCGCGCAAGGGACTCTCCCCGTTCTGGGGACGCCTCCTCGACCTCGCCGAGGGCGCGGTGCTGCTCTCGCTGGTCCCGCTCTGCCTCGCCGTGCTCGACGTCTTCAGCGCGGCCCGCGCGCTCACCGGCTGACCGCCGCGAGCGTCCCACCCCGGGGCTGATACCCTGGGCGACGGCCGTTTGTGTATGTGACCGCTGAAGCCCCCTGGCCCGGCGGTCGGCGCGCAACGGATCTCCCGCCTCCCGAGTAACGGAAGCTCCCCAGAGTATTCGACCTGGGGCACTCGGTGGCCAAGAAGACTCACGAGGAGTACGCGTGTCGCTCGACGCCGCTACGAAGAAGCAGATCATGACCGAGTTCGGCACCAAGGAAGGTGACACCGGCTCCCCCGAGGTCCAGGTCGCCATGCTGTCGCGCCGGATCTCGGACCTGACCGAGCACCTCAAGCTCCACAAGCACGACCACCACTCGCGCCGTGGCCTGCTCATCCTGGTCGGGCAGCGCCGCCGCCTGCTCCAGTACCTGGCCAAGAAGGACATCCAGCGCTTCCGTGCGCTGGTCGACCGCCTGGGCATCCGCCGCGGTGCGGCCGGCGGCGCCAAGTAGCACGCCGTGAAAGGGAGCGGTTCCCCCGTCCAGGGAACCGCTCCCTTCGCCGTATGTACGGGGCCGTACGTACCGGCCCCGGAGGCGGAGCGGGCGCCTCGCCCGGGGCGGCCGGAATGCCGTCCCGCGGCCGGGCTCAGTAACCTGGACGCACGAGCACAACCGAAGAGCACGAGCGCATGAGCGCAAACTGAAGAGGGGGAGCGACCTCCACCGCCGCCGGTCCTCGGTAGTGGCGCCCGGAAAGGCGCGGCCCATGCCGCCGCCCCGGGAGCTTCGATCGAAGACCGGCCCGCACCAAGGAGCGCTCCTCCGCCACGTCCCCTGCCACACGGGCACCGGACGAAGACGAGGAGAAATCACTAGTGGAGAACGAGACCCACTACGCCGAGGCCGTCATCGACAACGGAACCTTCGGCACCCGCACCATCCGCTTCGAGACGGGCCGGCTGGCCAAGCAGGCCGCCGGTTCCGCCGTCGCGTACCTGGACGACGACACCATGGTGCTGTCGGCCACCACCGCCTCCAAGAAGCCCAAGGACCAGCTCGACTTCTTCCCCCTCACGGTGGACGTCGAGGAGCGGCAGTACGCGGCCGGCAAGATCCCCGGCTCCTTCTTCCGCCGCGAGGGCCGGCCCTCCGAGGACGCGATCCTCACCTGCCGCCTTATCGACCGTCCGCTGCGCCCCTCCTTCAAGAAGGGCCTGCGCAACGAGATCCAGATCGTCGAGACGATCATGGCGCTCAACCCCGACCACCTGTACGACGTGGTCGCGATCAACGCCGCCTCCTGCTCCACGCAGCTCGCGGGCCTGCCCTTCTCCGGCCCGATCGGCGGCACCCGTGTCGCGCTGATCAAGGGCCAGTGGGTCGCCTTCCCGACCCACACCGAGCTGGAGGACGCCGTCTTCGACATGGTCGTCGCCGGCCGGGTCCTGGAGGACGGCGACGTCGCGATCATGATGGTCGAGGCCGAGGCCACCACGAAGACCATCCAGCTCGTCAAGGACGGCGCCGACGCGCCCACCGAAGAGGTCGTTGCCGCCGGTCTGGAAGCCGCGAAGCCCTTCATCAAGGCGCTCTGCAAGGCCCAGGCCGACCTCGCCGCCAAGGCCGCCAAGCCCACCGGCGAGTTCCCGGTCTTCCTCGACTACCAGGACGACGTCCTGGAGGCCCTCACCGCGGCCGTCCGGTCCGAGCTGGCCCAGGCGCTCACCATCGCGGGCAAGCAGGACCGCGAGGCCGAGCTGGACCGCGTCAAGGAACTGGCCGCGGAGAAGCTGCTCCCGCAGTTCGAGGGGCGCGAGAAGGAGATCTCCGGCGCCTACCGCGCGCTCACGAAGTCCCTCGTCCGCGAGCGTGTCATCAAGGACAAGGTCCGCATCGACGGCCGCGGCGTCACGGACATCCGTACGCTCGCCGCCGAGGTCGAGGCCATCCCGCGGGTGCACGGCTCCGCGCTGTTCGAGCGTGGCGAGACGCAGATCCTGGGCGTCACCACCCTCAACATGCTCCGCATGGAGCAGCAGCTCGACACCCTCTCCCCGGTGACGCGCAAGCGCTACATGCACAACTACAACTTCCCGCCGTACTCCGTCGGTGAGACCGGCCGCGTCGGCTCCCCGAAGCGCCGCGAGATCGGCCACGGCGCGCTCGCGGAGCGCGCCATCGTGCCGGTACTCCCGACGCGCGAGGAGTTCCCGTACGCGATCCGCCAGGTCTCCGAGGCGCTGGGCTCCAACGGCTCGACGTCCATGGGCTCGGTCTGCGCCTCCACCATGTCGCTGCTGAACGCCGGTGTGCCGCTCAAGGCCCCCGTCGCCGGTATCGCCATGGGCCTGATCTCCCAGGAGATCGACGGCAAGACCCACTACGTCGCCCTCACCGACATCCTCGGTGCGGAGGACGCCTACGGCGACATGGACTTCAAGGTCGCCGGTACGAAGACGTTCGTCACCGCGCTCCAGCTCGACACCAAGCTCGACGGCATCCCCGCCTCGGTCCTGGCCGCCGCGCTGAAGCAGGCCCGCGACGCCCGTCTCCACATCCTCGACGTGATGAACGAGGCCATCGACGTCCCGGACGAGATGTCCCCGAACGCCCCGCGGATCATCACCGTCAAGATCCCCGTGGACAAGATCGGCGAGGTCATCGGCCCCAAGGGCAAGATGATCAACCAGATCCAGGAGGACACCGGCGCCGACATCACGATCGAGGACGACGGCACGATCTACATCGGTGCCGCCGACGGACCGGCCGCCGAGGCCGCCCGCGCCACGATCAACGGCATCGCCAACCCGACCATGCCGGAGGTCGGCGAGCGCTACCTGGGCACGGTCGTCAAGACGACCACCTTCGGCGCGTTCGTGTCGCTGCTCCCGGGCAAGGACGGACTGCTGCACATCTCGCAGATCCGCAAGCTCGCGGGCGGCAAGCGCGTCGAGAACGTCGAGGACGTCCTCGGAGTGGGCCAGAAGGTCCAGGTCGAGATCGCCGAGATCGACCAGCGCGGCAAGCTCTCCCTCATCCCCGTGATCGAGGGCGAGGAGTCCACCGAGTCCGAGGACGCGAAGGACGACGCTTCCAAGTGACATCCAGCTCCAGGACGACGGCCCGCACCTCCTCCGAGGCGCGGGCCGTCGCCCGTACCCAAACCCTGCTCAAGGGCGAGAACGGGATCGGCACGGTCCGCCGTACGACCCTCCCCGGCGGCCTGCGCGTGGTCACCGAAACCCTGCCGTCGGTGCGCTCCGCGACCTTCGGTATCTGGGTACAGGTCGGCTCCCGCGACGAGACCCCCGCCCTCAACGGCGCCACGCACTATCTGGAGCACCTGCTCTTCAAGGGCACGCGGCGGCGCAGCGCCCTCGACATCTCCTCCGCGATCGACGCGGTCGGCGGCGAGATGAACGCGTTCACCGCCAAGGAGTACACCTGCTACTACGCGAGGGTGCTCGACACCGACCTGCCCCTCGCCATCGACGTCGTCTGCGACATGCTCACCGGCTCGCTCATCGAGGCGTCGGACGTCGACGCCGAGCGCGGTGTCATCCTCGAAGAGATCGCGATGACCGAGGACGACCCGGGCGACTGCGTGCACGACCTGTTCGCGCAGACCATGTTCGGCGACACCCCCCTCGGGCGCCCCGTCCTCGGCACCGTGGACACCGTCAACGCCCTGGACCGCGACCGGATCAGCCGCTTCTACCGGAAGCACTACGACCCGACGCGCCTCGTCGTCGCCGCGGCGGGCAACGTCGACCACGCCACGGTGGTACGCCAGGTCCGCAAGGCGTTCGACCGGGCCGGCGCGCTCTCCCGTACGGACGCCGTCCCCGTCGCGCCGCGCGACGGCAGCCGCGCCGTACGGGCCGCGGGCCGGGTCGAGGTGCTGAACCGCAGGACGGAGCAGGCCCATGTCGTCCTCGGCATGCCGGGCCTCTCCCGTACCGACGAGCGCCGCTGGGCCCTCGGCGTACTGAACACGGCGCTCGGCGGCGGCATGAGTTCGCGCCTCTTCCAGGAGGTGCGGGAGAAGCGCGGCCTCGCGTACAGCGTCTACTCGTACACCTCGGGCTTCGCCGACTGCGGCCTCTTCGGGGTCTACGCGGGCTGCCGCCCGAGCCAGGTCCACGATGTCCTGAAGATCTGCCGCGACGAGCTGGACCGTGTCGCGGCGGACGGCCTCGCCGACGACGAGATCGGGCGCGCCGTCGGCCAGCTCTCCGGCGCCACCGTCCTCGGCCTGGAGGACACCGGCGCGCTGATGAACCGCATCGGCAAGAGCGAGCTGTGCTGGGGCGCCCAGATGTCCGTCGACGAGATGCTGACCCGGATAGCGGCGGTCACCCCCGACGAGATACGCGCGGTCGCCCGCGATGTACTGGGACAGCGTCCCTCGCTGTCCGTCATCGGACCGCTGAAGGACAAGCAGGCCGCCCGCCTCGACGAAGCGGTCTCCTGACCGGGCCGCCCGGTCGGGCCGTACCCCCGAAGGTGAAGGAAACAGAGCAATGAGCAAGCTGCGCGTGGCCGTTCTGGGCGCGAAGGGCCGTATCGGCACCGAGGCCGTACGGGCCGTCGAAGCCGCCGAGGATCTCGAACTGGTCGCGGCCCTCGGCCGGGGCGACCGGCTGGAGAGCCTGGTGGAGGCCGGCGCCGAGGTCGTGGTGGAGCTGACCACCCCGGCCTCGGTGATGGGCAACCTCGACTTCTGCGTACGCCACGGCATCCACGCGGTCGTCGGCACCACCGGCTGGACCGACGAACGGCTCGCGCAGCTGCACACCTCGCTCGACGCCTCCCCGCGGACGGGTGTGCTGATCGCGGCGAACTTCTCCATCGGCGCGGTCCTCACCATGAAGTTCTCCGAGACGGCCGCCCGTTACTTCGAGTCCGTCGAGGTCATCGAGCTGCACCACCCCAACAAGGCCGACGCGCCCTCCGGGACCGCCACCCGCACCGCGCAGCTCATCGCCGCCGCCCGCGCCGAGGCGGGCAGCGCCCCGCAGCCCGACGCGACGGTCACCGCGCTGGACGGGGCGCGCGGCGCCGACGTCGACGGCGTACCGGTGCACTCCGTACGGCTGCGCGGCCTCCTCGCGCACCAGGAGACCATCCTGGGCGGCGAGGGCGAGACCCTCACCATCCGCCACGACTCGCTGCACCACAGCAGCTTCATGCCGGGCATCCTGCTCGGCGTACGGCGCGTGGGGAGCGCCCCGGGGCTCACCGTCGGGCTCGAACACTTCCTCGACCTGGGCTGACCGCCATGCGTGCGAAGATCACCTACTGTGTCACGGCCGCCGTCCTGGTCGTCTATTTCGTTCTGGTCGGCAGCCGCGGCGTGCTGCTCATCGAGCACGGCACGGCGCTCACCGTCACCTTCGGTGTCGCGGTGCTGATCCTGCCCGTCATCGGCGTCTGGTTCCTCTGGATGAACACCCGGTTCGTCCACCGCGCGAACCGGCTCGCGGCGGAGCTGGAGGCCGAGGGCGGGCTGCCGGTCGACGAACTGGTCCGTACGGCGGGCGGCCGCATCGACCGGGACTCGGCGGACGCCGTCTTCGCGGCGCGCCGCGCCGAGACGGAGGACGCGCCGGACGACTGGCGCTGCTGGTTCCGGCTGGCGGTCGCCTACCACGACGCCCGGGACACCCCGCGCGCCCGCAAGGCGATGCAGCGGGCCATCGCGCTCCACGACGGCAGGCCCGTCCAGGCCTGACCGATGGCGCCCCGGGCGCCGCGGCTGACCTGCGCGTACGGCGCCACAGGTCCCTTGCGTGCCGGGTACACGACGGAGCGGGGCCCGGCCACCAGTGGCCGGGCCCCGCTCCGTCGCCCCGTCATGCGCGGGGCGTCGTTTCCGCTCAGGCGCCGCGGTACTCGTCGCCCCATGCCTCGACCGTGTCGGCCGCCCGGTCGAACGCCTCCGTACGGGACAGGAAGTCGGCGTTGTGGTCGGTGAGCAGCGGCAGGGGTTCACTCTGACGGCGTACGACGACCAGCGCCTGTCCCTGGACGGTACGGGGCAGCCCGAGCCAGCGCACCGGCTGCTGGACCGTCCGTACGGCGGTGGCCTGGTTCCACGGCAGGGTCGTCGTACGGAGCAGGGCCACGCGCCGTACGCCGTGGCGGCTCACCCACGCGCCGACGCGCAGCAGCCGGAGCGCGGCGGCGATGGCGACGGCGGCGACGCTCAGGCAGAACGCGGCGCCCGACATCTCGCCGGCGAAGGCGGTGACCATCGCCGCGAGCAGAACGAACGAGGCCAGCAGCAGAAGCAGCGCGGACGCCGCCACCCGCCACGGGCCCGGGCGGTACGGACGCCGCCAATGATCATGATCGTCGAAGGGCAGTGCGACATCGTCGGTGGTCGCGTCAAACGCCCGGTCGGCCGTCAGGAAGGGCAGGGGCACGACTGATCCTCACTCACAAGCACGCTCGATTGCTGTGCCCGGTGAGGTTATCGATCAGGCCCCTGCCCGGACCACCCCAGGGGGGCCGGATGTGTCAGCGGCCCTGCGAGGCTTCCGACTGCTGGGAATGGCCGGACGACTGGGCCGTGTCCAGCGACGGCATCCCGAGGAGCAGCGAACCGGCGAAGCCGGCCGCGACCGTGAGCCCGATCAGCGTACGGCTGACGAGCTGCGAGGTGCTGGCGCGCTCTCTGGGCGGGGGAGTGACATTACTGCGGAAGCGGTCGGCCTCGGCGACGAATGTGAACGGAACGGCCTCTCGCCGGCGGAACATGGAGGGACTCCTCCTTGCGGTCTGGTGCGGTCGTGATGTGTAACGCCGCTGGTGTGTCGATTGCTACTTCTTCTGACGAACAACAGCGCCAATTGGTGCCCGAATTCCCCGGATTGGCCGAGGAACACCGCCCGTGGCCGACGCCGCCCGCGGCGGTCGGCGCCGCCCGGTGTCAGTGCCGCGCCGTAGAGTGGGCGCCGCCCGAGCGACGCGACTGGAAGGACCCCGCCGGTGAGCGACACCCCCACCGAGACCAAACCGAGCTTCCGCAGCGATGTCACCGTGGAGCTGGTCAAGCATGCCGCGGGCGACTCCGACGTGCTGTGGGCCGCACGCGTCTCCACCGCGGGCGAGCACTCCCTCGACGAGCTGACGAAGGATCCCGAGCGCTCGAAGGGCCTGATCAATTTCCTGATGCGGGACCGCCACGGCAGCCCGTTCGAGCACAACTCGATGACTTTCTTCATCAGCGCTCCGATCTTCGTCTTCCGCGAGTTCATGCGCCATCGCGTCGGCTGGTCGTACAACGAGGAGTCCGGCCGCTACCGGGAGCTGCAGCCGGTCTTCTACGTCCCGGGGGAGGACCGCAAGCTCGTCCAGCAGGGCCGCCCCGGAAAGTACGAGTTCGTGGCCGGGAGCGAGGCCCAGCAGGCTCTCACCGAGCGCACGCTGGAGAACGCGTACGTCCAGGCGTACGAGGCGTACCAGGAAATGCTGGCAGCGGGCGTGGCCCGCGAGGTGGCCCGCGCGGTGCTGCCCGTCGGCCTCTTCTCCTCGATGTACGCGACGTGCAACGCGCGCTCGCTGATGCACTTCCTCGGCCTGCGTACCCAGCACGAACAGGCGAGGGTCCCCTCCTTCCCGCAGCGGGAGATCGAGATGGTCGGGGAGCGGATGGAGGAGCACTGGGCGAAGCTCATGCCGCTCACCCACGCGGCTTTCAACATGAACGGCCGTGTCGCGCCGTAGGGGAGCCACACCGGAGCCACTCCCCTTGGGAGGACTGGGATCCAGGGGGTTCCCCCGGTCTCAGGAGATCCGTCCGGGGCACAGATGTACGGTCGGTCGAGTGAAGTGTCCGGATTGCGGCGTTTCGAGAAGTTCATCTAGGCTGATCAAACGGACCCGGCACTGCCTGAACCCCCGAGCAGGCAGTGCCGGGCTCCTCTTGTCCCGTCCCCCAAGGGGACACGGCGAGCTGAGCAGCGAGTAGCGTGTTACCCATGGCTCCGATCTCCACTCCGCAGACCCCCTTCGGGCGGGTCCTCACCGCCATGGTCACGCCCTTCACGGCTGACGGCGCACTCGACCTCGACGGTGCGCAGCGGCTCGCCGTCCATCTGGTGGACGCAGGCAACGACGGCCTGATCCTGAACGGCACCACCGGTGAGTCGCCGACCACCAGTGATGCGGAGAAAGACCAGCTCGTACGGGCCGTACTGGAGGCGGTAGGAGACCGGGCCCACATCGTCGCCGGCGTCGGCACCAACGACACCCGGCACAGCCTGGAGCTGGCCCGCGCGGCGGAGCGCGCCGGAGCGCACGGCCTCCTCGCTGTGACCCCGTACTACAACAAGCCGCCGCAGGAAGGACTCCTGCGGCACTTCACGGCCATCGCCGACGCCACCGGCCTGCCGGTCATGCTCTACGACATCCCAGGCCGCAGCGGTGTCCCCATCGACACCGAGACCATCGTCCGGCTCGCGCAGCACCCGCGGATCGTCGCCAACAAGGACGCCAAGGGCGACCTCGGCCGCGCCAGCTGGGCCATCGCGCAGTCCGGCCTCGCCTGGTACTCCGGCGACGACATGCTCAACCTCCCGCTGCTCTCCGTCGGCGCGGTCGGTTTCGTCTCCGTGGTCGGCCACGTGGTCACCCCGGAGCTGCGCGCCCTGCTCGACGCCCACCTCACCGGTGACGTCCAGAAGGCCACGGAGATCCACCAGAAGCTGCTCCCTGTGTTCACCGGCATGTTCCGCACGCAGGGCGTGATCACCACCAAGGCCGCCCTCACCCTGCAGAAGCTGCCGGCCGGCCCGCTGCGCCTCCCGCTCGTCGAGCTGTCGGCCCATGAAACGGCTCAGCTCAAGATCGATCTGGCCGCGGGCGGGGTACAGCTCTGATCACAGACTTCACAACTGAATACAGGAACACAGCAGATCAAGATCAAAGGTCACGACCGGTAACCGCGGGTCGTGGTCAACACCGGTACATCGGTACACACCGACAACTGCAAGTGCACGAATGTCACGCGCGCCACGTGCCTCAGCGGTACGTGGCGCGCGTGGTGAGGAGAGTCTTTTGAGTCATCCGCATCCTGAACTCGGCGCCCCGCCGAAGCTGCCCAAGAACGGCCTGCGCGTCACGCCGCTCGGTGGTCTGGGCGAAATCGGCCGCAACATGACGGTCTTCGAGTACAACGGCCGTCTGCTCATCGTCGACTGCGGCGTCCTCTTCCCGGAGGAGGAGCAGCCGGGCATCGACCTGATCCTGCCGGACTTCAGCACCATCAGGGACCGTCTCGACGACATCGACGGGGTCGTGCTCACGCACGGCCACGAGGACCACATCGGCGGCGTCCCCTACCTGCTCCGACTGAAGCCCGACATCCCGCTGATCGGCTCCAAGCTGACCCTCGCGCTGATCGAGGCGAAGCTCCAGGAACACCGCATCCGCCCGTACACCCTTGAGGTCACCGAGGGTCACCGCGAGCGCATCGGGCCGTTCGACTGCGAGTTCGTCGCGGTCAACCACTCCATTCCGGACGCCCTGGCGGTCGCGATCCGCACACCGGCCGGCATGGTCGTCCACACGGGCGACTTCAAGATGGACCAGCTCCCGCTGGACCGCAGGCTGACCGACCTGCCCACCTTCGCCAAGCTCGGCGAGGAGGGCATCGACCTGCTGCTCTCGGACTCCACCAACGCAGAGGTGCCGGGCTTCGTCCCGCCGGAGCGGGACATCTCCAACGTCCTGCGCCAGGTCTTCGGCAGCGCGCAGAAGCGGATCATCGTGGCGAGCTTCGCCAGCCACGTCCACCGCATCCAGCAGATCCTCGACGCCGCGCACGAGTACGGCCGGAGGGTCGCCTTCGTCGGCCGTTCGATGGTCCGCAACATGGGCATCGCCCGTGACCTGGGCTACTTGAGGGTGCCCCCGGGCCTGGTCGTCGACGTCAAGACGCTCGACGACCTCCCCGACCACGAGGTGGTCCTCGTCTGCACGGGTTCGCAAGGCGAGCCGATGGCCGCGCTCTCCCGGATGGCCAACCGCGACCACCAGATCCGGATCGTCCAGGGCGACACGGTGATCCTCGCGTCGTCCCTGATCCCGGGGAACGAGAACGCGGTCTACCGCGTGATCAACGGCCTGACCCGATGGGGCGCGAACGTCGTCCACAAGGGCAACGCCAAGGTCCACGTCTCCGGTCATGCCTCGGCCGGCGAACTGCTGTACTTCTACAACATCTGCAAGCCGAAGAACCTGATGCCGGTCCACGGCGAATGGCGCCATCTTCGGGCCAACGCCGAACTGGGCGCGCTGACGGGGGTTCCCAAGGACCACATCGTCATCGCCGAGGACGGCGTCGTCGTCGACCTGGTCGACGGCAAGGCCAGGATCGTGGGCAAGGTCCAGGCCGGTTACGTCTACGTCGACGGGCTCTCGGTCGGTGACGTGACGGAGACATCCCTCAAGGACCGCCGCATCCTCGGCGACGAGGGCATCATCTCGGTCTTCGTGGTGGTGGACTCGACCACCGGCAAGGTCGTCGGCGGCCCGCACTTCCACGCCCGGGGCTCCGGCATCGAGGACTCCGCGTTCTCGGCCGTGCTGCCCAAGGTGGAAGAGGTCATCGCCCGGTCGGCCTCGGACGGCGTGGCGGAGCCGCACCAGATCCAGCAGCTCGTCCGCCGCACGGTCGGCAAGTGGGTCTCCGACACCTACCGCCGGCGCCCGATGATCCTCCCCGTGGTGGTCGAGGTCTGACGGTTCGACGCGGTACCTGGAGCGGGGGGGCGCGGTGTTGGTGGGGGGCCCCCCCGCCCCGTCGGGTTAGGGGCCCCCCGAACCGGGCGCCCC
>NZ_JBFBJB010000090.1:0-30726 GCF_040685895.1 Streptomyces sp. NPDC088124 | reverse complement strand
TCGAGGCATGGCGGAGCCATGGTGAGTGACGACAACGCCGCGAGGTGCGTGCCCCAGCCCCGCGACGCCGCCCCCCATTCGCCGGTCGGTCTAAGGATGGAGGGCTTTTCGTCGGCCTGTGGCGGCGGACCGTACGATCGCGTCAAGGAGTCGGTGGCGCTCGACGGCGTGGGTGAAGTCCGGGGCGACAGCCGTTCCGTGGACGAGGTCGTCCCGAATCGCGGCGTAGGCGTGCACCAGCGTGTGGATCACTGTTCCGGCCAGGCCGGGATAGTCGTCGTAGCCGCTGGGCAGCGTGACCTTCGCAGGCCGACCGCCGTCGCGTGTGCCACGCACCGTGACCGGACCGATGTGCGGGAACTCGGCGGCGGTAATCTCAAGTCTCCCCTCCGTGCCGTCGATGATCAGAGAGAACCCTGCACCCGATGCCGCGCCTCCACGGTGGTGGACGGACAGGATCGCCCCGCCCGCCACGGTGCCCGAGATCGCGATCTGGTCCTCGGCGGTCATCGGAACGACCCGCCCGGTGCGCCCGAGGGGAACCTGGCGGCGCCGGGTCGCGGTCGTAGCGACCACTTCCTGAAGCTCGCCGACGACCATCGACACCAGGTCGATCGCGTGTCCGAACGCGATGGTCAGCATCGTGGCCCCGAGCTTGCGGTCGAGCGTGTAGACCATGTTCCGAGACACCGGAGTGCCCCATTCGGTCGAAGACGCCACGACAGTGGCGGAGAGTACTTCCCTCACGAATCCTTCGGACACGAGGTCGGCCAGCCAGCGGAAGGTAGGCGAGGAGCGTCCCTGAAGACCGACGAAGGTGCGCGTCGTCCCGGCGGCACGCTCCATCGCCTCGGCCTCGCGCAGGTCGACGGCGAGCGGCCACTCGGAGAGCACCGGCACTCCCGCCTTCAGCACGGGCAACACGAGTTCGCGATGCTGGGGCACTTTGACGGCGACAACAACGAGGTCGACGTTCTCGTCGCCGGCGAGCTGCTCGACCGACGTGTACGCGGGTACGCCATACGCCGCTCCTGCGGCCTGGGCCGAGGCTTCGGAGCTCGCCGCCAGCGCGCGAAGCTCGATCCCGTCGACGGCGCTGAGCGCGGGCAGGTGAGCCCCGGCCGCCCAGCCTCCCGTGGCGCTCAGGCCGACGATGCCGACGCCGATCGGCTTACGGGGGTCAGGCACCGAGCTGCCGCCTCAGGGTCTCGGCGTCGTGCAGGGCCGTCATGTGCACGAACCGCCCGTCACGAACCTGGTAGATGGCGTACTCGACGATCTCGAACGAGGCGCCGGTGGGAGCCACGCCGAGCCACTCCTTGGCGGGCGTACCCGTGTTGGTCAGACGGGCGGCCAGGCGATCACCATGGACCGCGATCTCCCGGGGCTCCCAGTGGAAGTCCGGGACCGCGTCGATGTCGCCGTTCAGCACAGCGATGACCTGGTCCCGAGTGCCCGGCTCGCCGTTCAGGGTGGTCTCGTCGTTGATGAACTCGTCCACGCGGTAGATCTCGTGGGCGTTGAGCGCCCCGATGTAGCGCAGGTAGAACTCGCGCAGGTCGGTGTCGGACATGGTCTCCTTCTTCGGCCCCCGGAGCGGAGGTCATGCTCGGTGTTTCGCGACGGCTCTTGACGGTTCGTCACGGTGATCGTCGGCAGGGGGAGGAACCACTGCTCGCCACTTCTGTCCCGGACGGTACCGAAGTTTTGCCGCACCGTCACGGCCCTTACGCGCGGAGAATGTCTCACCAGGGCGAGCGAAGGGGTGCAGCCGCTATGCAGGCCAGCCGAGCAACGCCGTGTCGACGATCTCATCGAGCTCAGCAGGACCGAGGCCGTTGGCGGCCTGCACCGCGATGCCGAAACCCATCGTCATGATGAACCGGGCAAGACGCCGAGGGTCGGCGTTGCGCGGAAGATCACCCTCGTCGACGGCACGCCGGAAGCGCTCCTCAAGACGGACCCCCGCGCCGTTGCGCCAGTCGACAAGCAGGTCGTGGACGGCCCGGCTCTCGTCACTCGACGCCAGCGCACCCTGCACGGTCAGGCACCCGGAAGGGCCGTCGGGAGGGGTCGTGGTGCAGACCGCTCCGCGGAGGAACGCCAAGGCCACAGCCCGTGCGGTGGGCTCCTCCAGGGCGCGCGTGGCATAGGCGGCCGGCCCCGCGCCGTAGCGCTGGAGGGCCTTGCGGAACAACTGCTCCTTGTTGCCGAAGGCCGCGTACATGCTCGTCTTGGTGATCCCCATGGCACCGGTCAGTTCAGCGAGGCTTGCACCTTCGTACCCCCGCGCCCAGAACACCCGCATCGCGCGTTCCAGCGCCTGGTCGATGTCGAATCCTCGAGGCCGGCCCATGACGGCCCTACGGGAGTTACTCATGCCACAAGCGTACCTCTCGGTACAGATCTACACTGACCAGCAGTTTCACCCCACCCAGGCGGCGAACACAGTTCAGTACCGGCCGGTCTTGATGTGCTAAGTTTCTGCACCGCCCGGTACTTAATTGATGGGAAGGGAAGTCCGCGCCATGAAAACCGTTTCGCTCGGCAGCCTCAAGGTCTCGCGCATCGGTCTCGGAGCCATGGGAATGTCGGCGTTCTACACCGGCGCCGGCCAGTTCGACGACGAGTCGATCCGCACGATCCACCGCGCTCTGGACCTCGGGGTCACCCATATCGACACCGCTGAGGGGTACGGCCCCTTCATCAACGAGCGGCTGGTCGGCCGGGCCGTGCAGGGACGCCGAGGCGAGGTCGTGCTGGCGACCAAGTTCGGACTGATCTCCCACACCGGTGGCACGGCTCCGGACAGCACCCCGGCCAACATCCGCCTGGCCGTGGAGGGATCACTGAAGCGCCTGGGTACCGACTACATCGACCTCTGCTACCAGCACCGGGTGGACCCCGGCACGCCCATCGAAGAGACCGTTGGCGCGCTGGCCGAACTGGCGGCCGAAGGCAAGATCCGCCACATCGGCCTGTCGGAGGCCGGCCCCGCCACGATCCGCCGCGCTCACGCCGTGCATCCGGTCACCGCGGTCCAGTCCGAATACTCTCTGTGGACCCGCGACCCGGAGGCCGAGATCCTGCCCGTCCTGCGCGAACTGGGTATCGGCTTCGTGCCGTACTCCCCGCTTGGCCGCGGCTTCCTGACCGGCGACATCCGCTCCCTGAACGATCTTGACACCGACGACTGGCGCCGCACCAACCACCGCTTCGCCGAAGGCAACCTGGAACGCAACCTGCGAATCGTCGACGAGGTCCGGGCCGTAGCCGCCGAGATCGACACCACGCCCGCACAGGTCGCCTTGGCCTGGCTGCTCGCCCAGGGTGACGACATCGCGCCCATCCCCGGCACCAAGCGAGTCGCCCGGCTGGAGGAGAACGCCGCCGCCGACCACATCGAGCTCACTGCCAGCCACGTCGCCCGCCTCAACGACCTGCCCCGGGCCTCCGGCGAGCGCTACGACGCGGACAACATGGCCGCCATCGACCGCTGATCGAAGACGTACCACCACGCACGCCGCGGGTCGGCATCCGGGCGAAGAGTGCCGCATTCCCAATGAGACTGTGCAACATGAAGTACGCAGGTCACGGGTCTGGTGTGCGGGGTACTCGCGCTGGTCGTCGGCGGGTGTCCATGGTGAAGATCGTCTGACCTGTCGCCAGGGTCGTTGTCGGGTTCTGCTGTGCCGACCGCCGTACTCCTCCCACGATCCCTGACCGGGCCGGTGCCGGGCGCGAAGAGGGTGTGGGGATGCTGGAGCTGGAGCGGATCACGGCTCACCGGAATGAACTGGACACGCTCGCCGAGGAGTTGGCCAAGCAGCCGGCGGAGGTCCAGGCCGAGCGGGAGGAGCTGGTGATCGCCGCGCGGGTCCTGCACCGGCCGGCCGGACAGGACCGGGCCGTGGCGGAGGCCGCCGCGGCCGTAACCGCCGAGATGTGTGGTTCCGCGACCTGGACGCCGTTGTCCGGCACGGGAGTTCGCGCGGCGACCGTCGCGGGCGCGGCGCGTCCCGAGTGCTTCGCCGTTGATGCCGCCCCGTCCTCAGCTGCGGAGCGTGGCGACCGCCTCGTCGAAGAGGCGCTCGGGGTCTTTCTTCCCGCCTGAGCGGTACCACTCGTCGATGGCCGCGTCGAGGCAGGCCAGCGCCGCCGCGACGAACGCGCGGGCCCGGGGGTCGGGGGTGGGGGACGTGGGGAGGCCGAGGCGGCGCTGCACCTCGGGGGCGAGCAGTTCCTGCCAGTGGAGGTGTTTCTCCAGGTGCCGGGCGCGCAGGGAGGGCGCCTCGTGGTGGATCCGGGCGAGGGCGAACTGCTCCTCCGGGGTACCCCCGACCCGTCCGAGTATCAGGAAGGCTCCCCGGATGGCGTCCCACGCCGACTCCTCGGCCGGACGGGCCTCCATCGCGGCGCGTACGGACTCGCCCAGCGCCTCGATGTCGCCGAGGACGAGGTCCTCCTTGCTGCCGAAGTAGTGGAAGAAGGAGCGGCGCGAGATGCCGACCGCGGCGACGATCTGGTCGACCGTCGTCGCCTCGAAGCCGTTCTCCGCGAACAGACGTATGGCGGTGGCGGAGATCTCCGCGCGGGCCGCGCGGCGTGCGCGCTCTCGAAGCGTAGGTGGGTCGGCCATGTGCCCAGCCTATTGTGTTGCACCACACGCACACTATTGCACTGAGTGCAAATTTATGCCTACAGTGCAGATATGACTCCGATCGACTTCTCCGGCCAGACCACGATCGTCACCGGCGCCAGTTCGGGTATCGGCGCCGCCTTCGCCCGCGAGTTGGCGCGCCGCGGCTCCGATGTGGTCCTCGTCGCTCGACGCCACGACCGTCTGGAGACCCTCGCCGCCGAGCTCGGTGCGCGGCACGGCGTGCAGGCCACCACAGTCCCCCTCGACCTGAGCGAGCCGGGCGCGGGCCGGCGGCTGGCCGCCGATCTGGCGCGGCGCGGGATCACGGTCGACGGCCTGGTGAACAACGCCGGTTTCGGTACCGAGGGAGCCTTTCACCGGGAGGACCCCGACCGTCTCACCGACGAGATCAACGTCGATGTCGCCAACCTCGTCGACCTCACCCGGGCGTTCATCGAACCGCTGCGGGACTCCGGCCGGGGCGTCCTCGTCAACGTGGCCAGCATGGCGGCCTACACGCCTTCCCCCGGCATGGCGGTCTACGCCGCCTGCAAGGCGTTCGTGCTCAGCTTCACCGAGGCGCTCTGGTACGAGTCGCGCGGCACCGGGCTGCGCGTGCTCTCCCTCGCGCCGGGCCTCACCCGTACCGAATTCTTCGACGCGTTCCCGGGCGGGGCCTACCAGGGCAATTACCAGACCCCGGAGCAGGTGGTCATGGTGGCGATGCGCGCACTCGACCGGGGGCGCCAGCCGAGCGTGCAGTCGGGCCGCATGAACTCGATCGCGGGAAAGCTGCCCCGCTTCTTCACCCGGCGGCGCACGGTCCTGCTCATGGGGACACTCCAGGCACGGACCTCCGGGGCGGCGACGGTCGCGGCCTGAGGGGTGTCGCCGCGCGTACCGGCCCGACGTGGTCCGTTCGGGCTCTGCCGAGGGCGCCACCTGCCGCGATGAGTTCCGGCCGGGGCGGGAGTCTGATCTGGTGACCGTCACGGGGCGTCGTACGACGCCTCCCGGCACGAGACACCGCGGAGGATGCCATGCCGACCCCGCCGAACGACCGGCCCACCGGGCTGCCCGGCCGCCCGCCCGTCGTCGACCTGGCCACCTGGCAGCGCGCCCGGGACGAGCTGCTGGTCCGCGAGAAGGCCCACACCCACGAGGGCGACGCCCTCGCCGCGGCCCGCCGCCGGCTGCCGATGGTGGAGCTCGACGGGACGGTCGAGGTCGTCGGGGCCGACGGCCCGGTCCCGTTCACCGACCTGTTCCAGGGCCGCGACGAGCTGATGGTCTACCAGCACATGTGGTACGACGGCGCGCCGCACCAGGGGCAGTGCGAGGGCTGCACCACCACGGCCTGGCACCTGAGGGACGCCGTCTACCTCAACGCCCGCGGCGTCTCGTTCGCCATCCTGACCACGGGACGCTGGGACGAGGTGGCCTCGTACGTCGCGTTCATGGGCTACACGCAGCCCTGGTACTCGGTGCGCGATGTGCCGGCGCCGATCGGCGGCGCCATGGGCCACCTCGCGTGCTTCCTGCGTGACGGCGACCGCGTGTTCCTCACGTACTCGACGACGGGCCGCGGCAACGAGCCGGTCAACGGCTCCCTCGGCCTGCTGGACAGGACGCCCTACGGCCGCGGCGAGGCATGGGAGGACAACCCGGAGGACCGGCCCGACGGGCGCGACGCGTGCTGGTACTGGCGCTCCGACGCGAACGGCAACGCCACCTGGGGCCCGGCCAGCCGCCCCGTACCGCAGTGGACCCGCCCCGGCGCGACCCCGGTGAAGACCCTCGGCCGGCACGGCCCCTACCACTGAGGGGCGGCGCTGCCCCCGGCAACCAACACCCCACCGGTGCACGCCCGTTGCCCCTCGTCCCCGAGGGAGCGCAGCGGGTTTGTAAGCCCTTCGGGAGTGCCCCATCATGGGCGCACCTACAAGCAGTAACTATTGGGGGTTCCGCCGTGGTTGTCGCGTACTGGATCGTTGCCGCACTGCTGGGTCTCCTGTATCTCTTCGCCGGCGGGAGGAAGATCACCCAGAGCCAGGAGCAGCTCGCGCCGATGATGGGCTGGGTCGACACCGTCCCGATGCCGGTCGTGCGGCTCATCGGGGCCGTGGAGATACTCGGCGCGGCCGGATTGGTCCTGCCGCCGCTGACGGGTATCGCGCCGGCCCTCGCGATCGCTGCGGCGGTCGGCTTCGCGGTCCTGCAGATCCTGGCGGCCGGGCTTCACCTGTCGCGCGGCGAAGTGAAGGAGACCGGCCTGAACGTGCCGCTGATCCTCCTGGCCGTGGCCGCGGCATGGCTGGCCACGGCGTTCTGAACGGCCCCCGCGTGGGCGCCTCTTGGCGCGCCGGGGCGCCGAAGGACCGCGTCTCCGGCGCGTCCGGTGGCGTCGCCGGAGGTGCGTGGGGTCAGCGGAGGGTGGCTTCCGTCGGGCCGTTGAACGGGGCGAGCGACAGCACCGTCTTCGGTGTCCGCAGTTGCTCGTTCTCCGCGAACAGCTGCAGTGCCGCGGCGAAGGGAACGTCGTCGGACGCCACCAGTGCGGCACGGTCGTACAGTTCACGTGCCGTGTCGTCCATCTCCCTGCCGCCGCCCGCTCCCGTTCCCCAGGTGTCCCACAGCAGGGTCTCCACCTTGTTCAGTGCGGCGAGGTCGATCCGGATGTCGTGCGCCACGAACCACTCCCCGAACATCGGCCCGTCCGCCGGAGGGTGGAGTCCGAAGGTTTCCGGGTCCGCCTCCCCCGTCCGTATGGCCTGCCACGCCTTGCCGGCGACGAGAAAACGGTCGCGTGGTACGTCCATCGGGTCGAAGTCTATTTTCCACAGGCCGGCGACGGCCGGATCGGTCATCTGGGGATCGGCGAGCAGCCAGCCCCGCTCGCTGTCCCAGTACTCGGTGACCGCGTGGTC
Organism: Streptomyces sp. NPDC088124; assembly: GCF_040685895.1. Classification (NCBI taxonomy): domain Bacteria; kingdom Bacillati; phylum Actinomycetota; class Actinomycetes; order Kitasatosporales; family Streptomycetaceae; genus Streptomyces; species Streptomyces sp. NPDC088124. The sequence continues at coordinate 23,157 of NZ_JBFBJB010000090.1, read as the reverse complement.
CGAGTGGAATCCCGGGCCGAAGTAGTCGGCGAAGCCGGATCGCAGGCGCGCCGGGATGCCCGCGTGGCGCAGGAACGAGCAGTGCAGCAGCGCGAGGTCGCGGCAGACCCCGACGAAGCGGTCGCCGAACGCGCGGCGGCGCGTCAGCGGGGCGTCGTTGCGTTCGGTGATCAGCCGCAGGATGTCGTCCACGTAGCGCGTCTCGGCGTCGTGGTGCAGGCGGTCCCGCGGGACGGCATGGCGGAGCGGCTCGCCTTCCAGGCGGTGGAACACCAGATCCCTTGCCGTACGGGCGAGTTGGGCCGGATCGTCCGGCAGGTCGGCGTAGAGCGGGGCGAGAGCGCCGGGGTCGGTGAAGGCGCTCTGCCCGGCATAGAAGGCGGCGGCGTCCGGAGCGAGGCGGGCGGGTGGCATGACGGGACCCCCAGGAGGCATCGGCCGCGTGATCGACTACCGGGCCGGCGCGCCTCACCGTGTCAAAATTCGCCCGCGATTGTCCACACGGCCGCGTGCACGGTGGCCCCTCGTGCCGTCGGTGTGCCGGCCCGTACCGTGCCGAGGGACCGGCCCGGCTTCCGGAGGAGAGTTCATGGCAGAGCGGATCCGGCCCGAAGAGGCCGACGGCGCTATGGAGAAGCGGGTTCTGGCCAGCTTCGGGCGGCAGGGGCTGATGGCCCACCTCGGTGCCCGTATCTCCCGCGTCGAGCCCGGGCGCGTACACATCGTGCTTCCCGGCCGTCCCGAAGTCACCCAGCATCACGGGTACTTCCACGCCGGGGCCACCGGCGCCATCGCGGACACGGCGGGCGGCTACGCGGCCTACACGCTGTTCCCCGAGGAGGCCGAGGTGCTCACCGTCGAGTACAAGATCAACCTCCTCGCGCCGGCGGTCGGCGACCACATCGAGGCGGTCGGGACGGTCCTGAGGTCCGGCCGCACCCTGACCGTGTGCCTGCTGGAGGTGTACGGCGTCCGGGACGGCGGCGAGCGGAAGCTCGTCGCCAACGGACAGCAGACCCTGATCCGGGTGGACACGCCCTAGCGGTGAGAGTGCGGCCATCCGGTCATCCCGATGAGAGATCCGATGTGTTGGAGAGGGGAGCGGGCGCGCCACTTGAGAATGGCACCTTATCCATTGACAGGTACAGACCGGGACCGTAACTTTCCCGCAATACACCCGATGTATTGACGGTCCATCAGGCATGGAGGCACACGCATGACCTCACAGCCGAGAAAGGTCTTACCGACATCGCGCAGAGCCGTACTCGGCTCCGCGCTGACCGGCGCGGCGCTCGCCTCGCTGCCGTCGGTCGCCCGCGCCGAGGAGCCCGCCGGGGGCACGGAGCCGGCGGCGGAGGCGGTCCGGGCGCAGCCGTGGAAGTTGAGCAACCGCATGTCCGGCAGCGGCGACTGGGCCGACTTCCTGCGCCGGCAGGACCTGGTCTGGAGCCGGCTGCCCGCCCTGTGGCACGAGGGGCCGTTCCTGGGCGACGGGCTGCTGGGCAGCATGGTCTACAAGGAGCCGGACGCCAACAAGATCCGCTTCACCGTCCAGCACGGCCGGGTGCAGGACCACCGGCCCACGTTCGGCAGCGGCTGGGGCACCTGCCGGCTGCCGGTCGGACATCTGACGCTCGACCCGGTCGGCACCATCACGGCCGTCGACTGGCGGCTGAGCCTGTGGAACGCGGAGCTCAGCGGCACGGTCACCACCTCGTCCGGCACGCTCACCCTCACCGCCTTCATCCACGACGAGATCCTCGTCGCCCGCGTGCGGGCGAGCGGCGGCGAGCGCGTCCGCTGGACGTTCCACCCCGAGGAGGCCATGAGCCCCCGGAAGATCCAGGAGGAGCCGCCCGCCGGCTACGTCGCCAACCCCGCCTGGTCCACCCGCACCACCGACGGCGTCAAGCAGGTGCTCCAGCCGCTCGTCGGCGGCGGTCAGACCGCGACGGCCTACCGGCAGACCGGTGACGTGCTCCTGCTCAGCGTCGGGCACAGCTTTCCGTCCGACAGCGAGGCCGCGGCCGTCTCGCTCCGGAAGATCCAGCGGGCCGAGGCGTACGGAACCCTCCGCGACCGGAACACCCGCTGGTGGCACGACTTCTACCGCAAGAGCTTCGTCTCCTTCCCCGACGAGCGGCTCCAGAGCTTCTACTGGATCCAGCTCTACAAGGTCGCCTCCGCCACCCGGGCGGGCGCCCCGGTGATGGCCACCTGCGGGCCGTGGCTGGAGCCCACCCCCTGGCCGGCCGTGTGGTGGAACCTCAACCTGCAGCTGGAGTACTGGCTCATCCACGGCTCCAACCACCTGGAGCTGGACTCGCTGACCACCACGCTCCGCCAGAACCAGGAGCAGCTCACCGCCAATGTGCCCGCCGCCTACCGCTCCGACAGCTCCGGGGTCGGCCGCAGTTCGGACATGTTCGCCACCCGGAGTGTCGGTACCCCGGGCAGCGGCGCCGAGGTCGGGGACCTGACCTGGGCGCTGCACAACGTGTGGCTGAGCTACCGGCACACCATGGACGAGACGCTGCTGCGCGAGACGCTCTTCCCACTGCTGCGCCGCGCGATCAACTACTACCTGCACTTCCTCACACCGGGCAGCGACGGCAAGCTCCATCTGCCCAGCACCCTCTCCCCCGAGTATCCGGTCGTCCCGCCGCAGGACACCAACTACGACCTCGCGCTGATCCGCTGGGGCTGCCAGACCCTCCTCGACGCCTCCGCGCACCTCGGCGTCAACGATCCACTGAAGCCGCGCTGGCAGGAGGTCCTGGCGCGGCTCACGCCGTACCCGACCGACGAGAACGGCTTCATGATCGGGGCGGACACCCCGTACGCCCAGTCGCACCGGCACTACTCGCACCTGCTGATGGTGTACCCGCTCTACCTCGTCAACTGGGACCAGCCGGAGAACCGCGAGCTGATCGAGAAGTCGCTCGTCCACTGGCACGCGCTGACCGGCGCCCACCGCGGCTACAGCTACACCGGCGCCGCCTCGCTGTACGCGATGGCCGGGCGGGGCGACACCGCGCTCAGCTATCTGAAGCTGTTCTTCGACCCCACCACCCGGTACCCCTGCCGTGCCAACACCCACTACACCGAGGCCGGACCGGTCATCGAGACGCCGCTGTCCGCCTCGCAGTCCGTGCACGACATGCTCTGCCAGAGCTGGGGCGGCACGGTGCGGGTCTTCCCCGCCGTGCCGAAGGACTGGAAGGACGTCACGCTGCACGACTTCCGGACGCAGGGTGCCTTCCTCGTCAGCGCGGTGCGAAAGGGGGGCGTCACCCGGTTCATCCGGGTCAGGAGCCTGGCGGGCGAACCGCTCAAGCTCCAGCACGGCCTGACCGGCACGCTCACGGTGCTGCTCGACGACGGCACACCGGCCAGGACGCAGGACCTGGGGAACGGCACGCTGGCCATCACCGTGCCCAAGGGCCGTGAGGTGCTGGTCCACTCCGGGGCACGGCCCGATCTGGTCATCGCGCCGGTCGCGATCTCGGAGCCGGGCGATGCCTGGGGGCTTCCGTAGTCGTCGTACGTGACATGTGCCGGCACCTGTCGGGCCCCCGGGACGCGCCTTGTCCCGGGGGCCTGTCGTACGGGGTGAGCGGGGTGAGCGGGGGGTGTTACGCGGGTCGCTCGGCCCGCGTTTCGCGGCGGCGCCCGGCCACGACGACCGCGCCCGCGCCGGCCGCCGCGATCGCGCCCGCCGCACCGAGGAGCGTGCCCGCCGGGAACGCCGCGCCGGTGGAGGCGAGCGCGCCGCCCGTACCGCCGGTGGTCCCGCCGGCCGTTCCCCAACATCCGGCCTGACGTACCGGCGGGCGTGCCGACGGAGCGGGCGGGCCGGTGAGCGGAAAGCGCCTTCTTGACCCCGGCTTGACCCCGTCGTGGTGTGCCCCTGGCACCCCTGTGACCTGGCCGTATCCGGGCGGCCCCCGGATGTGTGAGTGAGAGCTGAATCACTCGACGGAGGGGCGCTACTGAGGTAAGCCTCAGTTAAGTTGAGCCCGCCGCATCTCGTGTCATGTCCGTATTCCCGCCCAAAGTTCCCGCCGAATGTTCCCGCCCTTCCATCGTGGAGCCCCGTATGCGACCTGCCCGTCTCTCCCTCGTCACCGCCACCGCCGCCGTGGTGGCCCTGACCGCCGTCACCGGGTGCGCCGAGAAGAGCGACCCCCGGGGCGGCGCGGACGCCGTCCGGGTCACCGCGAAGGACGACGCCTGCGAGGTCTCGAAGACGGAGTTCCCCGCCGGTCACCTCGAACTGGCCGTCGAGAACCAGGGGTCCAAGGTCACCGAGGTCTATCTCCTCTTCCCCGACGACCGGATCGTCACCGAGCGCGAGAACATCGGCCCCGGTACGAAGGCGAAGATCACCGCCGAGGTGAAGTCCGGTGCGTACGAGATCGCCTGCAAGCCCGGCATGAAGGGCGACGGCATCCGGCAGAAGGTCACCGTGACCGGCGGGGCGCCCGCCGAGCGCAGCCCGGAGATGGACGCCGCGGTCGCCGCGTACCGCACCTACGTCCAGGCGCAGGCCGACGAGACGCTGCCGAAGGTGAAGGTCTTCACCGACGCCGTGCGCGCCGGTGACCTGGCGGCCGCGAAGAAGGCGTACGCGCCCTCGCGCATCGGCTGGGAGCGTACGGAGCCGGTGGCCGAGTCCTTCGGCGATATCGACCCGAAGGTGGATGTGCGCGCCGACGGCCTGGAGCCGGGCCAGAAGTGGACGGGCTGGCACCGCCTGGAGAAGGAGCTGTGGCAGGACAAGAAGCTCGGACCGGACGCGAAGAGCCTCGCGGACGGCCTCGACAAGGACCTGCTGGACTGGCAGAAGCGCGTGGGCCGGGCCGAGATCACCCCGACGTCGATGGCCAACGGCGCCAAGGAACTCCTCGACGAGGTCGCCGCCGGCAAGGTCACCGGCGAGGAGGAGCGGTACAGCCACACCGACCTGGTGGACTTCAAGGCCAACGTCGAGGGCGCGGAGCGCTCGTACGAGTTGCTGAAGCCAGTGGCGGCCAAGAACGACCCGGCGCTGGTGACCGAGTTGGACAAGCGGTTCGCCGCGCTCGGCACGCTGCTGGACACGTACCGGGACGGCGCGGACCCGTACGGGTTCACGTCGTACGAGAAGGTCGGCACGGCGGAGCGCAAGGAGCTGTCGGACGGCGTCAACGCGCTGGCAGAGCCGCTCTCGAAGCTCGCCGCCGCCGTGGTGAAGAAGTAAGGAAGCGCACGCGATGTCCGGCACCGGAGAGACGAACGCGGCTCACAGCGCAGCGGAGAAAGAGGCGAGGACTGGGGCGGGGAAAGGGGCAGGGAGCGACGCCGCGCCCGTCCCCTCGCGGCGGGCCCTGCTCGGCTGGGGCGGTGCCGGGCTCGCGCTCGGGGCCGCCGCGGCCGGGGGCGCCGTCGCGGCGGTACGGGGCGGGGACACCGCCGGGCCCGCCGCGGACAGCGGCGCGGCGGTGCCCTTCCACGGCGCGCATCAGGCGGGCATCGCCACGCCCGTCCAGGACCGGCTGCACTTCGCGGCGTTCGACGTGACGACCGACGACCGCGCGGAGCTGGTCCAGTTGCTGAAGGACTGGACGCGGGCCGCCGAGCGGATGACGGCGGGGCGCCCGGTCGGCGACGGCGCGTACGGCGGTCTCGCCGAGGCGCCGCCGGACGACACGGGCGAGGCGCTCGGCCTCCGGCCGTCCCGGCTCACCCTGACCGTCGGCTTCGGCCCCGGGCTCTTCCAGCACGGCACGGGGCGCACGGACCGGTTCGGGCTGGCGGCGCGCCGGCCGGCCGCACTGGTCGACCTGCCGCACTTCCCCGGCGACAACCTCGACCCGGCGCGCGGCGGCGGTGATCTCTGCGTCCAGGCCTGCGCGGACGATCCGCAGGTCGCGGTGCACGCGATCCGCAATCTGGCCAGAATCGGCTTCGGGAAGGTCGCGGTGCGCTGGTCGCAGCTGGGCTTCGGCAAGACGTCGTCGACGACCCCGGGCGCGCAGACGCCCCGTAACCTCTTCGGCTTCAAGGACGGCACCAGCAACATCGCGGTCGACGAGACCGCCGCGCTGGACCGGTACGTCTGGGCGGGCGGCGGGAAGGGCGAGCCCGGCTGGATCTCGGGCGGCTCGTATCTCGTCGCCCGCCGGATCTCGATGCGGATCGAGAGCTGGGACCGGGCGCCACTCCAGGAGCAGGAGGATGTCTTCGGCCGCGACAAGGGCGAGGGCGCGGCGGTCGGCAAGGCGCGCGAGCACGACAAGCCCAACCTGGCGGCGATGCTGCCGACCTCGCACGTACGGCTGGCCCATCCCGACGCGCACCACGGGGTACGGATGCTGCGCCGCGGCTACTCCTTCACGGACGGTACGGACGGGCTCGGCCGGCTCGACGCGGGGCTGTTCTTCCTGGCGTACCAGCGGGACGTGCGGGACGCGTTCATCCCCGTACAGCGGTCCCTGGCGCGCTCCGACGCGCTCAACGAGTACATCCAGCACGTGGGTTCAGCGGTCTTCGCGATCCCGCCGGGCGTCCGGGACACGGGCGACTGGTGGGGCCGGGCGCTGATCACCTGATCCACCCAACGAAGGAGTTCCGGCGTGTTCGGAAACTATCTGATCGGCCTGCGCGAGGGGCTGGAGGCCAGCCTCGTCGTCTGCATCCTGATCGCGTATCTGGTGAAGACGGAGCGGCGCGACGCGCTGCGGCCCGTGTGGTTCGGCATCGGCGTCGCCGTCGTCCTCGCGCTGGGCTTCGGCTTCGGGCTCGAATTCGGCTCGCAGGAGCTGACGTTCGAGGCGCAGGAGGCGCTGGGCGGCTCGCTGTCGGTCGTCGCGGTGGGGCTGGTGACCTGGATGGTCTTCTGGATGCGGCGCACCGCGCGGCATCTGCGGGCCGAGCTGGGCGTCAAGCTGGACGCGGCGCTGCGGATGGGGACGGGCGCGCTGGTCGCGACGGCGTTCCTGGCGGTGGGCCGGGAGGGGCTGGAGACGGCGCTGTTCGTGTGGGCGTCGGTGCGCGCCTCGTCGGACGGTACGCACGCGCCGCTGATCGGCGTGCTGCTGGGGATCGCCAGCGCGGTCGTCCTCGGGTGGCTCTTCTACCGGGGCGCGCTGCGGATCGATCTGGCCCGGTTCTTCACGTGGACCGGCGGGATGCTGGTGGTCGTGGCGGCAGGGGTGCTCGCGTACGGCGTCCACGACCTCCAGGAGGCGCGCTTCCTGGGCGGTCTGTCGGACAGGGCGTTCGACATCAGTGCGACGATCCCGCCGGACAGCTGGTACGGCACGCTCCTGAAGGGTGTTCTCAACTTCCAGCCGGACCCGACGGTGCTTCAGGTAACCGTCTGGTTCCTGTATCTGGTCCCGGCGCTCGCGCTGTTCCTGGCCCCGGTAGGGTGGCGATCCGTTCGTACGGGTCCGGGTAGCACGGGTAGCAGGGGTCAAGGAGCGGTGGCGGCCGATGAGCAGGCTGGGAAGGCCGATGCGGGGGACGGATCGGGCGGCGCGTCGGGCGACCGGCCGGGCGACGGGCCGGGCGGTGGCGGCGCTCGCGGCGGTGACGGTGCTGTCGCTGACGGCGAGCGGCTGCGTGACGGTGCACGGGGAGCTGGCGGTACTGCCGTCGGCGGACCGGAGTGAGGCCGCGCAGGCGCTGAAGGACTTCACCGACGCGTACAACGCGGCGGACAAGGCGTTCGATCCGGCGCTCGACGCGGACCGGGTGACCGGCGCGCTCGGCGCGATCAACCAGGCCGGTCTGAAGTCGCGTTCCATCACCTCCCCGAACGGGAACGCCGCGCACCAGCCGCTGGAGCTGACGGACGCGAAGTTCACGATCCCGAAGAAGGCCGGCTGGCCGCGCTGGTTCGTGGCGGACACCGACAGCAACCGGGACAAGGACAACGACCCCGCGCAGGACACCCGTTGGGTGCTGGTCTTCCTGCGCAACGGGCCCGACGAGAAGTGGGCGGTCCCGTATCTGACGATCCTCGCGGCGGACGCGGTCCCGGAGTTCAGGACGGACGGCGAGGGCCTGGGCGAGCCGGTGGAACCGGGCGGCAAGGCGCTGGCGGTGGCGCCGAAGGATCTGAGCGCGGAGTACGCCTCGTATCTGGAGGACGGCGAGCCGGACAGCTTCGCGGACGGGCCGCACACCAGCGAGTGGCGCAAGACCCGCAAGGACAAGGCACGGCTGCCGGGTCTGACCACGCAGTACATCGACCAGGCGGCGAGCAGCGGTGCCTTCGAGCCGCTGGGGCTCGCGACGGAGGACGGCGGCGCGCTGGTCTTCTTCGCCACCCGCTACTTCGAGCGGCTGACGGGCGCGAAGGGTGTGAAGCCGCAGGTGAGCGCGGATGTGAAGGCGCTGACGACGGGCGAGGTGAAGAACACGCTCACGAAGGAGTGGATCTCCAGCCAGGCCGTCCTGGTCCCGGCGGCGGACGCGGGCGACCCGCAGGTGACGGTGGCGGGGCGGCTCCAGGGCGTCATCGCGGCGAAGGGTTCGTAACCGCCCGCCGTGCCGGGCGGCGCGGGGGGTGCCGGGCGGCGCGCGGCATGTGACCGCGACCCGCGCGCAGGATGGGTGACCGCGGGCTGCGCACGGGGGGGTGACCGCGCCCCGCGCACAAGACAGGTGACCGCGGGGCAGGTGACCGCGACCCGCGACCGCGTCGTCGAGCGGGGGGGCTCTCAGCGTCCCAGGGGCCAGGCCACCGCGTGCGGGTCCAGCTCGCCGTTCTCACCCGCGTACCGCGCGCACGCGTCGGTCAGCGTCTCCAGGAGCGTCAGCGGGTCGGGGAGCGGGTACTCGGGGCCGCGCAGCCAGTGGACGGTCAGCTCGCCGGGGAGCCGCGCCGGGGGTACGAGGACGTAGCTGCCCCGGCAGTGCCAGCGCAGCCCGGGGTGCTCGTCCATCGTCTCGGGGTGGCAGTCCAGCTCACAGGGCCACCACTCGTCCTCGTCCTCGGGGGTGCCGCGGGTCGCGGTGAAGAAGAGCATGCGGTCGCCGCCGGAGTTGGCGACGGGGCCGACGTCGATGCCCTGCGCCAGCAGGCGTTCCAGGGCGCGGCTGCCCGCTTCGAGGGGGACGTCGAGTACGTCGTGGACCATGCCCGTCGCGGTGATGAAGTTGGCCTCGGGCTGGTTGCGCACCCAGCGCTCCACCTGGGCCCGGTCCGTCGTGGACTGGGTCTGCCAGGCGAAGGAGACGGGGTGTCTGGCCGGGGTGGGACAGCCGATGCGCTCGCAGGAACATCGGTAGCCGACGGGGTGGGCGGCGGGTGCGACGGGCATCCCCGCTTCGGCCACGGCGAGCAGCAGAGCCTCACGGCCCGGCGCGCTCTCCTGGAGCGCCGAATCGCCGGTGCTCTTCCTCGGCCGTCGGCGCAGCCACTGGGGAATCCTGCTCTCCGTGCCGCGGTAGCGGCCGAAATCGTCGCCCATCTATCCCCTCACACTCATGCTCGTCCCTGCGGACTCTTCCCATGGTCGCACCATCCTGCGCCTCGGGGCGCCGCGCTTCCCGGCGGGGGGAGGAGGGTTCATCCCTCGCCACGCGGAGGATTGCGGCTTATGCGGCGATATTCGGGGCGGATCGGCGGTTCCGGGGGCCCTTCCCGGGCCGGTGGTCTTCACCACACCCGCCCCACATGCCTCCCCACATGCCTCCACGCGCCCCCGCGCGCCCCCGCGGTTCTCAGGTTCGGGGAGCCAGCCCGTGGAGCGCGTACTCGACGACCGCGTCCGCGTACGCGTGCGTCAGCGGGAGGGTGCGCAGCAGCCAGCGGTGGGCGACGGGGCCGACCAGCAGCTCCAGCGCGATCCGCGGGTCGAGGTCGCGCCGTACGGCACCGGCGTCCTGGGCCGCCGCCAGGCGCCGTACGTACAGTTCGAGCTGTGGTGCGAGGAGCCGGCGCGTGAACTCGGCGCCCAGCTCCGCGTCCATGATCCCCTCGGCGGCGAGCGCCCGGGACGGCAGGTCGTAGACGGGGTTGTTCATCTCGTCGACCGTGGCGCGCAGCACCAGCTTGAGGTCGGCCTCCAGGTCGCCGGTGTCGGGGATCTCGTACCCCGTACCGTCGCCGCCCGCCTCCCGCGCCGCCTGCTCCCCGAGGTCGAGGAAGGCTTCCAGCAGGACGGCGGCCTTGGAGGGCCACCAGCGGTAGATCGTCTGCTTGCCGACCCCGGCGCGGGCCGCGATGCCCTCGACGGTCGTGCGCGCGTAGCCGACCTCGCTCACCAGGGCGAGAGCGGCGTCGTAGATGGCGCGGCGCGACCGCTCGCTGCGGCGGGAGGAGTCGGGTGCCTTGCTCTCAGCGCTCTCAGCCATGACGGTCAACTTAGCAACCGGCGGGGGTGGACGGCGGCCGCGCCCCGCCCCGGCGACGAGCCGGTACGTACCGTCTCGGCAAGCGGTCTGACATGCGCAAAGAACCACCCGAACGGTGCACAGCGCGAAACCGCCGCGCGGCGGACCATGACTCTCAGACGCTCACCGCACACGCCGTGCGCACCGCCGCTCGTGAGGAGCCCCCATTGCCTCGTGACGCCTCGCCCCGCAGCTACCTCATGTGTCCGCCCCTGCACTTCCGGGTGACGTATTCGATCAACCCCTGGATGGACCCGGCCAAGCCCGTGGACCAGTCCCTCGCGCTCGTCCAGTGGGAAGATCTGCGCGACCGCTACCGGGCGCTGGGCCACACCGTCTCCGTACTCGACCCGGAGCCCGACCTGCCCGACATGGTGTTCGCGGCGAACGGCGCCACGGTCGTCGACGGCCGCGTCCTGGGGGCGCGCTTCGCCCACGAGGAGCGGTACGGCGAGGCCGAGGCGCATCTGGACTGGTTCCGGAGCCACGGCTGCCCGGACGTCGCCGAGCCGGTGCACATCAACGAGGGCGAGGGCGACTTCGCCGTCACCGCCTCGTACCTGCTGGCCGGCCGCGGCTTCCGGTCGAGCCCGCTCTCCCACGGGGAGGCACAGGAGTTCTTCGGCCGCCCGGTGATCGGCCTGGACCTGGTCGACCCGCGCTTCTACCACCTGGACACGGCACTCTGCGTACTGGACGACGCGGCCGACGAGATCATGTACTACCCGGACGCGTTCTCCCCCGGCAGCCGCGCCGTCCTCACCCGGCTCTTCCCCGACGCCCTGATCGCGGACGAGGCGGACGCGGCCAGGCTCGGCCTGAACGCGGTGAGCGACGGCCGCCACGTCCTCCTGCCGCAGTCCGCGACGGGGCTCTTCACGCCGCTGCGGGAGCGGGGGTTCGAGCCGATCGGGATCGACCTCGGGGAACTGCTCAAGGGCGGCGGCAGCGTGAAGTGCTGTACGCAGGAGCTGCGGGGGTTGCGGGCCTGAGGCGGCGAGCGGAAAGCGGGGTGGCCGCTCCGTGGCAGGATCTGCGCCGACAGGCTCCTGCGACGGAAGTGGATGTGCGGTGCGCGAGATCGAGGTGAAGTACGCCGTCCCGGACAGGGAGGCGCTGCTGCTGGCCCTGAAGAGCCGGGGGGTGGCTCTCAGCGAGCCGGTCCGGCAGGACGATCAGGCGTACGCCCCGGCCGGGTGGACACCGGGTGACGGCAAGCGCGGGGTGCCCTTCGTCCGCCTCCGTACCGTCGAGGGCCGGCACACGTTCACCCTGAAGCGTCCGGATCTCAACGAGCAGTCGTGCACGGAGCGCGAGACGGTGGTGGAGGACCGGGACCAGATGCACGAGGCGATCATGCTCATGGGCTACGCGCCGACGGTGCGCGTGGCGAAGCACCGCCGCATCGGCGTGCTCGACGGTGCGGAGCTGTGCGTCGACGATCTGGAGGGCGTGGGGACGTTCCTCGAACTGGAGCGCATCGTGAGCGAGGAAGCCGACGAGGCGTCCGTCCAGACGGAGTTGGCCGCCGTGGTGGCCGGCCTGGGCATCGCGTGCGAACGGACCACCGAGACGTATGACGCGCTGGTCCGCCGGGGCTGAGCAGTTTCGTTTGTAGGTACGGCGACTTGGTGTGGCATCGACAACAGGTTGCGGGCGCGGGCCGGTACATGAATGCGGGTGTTCACCGATCGGAACCGGCTGGGCCCGCTGGTCGGCCTCGGTCGAGATAGCGGCGAAATCCCTGGGCAAGCGGCCGGAAGCCGCAGGCCTCGTAGAACGTGTGCGCTTCGTATCCGTCGGCCGCCAGGAGTTGGATCTTGTAACAACCGGTGGACTCGGCGAGTTGCACGGCAGCCTCCATCAGATGCCTCCCGACACCACGTCGGCGATGGGCGTTGGAAACCACGACGTTCTCCACGACCAGGATCGATCTCCCGCCGCGAGTGAGGTTCGGCAGAACCACGCAGTCCGCGGTGCCGACCAGCGTGCCGTCCAGGTCCGCGACCAGCACGGTCCGGCCTTGCTGATGGCGGACAGCCTTCCAGATGCTTCCCGCGGACTCTGCCGACAAGGGTGTGTCGTCCGGGTTCAGCTCTGCGTAGAGCGCCAGCAGTCCGTGCAGATCGGTCTGAGAGGCTGGTCGGATGGTGATCGTCATACTCCCGAGCCTATAAACGGGGCGAGTGTTGTGGCCGATGTCGGTTCAGCCGCGCTCGCCGGATCCGGAACACTCGCCTGTGGACAGTGCACCCCGTGGTTGCAGCGCCGGTGGTGGGGATGCGAACCGTAGGGGGGTGGAGGGCGGCGGGGAGCCACCAGCCCGGGCGGGTTCCGAAGCGAAGCAGAACGGGCGCCGTCGGTGCTCTCGCCCGGCGAGACCCCATCACGCTTTTCGGACATCTCGTCACTCTCCGGAACCACTCGTCGTCGTCCGCCCGTTTGTCACGAAGCCGGCTACCCCTTCGAGCGGAACCTGGAGTTGAACGGCCGCCCACTGACGCTCGTCCCGTCGTTCTTCTGCACCCGGTGGCCCATCAATCTGGCCGCCCCCGAGCTCCCTCCGGTCCTGGTCCATCCGCTGCCGCTGCCGCTGGCGCCGGGCTGGCTGGCGGAGGCCGGGCGCCGGGGGCCGGCCGTGGCGGCGCCGCTTCTCTTCCACTCAGCAGAAGCCGGACTTCCAGGCGGCTCCCGCCGAATCTACGGTGCGGTCGCGCCGCGTTTTCCGGCGGCGCGCACCCGCGGTTCCTCCTGGAGGTCCATCGATGCGTCCTGTCCGCCGCCGTCCGTCCGGCACTGCCTCGCCGTTACGGGCCCGGTCCCGAGTTCTGGCCGTGGTGACCGCGCTGGTCACCGCCGTGGCCGCCGCCCTGCTGAGCGTCTCCCCCTCGTCCGCCGCGTCCGACGGGGAGGGTTCCGTCCGCGCGATTCCCGATCCGACGACCGCGTCGCTGGAGGCCACGAACGGGCCGCTGGCCACCGCCGCCTACACCGTGCCCAATCCGAGCGGATACGGATCCGGCACGATCACCTATCCGACGGCGAGCGGCTCGTACCCGGGCATCGTGCTGATGCCGGGGTATCAGGGCACGCAGCAGAATCTGCAGTGGCTGGCGCCGCGCCTCGCCTCCTGGGGCTTCGTCGTCGTCAACGTCGGTACCCTCACGCTCGGCGACGACCCGTCGTCGCGCGGGCGTCAGATCAGCGCCGCCGGGACCCAGTTGCTGTCCTTCAGCGCCACCCCCGGCAACCCGGTGTACCAGAAGGTCAACGGCACGCTCGGCGCGGCCGGTCACTCGATGGGCGGGGGCGGGGTGATGGTGGCGCTCCGGGACGACGCCCGGTTCAGGGCGGGGGTGCCCACGGCGCCGTACTTCCCGAACGGGAACTTCTCCGGGGTCACCGACCCGACCTTCTTCCTGACCTGCGCGAGTGACCCCGTCGCGCACGGGAACACGTACGCGCTGCCCTGGTACACCTCCATGTCCCGGGCCGAGAAGCTCTTCGTGGAGGTGCCCGGCGACCATCTCTGCCCGATGACCGGCTCCGGCAACAAGGCCAAGCAGGGCAAGCTGATCGTGTCGTTCTTCAGCCGCTGGCTGTACGGCGACACCCGGTTCGCCCCGTTCCTGTGCGGCACCCCGCGCGAGGCGGACAAGAACAACCCCGCCCTGGTCACCCGCTGGCAGGACTCCTGTCCGTTCTGACCGACGGATCCGTGGCGCTCCCGCACGTGCGGGAGCGCCGCGGTGCGTCGGCTCACGCGCCCTCCTGGCGGCGGAACAGCGCGCGGGAGATGGTCCGGCCCGTGGCCACCACCGCGGGGGCGAAGCCGCTCCGCCCGGTCTCGGGCAGCCGCGGGACGACCGACACGGCGGCCACCACCTCGCCCGACGCGTCCCGTACGGGGGCGGCCACGGACCCGGTGTGCGCCGGCCCGGGGCCCGGACCCGGCCACTGGTCACCCGTGGCGAAGCCCGCCCGGTGCACCTCGGAGAGCAGCGGGCGCAGACCGGCCGCCGGGGTGTGGCGGGCCAGGTAGTGCTCGCGTACGGCCGCCCCCGCGTAGGCGAGGAGCACGAGGCCGTCACCGGTGGCGTGGGCGGGGCTCCGGCCGCCGGCGGGTTCGAACGCGGGGCCGGTGTCCCGGTCGTGGATCCGCTCGACGAGCACCACCTCCATGCCGTCCAGCACCGCGAGCCGCACCTGCCGCCGCCCGGTCCTGTGGTGCAGATCCCGGAGGAACGGCAGCGCCACCTCGCGCAGCTCCAGCCGGCGCGGGGCGAGCCCCGCGACCGCCCACAGGTGCAGGCCGATCTCGTAGCGGCCGTCGCGGTTGCGTTCGAGCGCGCCCCAGGAGAGCAGTTCGCCGACCAGCCGGTGGGTGGTGGCCAGCGGCATCCCCGTCCGCCGGCTGATGTCCGAGAGGGTGAGCCCGCGCCGCTCCCCGGCGAAGGCGTCGAGCACACTGAGAACCCGGCGGGTCACCGAACGGCGGACGGGCCCGTTCTCGGCTGATCCACTCCTCATCGCGGGCAACCTCCGCCGGATTGGCATGCACGTAACAAGAGGTTCACGTACGCGTGGAGGCGGGGCCACCCCCCGAAGGCGGATAAAAAGGTGTCGTTTACGGATAGGTCCCCGCGTCCGGATGCCCGCGGCGTCGGATACCCGCCGCTCACTCGTCGTCGGCGTCCTCCTGATCCGGCGGCGGCCACGGGTCGCCCCAAGCGGTGTCCCGCGCCGCGCGGTAGAGGGGGCCGTGGCGCTTGGTGACGGTGTCGCGGCGCAGGCCCTCGGTCGCGGTGCACAGCTCCAGGAGCACCTGGCCCTTGCGGATCTGCGGCTTACGGGTCACCCGGGCGGGCACCGGGCTCGGGGGAAAGCGTACGGCCGCCACATAGCTGAACTTCTCGTCCTCGTACGGCAGTGAGCCGCCCTTGACCTGCCGGTGCAGGGACGACCTGCTCACCCGGGCCGAGAAGTGGCACCAGTCCGTGCCGGGCGCGATCGGGCAGGCGCTGTCGTGGGGGCAGGGTGCCGCGACGCGGAAACCCGCGCCGATCAGCAGGTCGCGGGCCTCGATGATCCGCAGGTAGCCGTCGGGCGTGCCCGGTTCCACGACCACCACGGCCTGAGCCGCCCGCGCGGCCTCCGCGACGAGCGTGGCGCGGTCCCGCGCGGCCAGTTCCTTCAGGACGTACGAGACGGTCACGAGATCGCTCCCGGCCAGCTTCAGCGCCCCCTCGATCCGGCCCCCGCGCCACTCGGTGGCACGTAGCGCCGGGATGCCCGAGCCCTCCGCCAGTTCGCGGCCGAGGGCGAGCGCGGGCTCCGCCCAGTCCAGGACGGTGGTCGCCCGGGGCGCGTCGCCCCAGACCGCGTCCGCCGCCCACACCGCGGCGCCCGTCCCGCCGCCCACGTCGAGGTGGCTGCCCGGCGCCCACCCGGGCGCGGCGTCCGCCAGGGCCTCCAGCGCGGACCGTACGGCCTCGAAGGTCGCGGGCATCCGGTACGCGGCGTACGCGGCGACGTCGGAGCGGTCCCGCAGGACGGGCGCGTCCGTCGGGGTGGTGCCGCGGTAGTTGGCGATCAGCCGGTCGACGGCCTGCGCCGCCTGCTTGGGCGGCAGTCCGTCGAGGAGGCGGCCGAGCTGGGCGCGCAGGGTCTCCGCGGTGGAGGGGGTGGAGGGGGTGGCGTTCACCGGCCGAATTGTAGGCAACCGGGGCAAGCCGCGACGCCCTCGGCCGTCACCCCGGGCGAACAGCGGGGGCCCGTTGGCCAGTTGCTACGCTGACGGCCTTTGCAGGATGGGGCGGGGGCTCTCACGGGAGGACCACGGGGACCATGGGGACCAGGTGGCAGCGGATCGGGCGCAGACTCTTGGGGCCTACGGGGATCTTGCGACCCATGCGGCGCATGCGGCCCCTCGACGAGGAGAGGCCGACCAGGAGACAGCGGATCGTCCGCGGGACCCTGGTGGCCGGAGTGACGGTGCTCGCGCTGCTGCTCCTCCTCGTCACCGTCGGCGGACCCACGAAGACCAAGAGCGACCAGGCCGGTCCGAGCGCCGGCACCAAGGCTGTGCGGCCGTCGGCGAGCAGCGTTCCGCGGATTCCGCAGCTGCCCGTGCCCGCCACGTACGACACGGCGCGCGGCTGGGACATCACCGACAGCTCCCCCACCTACGCCGTGGCCGGGTCCACCGGGCTCGTCGCCTATCTGGCCAGGACCGACGACGACCGCTACCTGGTCCGTACGGTGGATCCCGCCACCGGGAAGGCCGGCTGGGACGGGCAGCCCCGGCGCACCCTCTTCCCGCCCGACCGCTACCCCCGGCTGCTCTCCGTGTCGGCCGGTGAGGGCCGGGAGTACTTCGTCACCTGGTCGTACGGGCGGGTCAACCAGAGTTCGGGACAGCCCGGCGACCCCATCATCTCCCTCGACATCTACAACGCGTCCGACGGCTCGGCGCAGCGGGTCGAGATCCCCTGGCCCGACCCGCCGAGGGTCACCGCGTCCGGCCCCTCCGTCCTGATCAGCGACGGCAAGGCCACCAGCGCGGTCGTCGACCCGGCGACCGTCGACGTGGTCAGTGTCCCGCCGGGGGCGCTCGGCTACCCCAAGGGCTGCAAGGAGTGCCGCAAGCTGACGCAGGTGCGCGGGACGACCGTCAAGGGCCTGCTGGTGAGCGGCGCCAAGGAGTTCTGGGTGCGCGGCGGCTGGCACAGCAGGAAGGTCGCGCCGAAGGACACCGACGCGGCGTCCGGGGTGCCCGCCTCGATGACGGGCAGCTACATCCTGGCCTCCTGGCAGCTGAAGAAGGGCGCGAAGGACGTGCGAACGCACGAGGTGTGGGCGCTGCACGAGGCGGCGACCGGCAAGGCGGTGCTCCAGGTCCGCTGCCGCAAGCCGGCGATCAGGTCCGCGGACGACCCGCAGCTCGTCACCTCGCCGCAGGGCGGCTACCTGATCGCTGGGCGGCTCGCCTTCGACCTCTCGGAGAAGCGCGCGTACTGCTTCGAGGAGGAGGACGGTACGCGCCCGCTGGTCCTGACCACGGTCGCGGACGACGGCACGGCGTACGGGGCGCGCAGCGCCCGGAACCCGGCGGACGCGCTGGCGGGCGGGGGCAGCGCGCCGGTGATGGTGGATCTGACGACCGCGGTGCCGGAGACCATGGCCCTCAACACCCGGCTGCCCAGTACGGAGATCGCCGGGATCGGGCTCTTCCGCTGGACGGACGGCAAGGACCGGTCGCACCTCACCGGGTATCCGCACCGCGCGGCCCCTTAGCCAAGATGCTCCGTCCCCGGATGCCGAGGCTTCCGGGGACGGAGCGTTCGGCGAACTGCGCCGTGGGCTACGCGTGGATCAGCGCACCGTGAGCAGGGCAGCGCGCCCGTGCTTGTTCATGTAGCTGAACAGCTGGGCGATGTGGTTGGGGTGGAGCTTGATGCAGCCGTTGGACTTGTAGTCCGACACCCCGTCCCAGCGCTGCGGGCTGTCGGCTCCGTTGCGTGGCCCCTGCTTCCTGTCCCTGGTCATCTCGCTGTGGATGAACAGCGCGTTGCGCTGGGTCTTGCGCGGGTAGCAGTTCTTGGCAGGCAGGCCGATGGCGTACCCCTTGATCGTCCTGTTCCGGCTGGTCTCGAACGAAGACGGTCGGTACGTGCCGTTGGGGAGCCACCCGACGTCCTTCACGCACTCGTTCCGATACCGCCTGCCCGACGGCGTCCCGTTGTTGGCCGCAGTTCCCAGACCTGACCCGGCGCGGTAGCTGGCGACGCGGGTCCTGCCGTTCCAGACCTGAAGGGTCGAGTTGGACGGGTCTTTCGCGTTCTTCACGAACACCAGCGCCACAGGGGACGCGGCCGCGACGTGGGGAGCCGACGGTGCACCGGCGGTCGGTTGGGCAGTGGCGGTGACCGCTCCGGTGGCGAGCACGGCCGTGGCGGCGATCCCCACCACCACTCTGTTCATCATGTTCATGGTTATGTGTCTCCTCGGGTATCCGCCCTTACCGCAGGGCGCTGGCCGGACGTTCCGTGCCGTCGAAAGCGACTGTTCCGTAGCCGGGCGAGGAGAACACCAGTGCAAGCAATTCCCGCATTTGCGGCGCAATGCGCATCTCCGTAACCTGCTGCCTTTCGGTTGCACTGCAACAAAGGACAGGCGGTAGCGGGAGTTGACGACGGAGGAAGAAGACTGCTTCGAGAGCCTCGCGCACAGCCTCGTGCGGGCGCTCGACGCATGGGCCGCGTGCGTGGACGGTGCGGTGTCGAAGGGCCGACCGGCGCGCAAGACGTTGGTCAGGGTGTTGGAGCAGGAGCGGGACACACCGGGGTGGGCGGCGCGCGCCCCCATCGACGGGCCCCTGCTGTCGTACTGGCTCCGCGGTCGTGCGCAGTTGCTTCCCGGCACCAAACACAACCGGCTCCCCGGCGTCGAGGACAGCGCGGCCGTCGCCCGAGCGCTGAAGGCGCAGGCACCCGGCAACGCCGAGCGGTTGCCCGCCATCGGCCGGGATATCTCCGATCTGGCAGCCAGGCTCCAGGAGACGGCCGGACGCGGGTGGCGCCGTCGGATCGGCGAGAGCAGCTTTGTCCAGGCGGGCGAGACGGGCGCCTTGCCGCAACAGCGCGGTGACCGGGGACGGCGGGACGTGCAGGGTGACGGTGCCGCGCATGTGCCCGCCCCCCGGGCTCCTGTCGGGCACAGCATGGAGCAGGCGACGAGCTTCGTCGGCCGGACACCCGAACTCGTCGCGGGCAGCGCGCTGATCGAACGCTGCCGCCTCGTCACGCTCGTCGGAGTTGGAGGTGTGGGCAAGACCCGGCTGGCCCAGCGCCTGACCCGAGACGTGGCACATCGCTTCGAGGACGGCGTCCACTGCGTGGAGTTGGCCGATCTCCACCACGGCCATTCCGTGGCCGCGACAGTCACCGCGGCATTCGGTCTCCAAGTCTCGGCTGAACAGGATCCGTTGCGCGAGCTTGCCACTGCGTTGCAAGGACGCAGGGTGCTCCTGCTCCTCGACAACTGCGAGCACCTGCTGGACGAGTGTGCCCGGACCGTTCGAACACTGCTGGCCCTGCTGCCGCGACTCCGCGTCATCGCCACCAGCCGTCAGCCCCTCGACATCGGCGAAGAGCACGTGCTGCGGGTGATGCCCCTGGACGTTCCCCTTGAGAGCGACGGGAGCCGGAGGCGGGAGGACGCCACAGGGCGGATCTGTCCGGAGTCCTCAGCCGTCGCTCTCTTCACCGACCGAGCCGAGGCCGCTTGTCCCGGATTCCGGGTGACCAGCAACAACCAGGCGGCGGTCATTCAGGTATGCCGCATGTTGGACGCCCTGCCCCTGGCTCTGGAGATCGCCGCACGCCGGCTGCGCACGCTGACGCTGGAGGAACTCGCGCAGCGGATCGAGCACCGGTTTCGCCTGCTCGGTCCGGGAGGCGGTGAGCGCACCGCGCATCCGCGACACCGCGCACTGCGTGCGCTGTTCGACTGGAGTTGGGACCTGTGCACCGATGACGAACGGGCCGCCTGGCAACAGCTGTCGCTGTGTGCCGGGGGAGTGCTGCTGACTGATGCCGAGCAGCTCTGCGGGGCCACTTTCACGCACGGAACGCGGGCTCCGGTCGGCGACCGTGCTGTCGACGCCTTCGCAACCCTGTCCGGACTTGTGGACAAGTCCCTCGTCAGCAGGGTGGACGTGGGCGGTCACACCCGGCTCCACATGCTTGAGACGGTCCGCGCCTACGGGCTGGAGCGTCTCAAGGAGAACGACCACGCGCAGAATGCCGTGCGCCGCCACCGTGCCTACTTCCTCGATCTCGCGGCGCGGGCAGGAGCCGCCTACGGCTCCGCCGAGCAGGCCGACTGGTTGCGACGGTTGCGTCCCGAGCACCCCAACCTGCGACAGATCGTCACTGCGGTCCCGCCGGCCGGGGAGCCCGCCGAAGCCGTCCTGCGTGCGGCTCAGGGCTTCTGGCTGCACTGTCTGACGTCGGGCAGGGTGGGCGAAGGCGCTCACTGGATGCAAGTGATCATCGACCGTCACCCATGCCCGTCCGAGTCGCCGGGAGCGGTCTTTTCCTGGTGCCGCACCGCATGGGTTGCCGGCTTCCTGCTGCTGATGCACGGCGACCGCGACAACGCCGACCGAGTGATCGACATGGCTGACCAGCCGCTGGCAGACCTGTCCGCCTCACCCGGCCCGTCAGACGTGACGGCGGACGAAGGGGAGCGGGCCGAGCTTGCCGCCGCCTTCCTTCAACTGCGAGGGCTGGCGGCCCTCATGGAACAGGACATCCCGCAGGCTTCCACGTACGCGCTGTCCTCACTGACCGTCGGGCGGTGGTCGACGATGCTGCTGACGCAGCCACAGTGTCTTGCTCAACTCGGTCTCGCCGCGGTGATGCAAGGAGATCGCGCGCGGGCCCTTTCCCTGCTGGCGGAAGCCCTCGCCATCTCCGCGACGCGCGGTGACACATGGCATCGGTGCTACCTGCTGTGGATCCTCGCCATCATCCACGGAGAAGCCGGGGAGATTCCGGAGGCCCTCGGTCTTCTGCGGTGTGCCCTCCGGCTCGTGGAGGAAATCGAGGAGCGCATGGGAGAGGCGGTACTGAGCGACACCCTTGCTTGGCTGCTTGCCTCGCAGGGCGACGCCCGCTCGGCAGCACTTGTGCTCGGAGCTGTGGACCGCGTGTGGAAACCCTCCGGCGTTCCCCGGCATTTCGGATTCGCTCATATGGCCGCTCACCGTCGGCGAGCCGTGGAACAGGTACGTCAGACGCTCGGGGAGACGGCCTACACGCACGTCTACCGGGAGGGTCAACGTCTCACTCTGCGTGAAGTGCTGGAAACCGCCTTCGCCGGACATAGGGCACTTGACGGACGCCGCAGCCAGTGGGCCGACAAGGGCAGCGGCTCCGGGCGGGCACTGCGCCTCCCTTGACAGGAGCATTCGCGCGCGTGGACCGAGTCGGGGAGGCAGAGTGCGCTCGCGGCAGGGGTGGGTGGCGTAGGGCAGGAACGTCTGCCAACTGGTGGGGGCGAGGGCCAGGCAGGGGCCGTGGGGGCCTTCGAGTCGCGGACGAGGACGCGGCCGGAGGCGGCTGCGACGCAGTCGGGGCCGTCCGCGGTGCTGTGGCTGCTCTTTATCCACTCGATCTTGCCGTCAGTGGTCATGCCCTTCTCTCTCCCAGTATTTTCTCGACGAAGACCAACGAATCCCGGGGGCTGAGGGCTTGGGCGCGGAGGACTCCGTAGCGGATGTCGAGGACCGTTGTCTCCCTGGGTCGGTCATGACTCGACTGTTGAGGGGCGATTCGCTGAACGCGACGCTGGATCCGTTCCTGAGTTTGAGCAGGCGGAAGGAGCCATCGGTGCCGGAGTTCTCCCCATGGCCGAGCGGAAGGACCTGGAGGTCGATGTTGCGCCATTTGTTGGCGGAGTGCACTTGTTCCGTAGCTGCGGTATTCCAGTGCCAAGGCGCTACGGAAGCTGCTTGCCGTCGCCTGTCCTCGGGTTAACTAGCGGTGGTTTGTTGACTGCGGGTCATGTCAGCAGTAGGCCGGTAGCAGAGGAACGTCGCCTCGCTGCCTGGGAGCTGTGATGACTCGCCGTGTACCGTGTCCGCCCGCTCCGGGCCCGCTGGAAGCCTACGCCGCACGCTTCGATGACCTGTTCTCCACCCTGGCACAGCGCCGTGGCTTTCGGGAGTATCTCGCGGGCCTCCTGCTGCCGCGGGACCGTGACAAGACGCTGACCTGCCTGGCCGGCACCGAGCCCGTCGTCGGTGCCCAGCACGCCTCGGTGCAGCGCCTGCAGTTCTTCCTGTCCGAGTCGGCATGGGACCACAAGCAGGTCAACGCCCGCAGGGTGGAACTGCTGCTGGCCGATCCCGCGACCGCGCCGCACCCTGGCGGCGTGCTGGTCATCGACGACTCGGGCGACCGGAAAGACGGGAAGGCGACCGCGCACATCGGCCGGCAGTGGCTGGGCAGGCTGGGAAAAACCGACAACGGCATCGTCACGGTGACCACCTGCTGGGCCGACGAGAATCTCTACTACCCGCTGCACGCCGTGCCTTACAGTCCCGCCCGCCACTTCCCCCAGGGCAGGAGCGACCCCGGCTTCCGCACGAAGCTGCAGATCGCTGCCGAACTCGCCTGCACGGCCAAGGCCGCCGGAGTGACCTTCCGAGCTGTGGCCGCCGACTGCGCCTACGGCGACCAGGACGGCTTCCGCAGAGCCCTCGCCGCAGCGGGACTGCCGTTCGTCATGGCCCTCAAGCCGAGTCACGGCACCTGGGCCTACGGCAAGGACGCCTACACCCCCGTCGATGCCGCCCGCGCCCTGACCTGGACAGATCACGAACATCCTGGTGACTGGACCCCGGTCGGGCGGACCTTCCGCGACGGGCACACCGAGACCTGGTGGGCCGCCGACGCCCGCCTCGGCTGGTGGGGACCCGACGGGAACGTCCGCCTGGTCGTCGCGACCACCGACCCGGCCACACTGCCCGCGCAGGCCACCTGGTACCTGGCCACCGACCTGCCCCGCCCCAGCGGTCCCCGCGAGTCCGACAGCCTCGAACCCGCCGCCGACCTGGACGAAGTCGTCCGGATCTACGCCATCCGACACTGGATCGAACAGAGCTACAAGCAGGTCAAGGACGAACTCGGGTGGGCCGACTTCCAAGTCCGCTCCGACATCGCGATCCGCCGCCACCAGACCCTGGTCACCTGCGCGTTC
>NZ_JBFBJB010000089.1:0-30958 GCF_040685895.1 Streptomyces sp. NPDC088124 | reverse complement strand
CCCGGGCGCACCGGCATTGACCCCCCGGGCGCCGAATACCCGCCTACGCCCAGCGTGAATTGGCCCGGAGCCGTTCTGAACGGCTCGGCGCGATATCCGCGTTTCTCCGTATCCCTGATTCAGGAATTCTTGGGGACCGGTTGGTACGCGCCCGGAATCATCCGGGTGGCGATGGCGATGCGGTTGTACGCGTTGATGACGGTGGCCGCCCAGATCAACGCGGCGATCTGTGCCTCCCCGAAGACGGCGGCGGCCTCCGTGTACACCGCGTCCGGCACCTGCCCGTCGTGCACCAGGGTCACGGCCTCGGTCAGCGCGAGGGCGGCACGCTCCCGCTCGTTGAAGAAGGGCGTCTCCCGCCAGGCGTTCAACGCGTAGATACGGTGCTCCGCCTCGCCCTGGGCGCGGGCGTCCTTCGTGTGCATGTCGAGGCAGAAGGCGCAGCCGTTGATCTGCGAGGCGCGAATCCTGATCAATTCCAGGATTTCCGGCTCGACCTTGGCGTCGGCCGCCGCGGAAACGGCGGCGGCGTGCAGGGCGCCCATGGCACCGGAGACGTCCGGGGTGATTTTCTTCAGCGGTACACGGGGAGCGGATTCATTGCTGGTCATGCCCCGAACTCTATTCGCAGGAAGGGTGGTCGGGGAACGGAACCGAGAAATACCGGAAGAGCTTTCCACGGGTTCCCGGGGTGCGGAGGGCCGCCCGGGTCCGGGAGGGAAGCCGCCCCACCGCCCGAGTGGCTGGAAAACGTCGCTCCTGGGGCGCTTCTTGGGAATCGCTTTACCCTCTGGGGTAGTTCTGGGGGCTCCCCACGCCCCGCCGGTCCTCAGCGGGGATCCGTGCAGGGAACGACAGAAGCATATGAAGGAGTGGACGCCACGATGGTGTTCAAGAAACTGCTCGGAGCCGTCGGTGTCGGCGGGCCCTCGGTCGACACGGTGCTGGACAGCACGACCGCCGTCCCCGGCGGTCCCCTGACCGGCCGGGTGCTGCTGCGCGGTGGCCGGGCGGACGTGGAGATCGAGCAGATCACGCTGGATCTGGTCGCCCATGTGGAGGCGGAGGGCGAGGACGGCGAGGCCGAGGGGACCGTCGTCTTCGACCGCGCGGTGGTCGGCGGCGGCTTCCGGCTGGCCGAGGAGAGCGAGTACGCCGTGCCGTTCTCGCTGACCCTGCCGTGGGAGACGCCGGTGACGGAGCTGCACGGGCAGCCGCTGGGCGTGGTGCTGGGCGTACGGACCGAACTGGCCGTGGCCGGAGCCCGCGACAAGGGCGACCTCGACCAGCTCCGCGTGGCGCCGCTGCCAGTCCAGGAGGCGATCCTGGAGGCTCTCGGACAGCTCGGCTGGGGTTTCAAATCAGCCGACTTGGAGCTGGGGCACATCCACGGCACCGGCCAGCAGCTGCCCTTCTACCAGGAGCTGGAACTCACCCCGCCCGCGCAGTACGCGCACACGGTGAACGAGGTCGAGGTGACGTTCCTCGCCACACCCGGCGGGATGGAGGTCGTCATCGAGGCCGACAAGCGCGGCGGGCTCTTCTCCGGCGGCCATGACACCGTGCACCGGTTCACCGTCTCGCACCACGACGTGGCCGCTACGGCGTGGAACACCGAGGTCGAGGGGTGGATGCGGCAGATCGTAGACGCGCACGCCGCGCACGCCGCGCGGGCCGGCTCGTACGGCGCCCACGGCCACGGCGGTTACGGTCACCAGGGCGGGCACGGCGGCTACCCCGACAAGGGTCATGGCGAGTACCACTCCGATGAGCGTCGCTCCGGGCCGAGCACGGGAGCCGTGGTGGCCGGCGTCGCCGCGGGTGTGGCGGTCGGCATCGTGGGCGGCATGGTCGCGGCGGAGGTCGTCGACGAGATCGGCGACGCCTTCGAGGGCGACGAAGACGAGGGCGGGGCCGACGAGTAGCGAGTAGCGGCCCGCTGCCATCCCGCGGCCGGGGCCGCACCCGCGGTCCGGCCCCGGCACGGCGGCCCGTCGTCGCCGGGACGGCAACGGCGGCCCGGCGGCGCCCGGGTGCGGACGCACGGAGGCCCCGGCTGGACGGGGGATTCCAGCCGGGGCCGTTCCGGTGCGGTCGCGGAGGGCGGTCGCCTCTCGGCGTTCCCGGGCGCTCGGGGGAGGCCCGGGGACACGGTTCCCTCCGCGTCCACATATGTATGAACGGTAAACCATTGCATCGCGTTCCCGTTCCGCGCCCCGTTCTTCTATGAGCCGGACCACAGTCGCGTCCCCGGCCCGGACCGGTGACCAGTGGCCGGAGCCGTGGCGCCGGATCAGCGGCCGGCCCCGTAGCGGCGGAAGCGTACGGCCGCGCCCGGCGGAAGCTGCCCGGCGGGGGAGAGATCGTCCGCGTGGACGACCCCGATGACCGGATAGCCGCCGGTGACCGGATGGTCGGCGAGGAAGAGGATCGGCAGCCCGTTCGGGGCACTTGGAGCGCGCCGCGGACCATGCCCTCGGCCGGCAGCTCGTCGTGCCTCCCGCGCACGAGGGCGGGGCCGGCCAGCCGCACCCCCACCCGGTTGCTCCGGCTGGTGGCCTCCCAGCGCGCCCGGTAGAGGGTCTCGCGGGACCGCGCGTCGAACCAGTGGTCCCGCGGCCCCGGCACCACCCGGAGGGTGAACTCCTTTGGCGGGGCGGCGCACGGCGCCAGGTCCACGCCTGGCAGGGGCCCCGCGGCCGGTGCGACGGCCAGCAGCTCACCCGCCGTCAGGGGCGGCGGGCCCAGGCCCGAGAGCAGATCGGCCGACCGGGAGCCGAGGGTGGGCGGTACGTCGAGCCCGCCCCGTACGGCGAGATACGTGCGCAGCCCGGAGGAGGGCGGCCCCAGTTCGAGGAGGTGGCCGTCGGCCGCGGCGACCGGGGCGTTCATGCCCACGGCCGCGCCGCCGAGCCGGACCGGGCAGGGCGCTCCGGTGAGGGCGAGGTGGAGCACGCCCGGTGCCCCGTCCGGGCCACGGGAGTGGATCCGGGCGCGCAGCCCGCCGAAGGTGATCTCCAGCGCCGCGGTGTTCTCCGGATTGCCGAGCAGCCGGTTGGCGAGGGTGAGGGAGGCGGTGTCCGCGGCGCCCGACGCCGTCACACCGAGATGGGCCCAGCCGGGCCTGCCGAGGTCCTGGACGGTGGTCAGCGGTCCCGGGGCGAGGATCTCCAGATGGCGCCCGTTCACCGGCCGGCCTCCCGCAGCCGGACGGCCCTGCCGGGTACGAGCAGCGCCGGCGGGTCGCGCCGCTCGTCCCACAGGGTGAGCGAGGTGGTGCCCAGGAGGTGCCAGCCGCCGGGTGAGGGGCCGGGGTAGACGCCGGTGAAACCGCTCGCCACCGCGACGGCGCGAATCCGGCGAAGGCCACGGTGTACCGGGGCGCGGTGTGACGGGCGATCACCTCGGCCCGGGTGAGCCCGGTGCGCCGCGCCACCTCGTCGAGGTCGGCGCCGTCGTACCGTACGGGGACGGTCAGTTCGCCGTGGGGGCCTACCGTGCCGGTTCGTACGGTTCGGGGCGTCCGGGCGCGGCGGGTCACCTCACCGGCAAGGGTGTCGTGCCCGGTGACCGCGGGGTCGTAGGTGATCAGCAGGGTGAGCGCCGCGGCGACCACGTCCCGGCGGCCGGGTCCGGTCCCGGGGACGGTTCAGGTGCGCCGGGCCGGCGCCGGGTTCTTTTCCGCGCCGCACACATTGACCACTTGACGTGTCCATGCAACGCTCCGTATGGGAGCGCTCCCATTCCGCGTTCGCGTCTCCGCGCTCCCACCCTCGTGTTCGAGCCGCCTGCGAAGGGGTCCCCCACCATGCCCGTTCCGACATATCCGCTCCGCGGTCCGCGCCGTACCGTCTCCTGGCTCGCCGCCACGGCGCTCTCCGCCGCGCTGCTGGTCACCGGTCCCGCGACCACGTCCGCCGTCGGCGCCGACGCCTCCGGGCCCGGCCGGTCCGCCACCGCGGACACCCCGGTGCGCGCCAATCAGCTCGGCTATCTGCCGGACGGCCCCAAGCGCGCCACCGTCGTGACCGCGTCGGCGGCGCCGCTCACGTGGCAGCTCAGGAACGCGGCGGGCGCGGTCGTCGCCTCCGGGACCACCACCGTCCGGGGTACCGACACCGCCTCGCGTGACGCCACCCATCTCGCCGACTTCTCCTCCTACTCGGGTACGGGAAGCGGCTTCACCCTCGTCGTGGACGGGCGGAGCAGCCATCCCTTCGCCATCGGCACCGGGCTCTACCGGGCGCTGCGCTCGGACGCGATGTCGTTCTTCCACCAGCAGCGCAGCGGTATCGCGATCGAGGCGTCGCTCGCGGGCGCGGGGTACGGGCGGCCCGCCGGACATCTCGGGGTCGCGCCGAACAAGGGCGACACGAGCGTGCCCTGCCAGGCCGGGGTCTGCGACTACCGCCGCGATGTGCGGGGCGGCTGGTACGACGCGGGGGACCACGGCAAGTACGTCGTCAACGGGGGCCTCTCCGCCTGGCTGATGGTCAACGCGTACGAACGCGCCGGACGGGCCGGTACGGCCGGGGCGCTGGGCGACTCCACGCTCCGGATCCCGGAGCGCGGCAACGGCGTCCCCGACGTGCTGGACGAGGCGCGCTGGGAGCTGGACTTCCTGATGCGGATGCAGGTGCCGGCCGACAAGCCGCGCGCGGGGATGGCGTTCCACAAGATCCATGACGCGGCCTGGACGGCGCTGCCCACCCGGCCCGAACAGGACGGCCAGCAGCGGGAACTGCACCGCCCGTCGACGGCGGCGACCCTCAACCTGGCGGCCACCGCCGCCCAGTGCGCCCGGGTCTACGCCCCGTACGACGCGGCGTTCGCGGCCCGCTGTCTGGACTCGGCCCGGCGCGCCTGGACGGCGGCGCGCGCCAACCCGGGGCTGATCGCGCCGGATTCGGACGGGACGGGCGGTGGCGCCTACGGTGACGCGACGGTGAGCGACGAGTTCTACTGGGCCGCCGCCGAGCTGTACGCGACGACCGGGGAGGCGGCGTACCGCGACGCCGTCACCACCTCGCCCTGGCACACCTCCACGAACGCCCTCACCGCGTTCGGGTTCGGCTGGGCCGACACGGCGGCGCTCGGCCGGCTCACCCTCGCGACCGTGCCCACCGGGCTGACCGCGTCCGACACGGCCCGGATCCGCGCCTCGGTGACCGCGGCCGCCGACGGCCACCTCGCCACGATGGCGGGTCAGGGATACGCGGTGCCGCTGCCCGCGAGCGGGTATGTGTGGGGCTCGAACGGCCAGGTCGCCAACAACGCGGTGGTGCTGGCCGTGGCGTACGACCTGACGGGCGGGCAGCGCTACCGCGCCGGGGCGATCGAGACACTCGACTACCTGCTGGGCCGCAACGCACTCGACCTGTCCTACGTCACCGGGTACGGCGAGCGGTCGTCGCAGAACCAGCACCACCGGTTCTGGGCGCACCAGGCGGACCCGTCGCTCCCCCGTCCGCCGGCGGGCTCGCTCGCGGGCGGCCCCAACGCGGGCCTCCAGGACCCGGTCGCGCAGGAGCGGCTGCCCGGGTGCGCGCCCGCCGCCTGTTACATCGACGACATCGGCTCGTACTCCACCAACGAGGTGGCGGTCAACTGGAACGCCCCGCTGGTGTGGCTCGCGGCCTTCGCCGCCGAGCCGTCCACCCGCGGCCGAACCGGGCCCGCGGGCGGCTGAGCGGCGCCGCACCATGCGGAGACGGGTCCCCGAGCGGGTCGGGGGCCCGTCTCCCGGTGTGTGCTCAGGCGTGGAAGGAGTGCTCCGTCGTGGACCGGTAGGTCTCACCCGGACGCAGGACGGTCGAGGGGAACGAGGGCTGGTTCGGGGAGTCGGGGAAGTGCTGGGTCTCCAGGCAGAGTCCGTCGCCCTGCCGGTAGATCCGGCCCGAGGTGCCGGCCAGGGTGCCGACGAGGAAGTTCCCCGAGTAGAACTGCACCCCCGGCTCGGTCGTCGCGATCCGTACGATGCGCCCGGAGCCCGGGTCCCGGAGGGTGGCCGCGGGCCGGGGTGCGGTGGTCAGGCCCTTGTCGAGCACCCAGTTGTGGTCGAAGCCCTGGCCGCGCAGGAGCTGGGAGTGGCCCGCGCGGATGTCCCGGCCCACGGGCTTGCCCGTACGGAAGTCGAAGGGCGTCCCCGCCACCCTCGCCAGCTCCCCCGTGGGGATCAGGGTGGTGTCGACGGGGGTGAAGCGGGAGGCCTCCAGGGTCAGTTCATGGCCGTACACATCGCCGCTCCCCTCCCCGGCCAGGTTGAAGTAGGTGTGGTTGGTGAGGTTGACGACGGTGGCCCGGTCCGTGGTGGCCGCGTAGTCGATGCGCCAGGTGCCCCGCGGTGTGAGGGTGTACGTCACCTTCACCTTGAGCGTGCCGGGGTAGCCCATCTCGCCGTCCGGGCTGATGTAGCGCAGGACGAGGCCCACTCCGGTGGCGTCCGTGAAGGGCTCGACGTCCCAGACCCTCTTGTCGAACCCCTTGGTGCCGCCGTGCAGGGTGTTCGGCCCGTCGTTCAGGGGGAGTTGGTGGGTCCGGCCGTCGAGGGTGAAGCGGCCCCCGGCGATCCGGTTCCCGTACCGTCCGATCAGGGCGCCGAAGAAGGTGGTCGCCGTGAGGTAGTCGTCCAGGTTGTCGAAGCCGAGGGAGACGTTCGTACGGTGGCCGCGACGGTCGGGGATCTCCAGGGACTGGACGATGCCGCCGTAGCTGAGCACCTTGAGCCGGGTACCGCCGTTCTCCAGGGTCCAGCGGTGCACCTTGGTCCCGTCGGCGAGCCGGCCGAAGAGCTCGCGGGTGGGGGCCCTGCCCCCCGAGGCGGCCCGGGCCTGGCCGGTCACGGCGGCGGTGAGACCGACCGCGGCGGCGCCCGCCAGCACGGTGCGTCTGGTCGCCGGGCCGGCGCCCGTCCGGTGGCGGTCCTTCGTCGCTTCCGCTTCTGTGTGCAGCGGCTCAGTGGTCATGCGTGCGGCTCCTGACAGAGGGGTGAGAGGTGTGGGTGGTGGAGGTCGTACGGCGCCCCGGTGGGGCCGGCGGAACGGTGGGTGTCACCGGAGTCCCAGACGTACGAAGGTGATCGAGTTCGGCGGGAAGGTGTGGGTGAAGCGCGCGCCGGCCCCGGTGAGGGTGGAGGTGCGCGGGGTGATCGGCTGCTCGTCCGCGGTGTTGACGGCGTCCGGGTCACCGCTGAGGGTGGTCAGCCGCGCCGTGGGCGCGACGCGGGTGGACCGGCCGAGGTCGATCGTGGTGCGGGCCGCGGCGTCCTGGGCGTTGACGACCTTGACGACGAGGTCCTTCCCGTCGCGCGTGACGACCTGCCGGAAGGGTTCGGCCACCTTGTCGTCGGTGAAGCTGCCCCACTCCTCGCCGTCGAGGAAGAGGGTGACCTCGCGGTCCCGGACCGAGACGCGCAGGTCGTACTCGCGGCCGGTCTCGATTGTCGTGCTGTCCTCGGTCATCGACTGCTTGGCGCCGCCGACCGCCTTCTCCACCGCGGAGCGGGTGTTGTTCCAGCCGCCGAGGTTCCACCAGTAGTAGTTCCCGGTGTCCTTGACGCCGAAGGCGACCAGGAAGCCCTCCTTGCCGGAGCGCTTGGTGGCCTTCACGTTCAGGTCGTAGTTCCGCCAGGCCGGGTCGCCCGCCGTGACCAGGGTGTTCTCGGCCGCCGCGTCGGACTGGACGTAACGGCCGTCCTCGACGGTCCAGGCGCCGGCGCCCGCCGCCTTCGTCCACCGGCCGTCGCCGTCGGAGAAGTCGTCGTCGAGGAGTGTGGTGCCGTCCTCGCCGGTGACGCGTACGTCGTCGTAGGCGGCGCTGGTGGCCCAGGTGGAGAGGCCGACGGCGCCCTCGATCGGTCCGGAGAGGGCCGGGGTGGTGCTCGCCGTGCTCGGGACGACCCGGTCGCCGGTGTTGGTCATGAACAGCTTCTGCGTCTCGTAGCTGGTCGAGCCCCAGGACCGTGTGTTGTCGAACCAGATCATGTCGGGCCGCCACTGCACAGCGCCGGTGTGGGCCAGCAGCGGGGCGTACGAGGCGAGTTTGACGACGTCCGCGTTGCGTTCGAGGCCGGTCATGAAGGCGGCTTCGGCGAGCGCGTTGCGGAAGCGGTTGTCCTGGGAGGCGTACTCGCCGAGGAACACCTTGGGCCCCGAACGGTCGTAGCCGTCGTAGCGGTCGTTGTTCTCCAGGAACCACTGCGGGCTGCGGTAGTAGTGCTCGTCGACCATGTCGACCTTCGCGTCCCGGTTGAGCTGCCAGGCCCGGTCGAAGGTGGTACCGCTCGCGTCGGGGCCGGAGTTGGAGATGACGGTGATGTCCGGGTACCGGGCCTCGACGGCCTTCCTGAACTCGGTGAAGCGCTCGAAGAACGCGTCGGGCAGGTTCTCCTCGTTGCCGACCTCGATGTGGGTGAGGCCGAAGGGCTTCGGATGCCCCATGGCGGCCCGCTTCCTGCCCCAGACCGAGGTGGCCGGGCCGTTGGCGAACTCGATCAGGTCCAGGGTGTCCTGGACGTGGCGCCGCAGCAGGGCCGGGTCGTCGGTCACCTGGTTCTGGCCGCATCCGGTGACGAGGGCGGGCACCACCGGCAGGGCCATCGCGCCGATGTCCTCGGCGTACTGGAAGTACTCGTAGTAGCCGAGTCCGTAACTCTGGTTGTAGCCCCAGAAGTTGGCGTTGGTCGCGCGCTGTTCGACCGGTCCGATCGTGTCCTTCCACTGGTAGGACCGTTTGCGCTGCCAGCCCGACGCCTCGTCGTACCCCTCGTGGCTGCCGGTGTTGACGAGGCAGCCGCCGGGGAAGCGGACGAACCCGGGCTTCAGGGCGGCGATCTTCTCGGCGAGGTCCTTGCGCAGTCCGCCCGGACGGCCCTTGTAGGTGTCCCGGGGGAAGAGCGAGACCATGTCGAGCCGTACGGTGCCGGTGCCGCCCGCGGTGACGGCGAGGCGTCCCGCGGTGCTCGTGGCGGTGGCGGTGAGGGTGGCGGTGTACTTGGTCCAGGTGTCGCCGCGCGCGGTGACGCGCAGCGGGGGCGCGAGGGCGGCGCCGTCGGCGCCGCGCAGGGCGAGTGTCAGGGGGGTGCCGGCGGGCCGGTCGGTGCGCGCCTGGACGGAGACGTCGTACCGCTTGCCCTCGGCCACCGCGATCCCGGTGCTGTAGCCGGAGTTGACGACGCCGGTGCCCTCGGCCGACCCGTCGGGGTCCAGCCGCAGATAGGTCCGGTTGCGCTCGTGGAGGCGGTCGCCGTCGTCGACGGCGGCGACCGTGCCGGTGCCGGTGGGGGTCCACGCGGTCATCGGCGTGTACGAGGCGTTGTCGGCCCTGCTGTACTCGAACGACCGGTTCTGGACGAGTTCGGCGTACAGGCCGCCGTCCGCGGCGCGGTTGATGTCCTCGTAGAAGACGCCGTACATGGTGTCGTCGATCCGGGGGCCCGTACCGCGGGTGTCGATGTCGAGCGTGTAGTCGATGGTGTCCTGGGCGGCGTTCACGGCGGTGTCCCGCGCCGTCTCGCGCGCGGCACTCGCGGGCACCTGGAGCGCGTTGGCCGTCACCAGGAGCGCCACAGCCGTGAGAGCCGGCCTCCAGCGTGTGCGTGGCATGAGTGTCTGCGGCTCCTCGTTCGATATCTCGGACGATGATCAGAACTTCGAACGGCAAGATAGGGAGGAGCCCACCGGGGCGTCAATGGTTCGCGCAGAGCCGGATGAATCCCGGGTGGCGGAGCGTGGACGCACCGATGCCCGGACCGGTGTGGTCCGGGCATCGGTGCGCCGACTCGGCTGTGCCGCACGGCAGTTGGGGCCAGGCGCGAGGAGTGTGTCCGGGCCCGGACTCCGGCCGGTGGTCGGGCGGCGGGCCCGGGGATCCGAGGGCAGGTGCGGGCCCGCCCCCCGGCCCGGGACCGGGACCGGGCGCCGGGTCAGATGGTCAGATGTCCAGGACGTCGCGCGTGTGGACCGGCAGCCCGGTGGCGAGGGACTCGTTGGCGGCCAGGCCGGTCACCAGCGACCTGGCGCCGTCGGCGGCGTCCGCCGCCCGCCCCAGCGTGTCGGAGCCGTCACCGGGCGCGCCGAAGAGGTCGGCGAGCATCCGTACGTCCCCGCCTCCGTGGCCGCCCTCCCCGGTCGCCACCTTCACCTCGCGCGGCTCCGCCCAGAAGGGCCGGAGCAGCAGTTCCGTCCGCCCCGCGGTGTCGCCCACGGCCGCCCCGTGCAGCACCGCGCCGCCGCCCGCCGCGCGCGCGGCGGGCCGGGCCCAGGTGGACTCCTCGACCAGCAGCTCCAGCCGGCCGCTGCTCCCGTTGAAGGCGATCCGGTATCCCTCCCAGGGGGCGTACGCCGTGAGGTGGTAGGTCAGGGTCGCACCCGACGCGTACCGCACCAGGACCGCCATGTCGTCCTCGATGGTGATCCCGGGGCCGAACACGTTCTGGTCGCGGTGGTAGCCGTCCTCGCCCTCCGCGTCCAGGTAGAGGGAGGTGAGCACGGGTGAGTCCGCCAGCCGCACCGCGAAGGGGTCGTCCTCGGCGGCCGGGGCGCCGTGGGCCCGGTCGTACTCCCGGGCCAGCCCCCGGCGCCGCCCGTTCTCCGCGCCGTAGAAGAACAGGCCGCCCTGAGCGAAGACCGTCCGCGGGGTGCTGTCCAGCCACCAGTTGACCAGGTCGAAGTGGTGGGTCGCCTTGTGCACCAGCAGACCGCCGGAGTTCGCCTTCTCCCGGTGCCACCGGCGGAAGTAGTCCGCGCCGTGCCGCAGGTCCAGCAGCCACTCGAAGTGGACCGAGCCCACCTCGCCGATCGCGCCCGAGGCGAGGGTCTCCCGTACCGCCGCGTGCACCGGGTTGTACCGGTAGTTGAACGCCACCCGCACCTCGCGCCCCGTCCGCCGCCGGACGTCGAGGATCCGCCGCGCCTTGGCCGCGTCCGTCGTCATCGGCTTCTCCGTCACCACGTCACAGCCGGCCTCCAGGGCCTCGACGATGTACCGGTCGTGGGTACGGTCCACACTGCACACCACCACCAGGTCGACCCGCTCGCGGCGCAGCATCTCCCCGAACGCGTCCGCGCCGTAGGCGGGTACGGGCGGCAACCCCGGGCGCGCGGCGGCCAGCCACTCGTTGTGGACGGCCATCCGGTGCCCGTTGACGTCGCAGAACCCCACCAGTTCCACGCGGTCCGCGTACTCCCCCGCCAGCGCCTCGGTGAACAACTGCGCCCGGGCGCCCAGCCCCACCACGGCACAGCGACGACGACGCACGGTGGGGTCCTGCATGGGGATCTCCGCTCGCTCGGGTGAGGATCCCGGGCCGGGAATCCGGGATTCCAGCGGCAACGATTGCATGCCGGCGCGAAGCCGACAAGGGTGCCCTCCGGCGGTGTATTCGCTGCTGATTCCGGAGATCTCATTGACTCGGTCGTTCTTGCGGGCGTAACTTCCCGGCCAGTTGGAAACTGACTGGCAACGTTTGCAGACACTCGCTCCCCGTCGACCGAAGGGCTCGGAAGTGCGCAGGTCAGCCCCGGCCGGCGACGGCCGTCGACCCCCGTACCACGAGATGGGTCGGCAGGACGCGCTGCAGGGGTTCGGCGCCTTCGACGGCCGGGGTGCCCAGAATCCGGAAGAGCAGGTCGACGGCGGCCCGCGAGCCGTGCGACTTGGGTACGGAGACGGTGGTCAGCGGCGGGGCGGCCATCCCGGACAGGGCGATGTCGTCGCAGCCGACCACGCTCATCTCCTCCGGCACCCGGACGCCCCGCGCGGTGAACCGGCTGATCAGTCCGAACGCGACGATGTCGTTGAAGGCCACCACCGCGCTCGCGCCGCTGGCCAGCACCACGTCGGCGGCGCCGGTGATGCCCCCGTCGAAGTGCGGCGCGACGCTCCCGACATGGACGATCTCGACCTTGCCGGTCTCGGCCATGGCCTCGATCCCGGCCGCGCGCTCGCGCGCCGCCCAGGTGGAGCGCGGCCCGCCCACGTAGGCGATCCTGCGGTGTCCGAGGGCGTGCAGATGGGTGAGCGCGTCGCCCATGCCCTCGACGAGATCGGCGGTGACGCTCGCGAAGCCGGGCTCCTTGCGGTGCAGCAGCACGATCGGTTTGGCGGTCAGCCCGGGCAGCGACGCCAGTTCCTCGCCGCTGAGGTGCGGGGAGCACAGCACGATGCCGTCGACCTCCGGGGCGAGGGTGCGGATCGCGTCCAGCTCCAGTCCCTCGTCGCGCTCGGCGTCGCTGACGAACACGGCGTGGCCGAGTCCGCGCGCCCGCGCCTGCACCCCCTTGCAGATGTCCGCGAAGAACGGGTTCAGCAGATCCGGCACGATCAGTCCGAGGTGCCCCGTACGCCCGGTGATCAGGCCGCGTGCCGAAGGGTTCGGCTGATAGCCGAGCCGGTCCGCCGCGGCCCGTACCCGCTCGCGCGTCGCCTCGCTCACCGTTCCGCCGGGCGCCAGCGCCCGGGACACCGTGGACGGGGAGACCCCGGCCACCTTCGCGACCTCTCGAATCGTCACCTGCACGCCCCGAAGGTTGACACCCCGCACCACCGGCGTCAATGAAGATCGGTTTCCATCCGAGGAGCACCGCATGGACCAGCCCCCCGCCCGCCTGCGCGCCGCCGTCGTCGGCACCGGCGCCATCGTCACCGGAAGCCATCTCCCCGCCCTCCGCTCCCACGCCGACCGGATCGAGCTGGTCGCCGCCGTGGACGTGGACCAGGAACGGCTGGACGCGTTCCGCGCGACGGCCGCCGAGGGCGGTACGGCGGTGGAGGGGTTCGGCTCGCTCGACGCGATGCTCGGCGCCGTCCGCCCCGACCTGGTCCTCATCGGCACCCCGCCCTCCCTGCACCGCGCGCAGACGGTCGCCGCGCTGGAGGCGGGCGCCTGGGTGCTGTGCGAGAAGCCGCTGACCCTGTCGCTGGCGGAGTACGACGAGATCGCCGCGGCCGAGGCGGCGTCCGGGGCGTACGCCTCGGTGGTCTTCCAGCACCGGTACGGCTCGGGGGCGGCGCACGCCCGGGAGCTGATCGCGGGCGGCGAGCTGGGCGCCCCGCTGGTCGCGCACTGCCAGACCACCTGGCACCGTGACAGCGCGTACTACGCGGTGCCGTGGCGCGGCCGGTGGTCCAGCGAGGGCGGCGGACCCACGATGGGGCACGGCATCCACCAGTACGACCTGCTGCTGCATCTGCTGGGCGACTGGACCGAGATCCGCGCCATGGCGTCCCGGCTGGTCCACGACACGGAGAGCGAGGACGTCTCGACGGCGCTGGTGCGGTTCGCGAACGGCGCCCTCGCCACCGTCGTCAACAGCGTCCTGTCGCCGGACGAGGTGAGCCGGATCCGGATCGACTGCGCCGACGCCACGGTCGAGCTGACGCACCTTTACGGCCATACGAACACGGACTGGGTCTACACCCCGGCCCCGCACGTCGGGGCGGAGCGGGCCGCCGCCTGGCGCACCCCGGCGGCGGATGTGCCCAGCTCGCACGCGGCGCAACTGGGCGCCGTACTCGACGCGATGGCGGCCGGGGTCCGGCCGCCGGGCAGCGGCCCCGACGCGCGGCGCACGGTCGAATTCGCCGCGGCACTCTACAAGGCGGCGTTCAGTGGGCAGCCTGTGCACGCGGGCGGGATCACCCCCACCGACCCCTACTACACGGCCATGCACGGCGGCCACCCCGACTGGAGCCCTCAGCGATGACGATTCAGGTCACCCACACCCACGGCGAGCGGATCTCGGTCCACCACGGCGGTGTCGAGCTGCTGTCCTATGTGTACCGGCCCGATCCCGACCCCTTCGAGGCGCGGAAACCGTACATCCATCCCCTGCGCACCCTCGCGGGCCGCCCGGTCACCGGCTACCGCCCCAACGACCACCGGTGGCACAAGGGGCTGCAGATGACGGCCAGCCATCTGTCCGGGCAGAACTTCTGGGGTGGCAACTCGTACGTCCACGGCGAGGGGTATCTGCCGGTCCGCGAGCGGGTCGGTTCGATGCGCCACGACGGTTTCCCCGTCTTCGCGGTGGAGGAGGACCGGTTCGGCTTCGTCGAGGAGCTCACCTGGGTGGAGAACGGCGGCGCCGAGTGGGCCCGTGAGGAGCGCGGCATCACCGTCCACTCGGTGGACGAGGACGCCGGGGCCTGGGCGCTGGACTGGACGATCCGGCTGACGAACCTGCGCGCCGAGCCCCTGCTGTTCGGCTCACCGACCACCGCGGGGCGCGAGATGGCCGGGTACACCGGGCTCCAGTGGCGCGGCCCCCGCGACTTCACCGGCGGCGCCGTCTTCGGCCCGCCCGGCGGGGGTGAGCCCGAACCGGAGAGCCTGATGGGGACTCAGGGCCCCTGGCTGGCCTTCACCGGCGAGCACGACGACGTGGACGGGCACTCCACGCTGGTCTTCGCGCACGCGCCGGAGAACGACGAGGACAACGGCGCGATCCACGCCTCGCACTGGTTCGTACGCTCCGAGCCCATCCCGACCGTGGCGTTCTCCTGGGCGTTCTTCGAGGAGTTCGCGCTCCCGCCGGGCGAGTCCTTCACGTACCGCTACCGGGTGGTCGTCGCCGACGGCGCCTGGGACCGCGAGCGGGTCGGCGCGCACCTCAAGGGCCTGCCGTGGTGAGCCTGCCGCACCCGCTGCCGGGGGCCGTCGGGCTCTCGCACCTGAGCGCCTACGACTGGGAGGCGGCCGACGGGGTGTGCGGCGGCAGCCCGCATCTGCACCTGGTGTGCACGGAGGCGTACGTCGTCACGGGCGGCCGGGGCGCGGTGCAGACCCTGTCGCCCGGGGGCTACCGGGAGACGCCGCTGGAGGCCGGCGCCGTGGCTTGGTTCACGCCGGGCACCGTGCACCGCATGGTGCAGGGCGGCGGGCTGCGCATCACGGTCCTGATGCAGAACAGCGGTCTGCCGGAGGCCGGTGACGCCGTCTTCACCTTTCCGCCCGACTACCTCGCCGACCCCGAACGGTACGCCGCCGCGGCGGCGCTGCCCGCGAAGTCCGGCCCCGAGGCGGAGGCCGCCGCGCGGCGGCGCAGGGATCTCGCCGTGACCGGCTATCTGGTCCTGCGGGAGGCGCTGGAGGCGGGTGACAACGGCCCGTACCGGGAGTTCCAGCGGGCCGCGGCCCGGCTGGTCCGCCCCAAGGTGGCCGCGTGGCGGGAGCTGTGGCGGGCCGGCGCGCTGGCGACGGCGGAGCGCACGGGCGCGCAGCTCGACGCGCTGGAGGCCGGGGAGCCGGAGTATCTGGCCGGTTCACGGGCGTACGAGAGCGGTCCCAGCCGGCTGGGCGGTTACGGCATGTGCGGGCGCCGCGACGAGTACGAGCTGCCCGGGACGACCCTCCCGCAGCCGGGCGCGTAACCACCGCACACCAGCACGTACAGGGAAGGGACAAGTGAGGCCGGCATGCCCGGAAACAGGACGACGAGGTCCTGCGCGCTCCTCGTGACGCTCACGCTCAGCGCCCTGCTCACCGCCTGCGGCGGGGGCGAGGGGACGAGCACCGGCGGGAAGGTGACCCTGCGCTACACCTGGTGGGGGAACCCCGACCGGGCGGCCCGTACCGCCGAGGCCGTCGCGCTGTTCGAGAGCAGGCACCCGGGGATCGTCGTGCAGACGTCGTTCGCCGGCTATGACGCGTACAAGCAGAAGCTGGCCACGCAGGCGGCCGGCGGCGACGCGCCCGATGTGATGCAGCTCGACTACCGGATGATCGACCAGTACGCGACGGGCGGGGTCCTGCTGGACCTCGGTACCCAGCCGGAGGCCCTGCGGACGGACGAGATCGACCCGGGGCTGCTGGCCACCGGGGCGGTGGACGGCACGCAGTACGCGCTCGTGCAGGCGCGCGGCACGGAGGCGGTCGTGTACGACGCGAAGGAGTGGCGGGCGGCCGGGGTCGCCCCGCCGCGGGCGGGCTGGAGCTGGAACGACTGGGCGGACGCGGTAC
Organism: Streptomyces sp. NPDC088124; assembly: GCF_040685895.1. Classification (NCBI taxonomy): domain Bacteria; kingdom Bacillati; phylum Actinomycetota; class Actinomycetes; order Kitasatosporales; family Streptomycetaceae; genus Streptomyces; species Streptomyces sp. NPDC088124. Next base: position 15,000 of record NZ_JBFBJB010000089.1, on the reverse strand, counting down.
GGCAGCTGGCGGAGCGTACCGGGAAGCCCGGTGCCGTCGACCCCGGCCAGAGCGAGGACTGCTTCGAGGTGTGGCTGCGCGGCCAGGGCAAGTCCCTCTACACGAAGGGCGGCGGACTCGGTTTCACGGCCGGGGACCTGACGCGCTGGTGGACCTTCACCGACGGGCTGCGGCGCGAGGGCGCGGTCTCCCCCGCCGAGCAGACGACACAGCTCGACGGTTCGGTGGAGAACACCCCGCTCGGCCGCGGCAAGGCGGTCTCCGACTTCAACTGGGACGCGCCGTCGAGCGGTTACACGGCGCTCGTGGCGAACGGGGTGACCCTGGCGCCGATGCCGTCGGGCGAGGACGGCACGCCGGGGCAGTACTTCAAGCCGTCGATGTTCATGGGTGCCGCCGCCAACGGCGGGCATCCGAAGGAGGCGGCCCAGCTCATCGATTTCATGATCAACGACAAGGACGCGGCGAAGATCCTCGGCGCGAGCCGCGGCATCCCGGTCAACGAGTCGATCCGCGCGGACGTGGTGCCCGGGCTCAAGGACTTCGACCGGACGGTCGCCGACTACCAGGCCACGGTCGAGGGCGTCCTCAAGGACCCTCCGCAGGCCCCGCCCTCGGGTGACAGCGCCCTGCAGACCACCTTCAGCCGCGACTACGACCAGGTGTCGTTCGGGCGGATGTCGCCGCGCGAGGCGGCCGAGAACTACGTCACCCAGGCGAAGGCGGAGCTGAGGTAGATGACCACCACCGACATACCCGCGGCCCGGGCGCCCGGCGGGGCCTCCCCGGCGCCGCGCCGGCCGCGCCGGCGCCGGCGCGAGGGCGCCGCGTGGGTCTTCCTCTCCCCCTGGGTGCTCGGCGCGAGCGTGCTGACGCTGCTGCCGATGGCCGTCTCGCTCTATCTGTCGTTCACCGACTACGACATGTTCAACGCGCCGAACTGGGTGGGGCTGCGCAATTACACGCAGATGTTCACCGAGGACCCGCGCTACTGGCGGTCGGTCGGCGCGACCCTGGGGTACGTCGTGATCGCCGTGCCCCTGCAGCTGGGGCTCGCGCTGGCCGTGGCGCTGGCCCTGAAGTCCGTACGGCGCGGCAAGGGGTTCTACCGGTCCGCGTTCTACGCGCCCTCGCTGCTGGGCGCGTCCATGTCGATCGCGCTGGTCTGGCGGGCGATCTTCAACGACGGCGGCACGGTCGACGAGCTGCTGGGCACCGGCGGCTGGGTCAACCGGCCCGGCTGGGCGCTGCTGGCGGTGGCGCTGCTGACGGTGTGGCAGTTCGGCTCCCCGATGGTGATCTTCCTGGCGGGGCTGCAGCAGATCCCGTCGGAGCTGTACGAGGCGGCGGCCGTGGACGGGGCGAGCCGGTGGCGGCAGTTCCTCTCCATCACGCTGCCGATGCTGTCGCCGGTCCTCTTCTTCAACCTGGTCCTCCAGACCATCCAGGCGTTCCAGGTGTTCACGCCCGCGTTCGCGGTGAGCGCGGGGAAGGGCGGCCCGGCGGACTCCACGCTCTTCTACACGCTGTACCTCTACGACCGCGGCTTCGTCGCCTCGCACATGGGCTACGCCTCCGCCATGGCCTGGGTGCTGCTGCTGGCGATCGGCGCCGTCACCGTGGTGCTGTTCCGTACCTCGCGTTCCTGGGTCTTCTACGCCGACGAGGAGGCCCGATGACCACCACGACGAGCCCCGCCACCGCCCCGACCGCCGTGTCCCGCAAGCCCGTTCCGTGGCGCCGGATCGCCCTGCACGCCGGGTGTCTGGCCGTGCTGCTGGTGATGCTGTATCCGCTGGCCTGGCTGCTGGCCACCTCGCTCAAGCCCGCCGACGAGGTGATCGCCAGTCTCCGGCTGCTGCCGGGCCGGCTGGAGTGGTCGAACTACACGACCGCCCTGGACGGCGTGAACGACGTGACCGTGTGGCGGATGCTGACCAACTCGCTGCTGATCGCGGGCGGCGCGGTCCTGGGCAACGTGCTGAGCTGCTCGCTGGCGGCGTACGCCTTCGCGCGGCTGCGCTTCCGCTTCCGGGGCCCGCTCTTCGCGTTCATGATCGCGACGATCATGCTGCCGCACCACGCGGTGCTGATCCCGCAGTACATCATCTTCAACCAGCTCGGGATGGTGAACACCTACTGGCCGCTGATCCTGCCGAAGTTCCTCGCCACCGAGGCGTTCTTCGTCTTCCTCATCGTGCAGTTCATGCGCGGGCTGCCGCGTGAGCTGGAGGAGGCGGCGCGGATCGACGGCTGCGGTCCGTTCCGCAGCTTCTTCTCGATCATCCTGCCGCTGATCAGGCCCGCGCTGATCACCACGGCGATCTTCACGTTCATCTGGACGTGGAACGACTTCTTCACCCAGCTGATCTATCTCTTCTCCCCGGAGAAGTTCACGCTGACGCTGGCGCTGCGGTCGTTCGTGGACGCCTCCAGCCAGTCGGCGTTCGGCCCGATGTTCGCGATGTCGGTGATCGCGCTGCTGCCGATCGTGCTGTTCTTCCTCGCCTTCCAGCGGTTCCTGGTCGAGGGCATGGCGAACTCCGGGATCAAGGGATGAGCGCGGCACCGGCCCGGGAGCCGGGCGAGATCTTCGGGCCGCGTGTGACGCTCTTCGCCGATGTGCTGAGCGTCGGTCTGATCACGGCGGTGGTCTGTCTGCCGCTGGTCACCGTGCCCGCGGCGCTCTCCACCGCCTGCGAGGTGCTGCGCGGCGGCCAGCGGGACCGGCCGGCCACCGCGGGCCGGTACCTGACCGTACTGCGGAAGCGGCTGCGCCCTGGCGATCTCGCCGCGGGGGCGCTGGCCCTCGCGGGGGCGCTGCTGCTCGCGGCGGATCTGGCGCTGGCCGGCGCCGGGCTGCCGGGGGCGCGGGTGTTCGCCGTGGTGGCGGGGGCGATCGGCGCCTGCGCGGCGGTGATCTGCCTGCGCGCGTGCGCGCGCGCCGAGTCGCTCACCGACTGGCGCGCGGCGGTGGTCGGGGCGGCCCGGGACGTGCCCCGGGACCCGGGCGGCAGCGCGCTGGTGCTGCTCGCGCTGGCCGCGGCCGTGCTCTGCGGCTGGATGATGCTGCCGCTGGCCTTTCTGGCGCCGGGGCCGCTCGCGCTGGCGCTCACCGCGATCGACGTACGGGACCGGGGCGCGGCGCGCGGCGCGCGGTCCGGCCCCTGACGGGATCCGGGTACCGGTCACCGGGCGTTCACCTCCGGCGTACCGGACGACCCCGCGCCGGCCACGCGTTCCTCCCCATTCGTACACTGATCGTCCAGCTCTGCTTCACAACTCACTTGCTTTCAGGAGCGACTGGCGGTTACACCTACGTGCACGACCTGGGGAGGGCGTCATCGCTGACGGGGGCAGCTTCCGCCGTGCCACGAGCCGGCGGTCCGCCGTGTCACGGCGGCGCGCACACCATCGCACCGCCGCCGCACCACGTACGACGGCGCCCTCCCATCCACTGACTGGAGGCAGTATGTCCACTCCCGCGAGACCCCGGGCCCGGTGGCGCCGACGCATCACCCTGCCCGCCGCGCTCACCTGCGCCACGGTGCTGACCGGCGGCGTCCTGGCCGCTCCGGCCTCGGCCGAAGGCGCGGCCGGCGGGCCGCAGGGCACGGTCACCCTGCCGGTGCCGGACGGCGCCGAGCGTCCGGCGTTCGCCGTCCCCGACCGCAGCTCCGCCAAGGCCAAGGGCTCCGCCTCGGCGCGGGCGGCGGCGCGTGCCGCGGTCAACCGCTCCGACTTCAACGGCAACGGCCTCGGTGAGCTGGTCTACCGGACCAACTACGGCTCCGTGTGGGTGGACTGGGCCACCGGCGGCGCCGAGGTCATCCCCGAGGACAGCGCGGAGGTCAAGGACCTGCTGCTGCCCGGCGACCTCACGGGCGACGGCAAGCCGGACATCCTCACCCTCTCCCCCACCGGCGCCCTGCGGCTGCACAGCGGCGCGAACGCCACCAGCGACGGCGGGATGACCTCGTACACCACCCTCTCCACGGGGTGGCAGGCGTACAACAAGCTGTTCGTTCCCGGGGACCTGAACGGGGACGGCAAGCCCGATCTGCTGGCGCGCAGCGCGGCGGGGCTCTTCCTCTTCCCCGGCACCGGTACCGGTTTCGGCGCCGGGATCCAGGTCGGCGGCGCCGGGTGGAGCCAGTTCGACCAGCTCATCGGCGTGGACGACCTGAACGGGGACGGCTTCGCGGACATCCTCGTGCGCAACGCGACGGGGCTGTACCTCTACCCGGGCAACGGCAGCGTCAGCGGGTATCCGTTCCAGGAGCGGATCCAGCTCGGCGGCACCGGCTGGCTCCAGTACAACCAGATCGTCGGCGGCTCGGACCTGAGCGGGAACGGCACCCCGGACCTGGTGGCCCGTGCGTACGACGGCACCCTCTACTACTACGAGGGCAACGGCGACGGCACCCTCGCCGCGAGGGAGACGATCGGGGAGAACTGGGGCACGCTCACCCAGTTCGCGGGCGCGGGCAATCCGCCGCACTTCGGCAAGGACGGGGTGTTCGCCCGTACCCCGAACGGCGACCTCTTCTACTACTTCGCCACCGGTACGGGACGCCTCAGCGAGCGGTACCTCGTCGGTGAGGGCTGGGACCCGGCCGACTCGCGGCTGACGCACTCCGTGTCGCTGCGGGCGAACGGCATCTCGGACCTGATCGAGCACAGCACGTACGACGGGGCCCTGTACAACACGGGCCTCTACGCCGCCGACAAGCCGCAGCTCGCGGGCGGTTCGAAGGCGTACAACCTGGTGATGGGCCCGGGGGACCTCGACGGCGACGGCAAGAGCGATCTGCTCTCCCGCAGTTCCACCGCGCTGTACTTCAACGCGGGCAGCGGCAACGGGCTTTCGGTGAAGGCCCGGGTGCAGGTCGGCGGCAGCGGCTGGATGCAGTTCAACACGATCGTCGGCGCGGGTGACCTGACCGGCGACGGCCGCGCGGACCTGGTCGCGCGCAGCTCCGAGGGGCTGTTCCTGTACGCGGGCACGGGCGACGCGAGCGCGCCGTTCGGCCCGAAGACGCAGGTCGGCGGGGCCGGTTGGAGCCAGTACAACAAGCTCACCGCGCCCGGCGACCTGAACGGCGACGGCCGCGCGGACCTGCTGGCGTCCAACTCGGCGGGCGAGCTGTACTTCTACGCGGGTACGGGCCTCGCCGCCACGCCCTTCAAGGAGCGTGTGAAGATCGGCTCCGGCGGCTGGAACCAGTACGCCGACCTCGTCTGACCGCACCAGCCCCTCCATGGAGGGACCCACGGCGCCCCGGCCGACTCGCTCGGCCGGGGCGCTCCGTGCTGTCCGGGGCCGCGTTCGGCGTACGGCCCGTACCACGCCTGCCACATCAGGGAAAGTGGCCCCACCTCATCTTGGCCGGATCCACCGGAGAGTGTTCAATTCCGGCCAACGATCGGCCGCTTCGGGGATCGAGGCAACCGGAAGGCACCTCATCGGATCTCACAGGCTGCTCACAGGTTGCTCACAGCTCGGCCCGGCACATCGGGATGTACCGGTACGAACCGCGAGCACCACCCCCCATCCCCCCTGCCCCGTGGCAGACCCAGACGAGGAACCGATGACCAGACCTCAGCACAGCCGCACGCGGCGTTCGGCCGTCGCCGGCGCCGCGGCGCTCGCCGTCGTCGCGGGCGTGGCGGGAGCCGCGCCCGTCGCCGGAGCCGCCACCCCCACCGCTCCGCGACTCGACCTCATAGCCGCCTCCACCTCCGTGACACTCAACCGGTGGGAGGGCGAGCCGGGCGTGTACGTGGACCTCGGCACGTATGTCACCGTCGAGGGCGGACCCCTGGAGTTCCGGGTGAAGCGCGCGGCCGACTACAAGACGCCCCTGGTCGCCCAGCAGATCATCCACAAGGGCGGCACGACCCGGGTCAAGACCCTCCCGGAAGGGATGGTGAAGGACTTCACCGGCCTCCAGGACTTCCTTCAGATCACCTTCACCGACGCGGCCGGCAAGAAGGTGCTGTCGACCAGCGAGAGCTTCTGCCCGAACAACGCGTCGGGGCGGATCCGGCCCGACGCCCCGGCGACCTCGAAGTATCCGGAGAGCTGCCCGGCCAACCCCTTCACCCTCGGTTCGGTGTGGGGCGTGGAGAACGGCTGGGCGACCAACACCAGCCGGCAGTACGAGGGGACGCCGGTCGATCTGGCGGTCGGCGAATACACCGCCACCGTCTCCGTGGCGAAGCGCTACCGCGAGCTGTTCAACATGGCGGACAAGCCGCAGACGGTCAAGGTGACCGTGCGGCAGCCCGCGGACGACGGGGGCGCGGGCCTCGCCCGGTCGGGGCGGAAGCCGGCGGCGTCCGGAGCCCCGGACCAGGCCATGGCCGGTCACTCCATGACCGGTGGGTCCATGGCCGGTCACTCCATGGGCGCGGGACCGAAGGCCGGCGCGCCGGCCGCCGCGGCGCACGGCGGCCACCACGACGGCCGGGGCGCGGACGCCCCCACCACGCCCGAGCTGCCGCACGTGCTCAAGAACGGCGGCGCGGCCGTCAGCCGGTCGGCCCAGCCCGGCGACGCCACCGGCAGGAACGACGGTTCGCGGGTCAAGCCCGCGCTGAAGGCCGCGGCCCAGCGCCCGACCGGCCGCGCGAGCGTGCCCGACGTCCCCAAGCCCGACCTGCGCGCCCTGCCCGCCTGGGACATCGCCATCACGGACGGCGAGGACGGCGACATCGCGGGCAAGGACTACCTGGCGTTCAGCGCCAACGTGTGGAACGCGGGTCCGGCGCCGCTGGTGGTGGACGGCTTCCGTACGCCCGGCAAGGACCTGATGGACGCGTACCAGTACTACTACGACGCGTCCGGCAAGCAGGTCGGCTACTCCCCCTCCGGGACGATGGAGTGGGACGCCCGGGTGGGCCACGAGCACTGGCACTTCACGGACTTCGCCAGCTACCGGCTGCTCAGCGCCGACCAGAGCGAGATCGTGCGCAGCGGCAAAGAGGCGTTCTGCCTGGCCAACACCGATGCCATCGACTACACGGTGGAGAACGCCAACTGGGCTCCGTACAACACCGATCTGTCCACCGCGTGCGGTGTGGAGAACTCGATCTCGGTGCGCGAGGTGCTGGACGTGGGCTCCGGCGACACGTACACCCAGTACCGTCCCGGCCAGTCCTTCGATGTCACGGACCTGCCGAACGGCACCTACTACATCCAGGTGATCGCCAACCCCGAGCACCGGCTGCACGAGACCGACCTGTCCAACAACGTCGCGCTGCGCAAGGTGGTCCTGAAGGGCAAGCCCGGCGCCCGTACGGTGACCGTGCCCCCGCACCACCTGATCACCGCCCCCTGACCGGAGCCCCCTGAACCGCCCCGGTCCCGCGCTGCCCACACCCGCCCGGGACCGGGGCTTCAGCGCGACTTCGCGTACCTGATCCTCGCCGGCCTGTCCGAGGCCCCGGATCGCACGCTGCGGATGAGCGCGCCGGGCCCTGCTCTCCGAGGGCTCACTCCCGCGCCTCTCGCAGGCCGTCGGCCGACTGGAGAAGCGCGGCCGGGTGCGCCGCACACCCGAAGGGTCCTGCGGCCTGAACGGTGCTCCACGGACGCCCGTCGCCTCCCCGGCGGCGGGCGTCAGCGCGTCCGGGTCAGCCGCCGAACCCGACACGGGCCAGGCGCACCGACCCGTTGAGCGTGAGGCGCAGATCCGCGACTCCGGTGAGCGGTGCCTCCGTGTGAAGTGTCTCCGCGTGGAGCGTCGTGTAGTCGTACGGGCCGCCCCCCGACTGCGGCACCTCCACGAGTGCCACCGCCCCGCCGCCCGCGAGGGTGATCTCCACCGAGCCCTCGCCCGCCACCTCGACGGAGACGGTGTCCGCCCCGTCCCCGAAGTCGCACTCCCTGAAGAGCAGTTGGCCGGAGCCGTCGAGCGCGGTCACCGCGTCGCCGGACGTCTTCGTCCGGTCGACGAGCGCGGTACCGGTCTGCTCGTCGTAGTCGGCGGCGGCCAGGCCGTCCTTGCGCACGGAGCGGGGGCGCGGGGCCTGCCCCGGGACGGCGACCGGGACCGAACAGCGGATGTCCGCGCTGGAGGCCGCGGCCTCGAAGACATACGTCCCCGCCGGTACGGTCCACGCCCCGTGCGCCACGTCGTAGTGGCCGAGGCCGGCCGTGGGGACGGTCAGTCCGACCGTACGGGAGGCTCCGGCGCCGAGCCGGATCCGGGCGTGGCCGATCAGCCGCCGGTGCGGGCTCCCCGGGCGGGGCCCGGCCTCGCGCACGTAGAGTTGCACGACCTCGTCGGAGGCGCGGGCGCCGGTGTTGGTGACCGTGACGCGGGCGCGCACGGTGGCGTCGAGGGGTCCTGGCGGGTCCACCACCAGGTCGTCGTAGTCGAAGGACGTGTACGACAGGCCGTGGCCGAAGGCGTAGAGCGGTGTGCCGTCGAAGTAGAGATAGGTCTGCCTGCCGCCGATGATGTCGTAGTCGAGCAGGCCGGGCAGATCGGTGTCGGCCGCGTACCAGGTCTGCGGCAGGCGCCCCGCCGGTGACACGTCACCGGCGAGGATCCGGGCGAGCGCGGTGCCCGCGGCCTGGCCGCCGTGCGCCGTCCACAGCAGTGCCGGGAGTGTGGTGTGCGCGTCGGGCACGGCGTAGGGGTAGGCCGAGGTCAGGGCGAGGACGGTGCGCGGATTGGCGGCGTGGGCGGCGCGCCACAGCCGGTCCTGCTGCCCGGGCAGGGCGAGGGTGTCGCGGTCCTCGGTCTCCCGGCCGTTGATGTGCGGGTCGTTGCCCGCGACCACGACGACCACGTCCGCCCCGGCCGCCGCGCGGGCGACCGCCTCCTCCCCGCGCTCGGTGCACACGGTCTCGAACGGTTCACCCCGGTCGGCAACCTTCAGGCCGTCGGCGGCGACAGAGACGTATCGGCCGGTTCCCAGGTGCAGGAGGAGGTGCCCGCCCCGATGCTCCTCGAACCGGAAGGTCTCCTGGACGACCCAGCCGCCCGGCTGGTCCGCGGCGGCGCGTACGTATCCGTCCTCGGCGACCGAGAGATAGCGGCCGTCGGGCGCGCGCAGGGTGAGGACGCCGCCGCCCCAGTCGATCAGGGCGAGTTCGGCCGCGTCCGCCTCGTCCGCCCCGCCGGTCAGCGGGGGCAGGTCGGTGCGGCCCGCGAGCAGCGCCGGGTCGAGCGCGCCCTCCGCGTCGCGCTCCGGCCGCGCGGCCGCCGGGCCGGCGGGTGCCGGTACGGCGACCCAGCCGCCGTACTCCGTGGCCCGCAGCCGCACCCGGTCCGCGCCCTCGGCGAAGGTGACCCGGTCCGTCCCGAACCGCTCGCGCATCCCGTCGAGCGGGGTGGCGCGGTGGATCAGGGTGCCGCTGTACCAGTCGAGTTTGCACTCGTCGGCGAGGAGCCCGACCACCGCGATCCGCCGGCCGGGCGCGAGCGGCAGCAGGCCGTCGTTCTTGAGCAGGACGACGGCCTGTTCGGCGGCCTCCTCGGCGAGCGCGCGGTGTTCCGGTGTGTCCCAGCCGCTCGCGGGATCGATGTCCGCGTACGGGTCGAGGCCCGGGTCGAACTCGCCGAGCGAGAAGCGGACGGTGAGCTGGCGCCGTACCGCCGTGTCGATGTCGTCCTCGCCGATCAGCCCCCGCTCCAGGGCGCCCCGGATCCGGGCGACCGTCGGGGCGGAGTCGGTGCCGTGGTCGGTGAAGCTGTCGACGCCCGCGCGCAGCGCGGCGGCGGCGGCCTCCTCGTGGGTGTCGAAGTACGCCTCGGAGTCGACGAGGTTGCTGGGGGCGCCCGCGTCGGAGCAGACGAGCAGTTCCCGGCCGGTCCAGGTGCGCAGGTGCTCGCGCAGATATGGCGAGACATGGTTGGGGCGCCCGTTGACCAGGTTGTACGCGGGCATGACACCGGCCACGGCGCCCGCCTCGACGGCCGCGCGGAAGGCCCGCAGGTCGTACTCGTGCAGCACGCGGGGGCGGACCGAGGAGGAGGTGGTGTCCCGGTCGGTCTCGTTGTTGTGGGCGAGCCAGTGCTTGAGCACCGGCGCCGTGCGCCAGACGTCGGGGTGGTCGCCGCGCAGGCCCCGGGTGTAGGCGACGGCGGTGGCGGCGGTCAGCCACGGGTCCTCCGCGTACCCCTCCTCGTTCCTGCCCCACCAGGGGTGGCGCAGCAGATTGACGGTGGGGGCCCAGACGTTGAGGCCGACCCGGTCGTCGCGGGTGCGCATGGCCCGTGCCTCGGTGGAGACGGCCTCACCGATCCGGCGCACGAGGTCCTCGTTCCAGGTGGCGCCGAGCCCGACGGCCTGGGGGAAGACGGTCGCCGGGCCCATCCAGGCCACCCCGTGCAGGGCCTCCTGCCCGGTACGGAAGGCCGCGACGCCCAGGCGTTCCACCGCCGGCGCGTACTGGTGCAGGAGGGCGGTCTTCTCGTCGAGGGTGAGCCGGCCGAGGAGATCGTCGACGCGTTCGGCGCGGGACAACTGGGGGTCGCGGAAGGGCGGCTGGTCTGGCGTCACGGGCGGTTCCCCTTGGCGGAGTGGGAGACGGGCTCTCGGGTCGACGGACTTTCGAAGCGCTTCGATGCTCCGAGTCTCTTCGTCGCATGTCAAGGCATCCTTCACCACCGATGCGCGGTCTCCGGGAGGCCTCAACACGGCTCATCCATGCCTCTGTTGATGAGGCAGGACGCGCCGTCAAGGAATCTTGGGACCGACTCTTGTGCCCCTAGGGGCGTTGATTTAACCTCGCAGCAACATCGAAGCGCTTCGACAGTTCATGGCCGACTTCCGGGATGGCCCTGTCGTGCACCAGCTGCTTCGGATCGGCCGGATCCTCGGCTCACGCTTCTCCTCCGTACGACATGCACCCCGTACGACATGCACCCCGTACGTCCTCGCACCCAGGTACGACATCGCAGCCGACCGGTGGCCCTCCGCCGGATGTTCCGGCGCACCACGAAGGGTTGACGCAATGACGCCGAAGTCCTCCTCCGCCCCCAGCCGGAGAAGCTTCCTCGCCTCCACGGCGGTCGCCGCCGCCGCGGTGGCCGGCGGGGCCCCGCTGCTGACCGCCTGCGGTGGTGGGCAGAGCGGCAAGAAGGAGGGCGCCACCTCCGGGAAGGACGCGCAGAAGATCCTTCCGGCCTTCGCGGCGCAGAGTGTCGTACCGCCGGACATCCCGTCCAGGAACGGGTCTTCGGCGGGGTTCACCCGCTTCATCCCCGCGGCCGAGCAGAGGTCCTCCGTCGCCGGGAAGCTCGGCAAGGGCAGCACCATCAAGATCATGTCCCCGTTCTGGGGCACACCGCCGGCCGGTTCGAACGCGTACTACCAGGCGATGAACGAGGCGATAGGGGTCCGCACCGTCTGGCAGAACCAGGACGGGAACACCTACGACGAGAAGCTCGGCGCGGTGCTCGCCTCCAGCGACATCCCCGATGTGGTGATCGTGCCCAGCTGGAATCTGACGGGCAAGATCCCCGGCGCCGTCAACGCCAAGTTCGAGGATCTCGGACCCTATCTGTCCGGTGACAAGGTCAAGGACTTCCCGAACCTCGCGGCCGTGCCCACCGACGCGTGGCAGCGCTCGATCTTCGGCGGCGCGCTGCGCGGCATCCCGATGCCCGCCTCGTACGTCGTGAACATCGCCCCCTTCTACCGCAAGGACATCTTCGACAAGGAGGGCTACGAACTCCCCACGACCGCTGACGGGTTCCTCTCCTTCGCCAAGGAGATCACCAGCGCCCGGTCGAAGGTCTGGGCCTGCGACGACCTGAAGTGGACCGCCTTCAACGTGTTCGGTGTGCCGCCGGGCAGCGACAAGGCGCTGTGGTGGGACATGGTCGACGGCAAGCTCGTCAACCGGATCGAGACCACGGAGTACCTCGAAGCGCTGGAGTGGACGAGGAAGCTGTACGCGGCCGGTGTCGTCCACCCGGACGCCAGGGCCGTCCAGGGCAACTCGGGCAATCGGTTCGTCTCGGGGCAGGTACTCATCTTCAACGAGGACCTGTCGGCCTGGTACGGCAGGACCGTCGAGCAGAACGCGAAGACGAAGGCCGAGTTCGAGATCGGCGCGATGGACATCTTCGGCCCTGACGGCGGGGATCCGCGGCTCTACGCCCAGCAGCCCGCGGGGATGTGGGCCTTCGTCAGGAAGGGATCGCCGGAGAAGCTCGTCCGGGATGTGCTGGCCGTCTCCAACTTCACCGCCGCGCCGTACGGCACCACGGAGCGGATGCTCACCGACTACGGGGTGGAGGGCACCCATTTCACGGTGAAGGACGGGCTGCCGGTCAAGAACGACCAGGGCAACACCGATATCGTCGGGGCCTTCGACTACACCGGTGACCCGGCCGCGTACATCGCCCACCCGGACCGCCCCGAGATCGCCAAGGCCCAGGTCGAGTGGCAGCAGCGGATGGGGGCCTTCACCAAGAAGACCCCCTTCTACGGGCTGACCGTCACCGAGCCCAGCCGCTGGACCAATCTCGCGGACAACTTCGAACAGCTGGAGGACGACGTCGTCCGCGGCCGGAAGAAGGTCGGCGACATGCAGCAGGCCGTCTCGGACTGGAAGAGCCAGGGCGGCGACAAGCTGCGCGACTGGTACAGGAAGCTGCTCGACGCGCCCGGCCGGGCCGCGAACTGACGCGAGAGAACGAGGAGTTCATCGTGTCGCACAGCACAGTGCCGGACGCGCCGCCCGCCGAGGACGACGAGCCGGCCGGAGCGGCGGACGCAGGGCGGTCACGGGCCGGGGCCCTGCCCCGGGCGGTGGAGAAGAAGCCGGGACGGAAGAAGCCGGGGCGGCGGAAGGGAAGCGGGCCGAAGCTCGGGTGGCGGATCCGGCTGCGGCGGGACCGGACGCTCCTCCTGATGACCCTGCCGGCGCTGCTGCTGGTCCTGGTCTTCGCCTACGTACCGGTCCTCGGCAATGTCGTCGCCTTCCAGGACTACGACCCGTATCTCAGCGACAACGGCTTCGTCGCCATGGTGCAGAGCCCGTGGGTCGGCTTCGAGCAGTTCCAGCGGATCTTCGCCGACTCCGCGTTCTGGGCGGCGGCGCGTAACACCCTGGTCCTGTTCTTCCTCCAGCTCGTGCTGTACTTCCCGGTCCCCATCGCGCTGGCCCTGCTCATCAACAGTGTGATCAGACCCCGGGTGCGGGCGGTGGCGCAGGCCGTCATGTATCTGCCGCACTTCTTCTCCTGGGTGCTGGTCGTCACCGTCTTCCAGCAGATCTTCGGCGGCGCGGGGATCATCGCGCAGACGCTGCGCCGGCACGGCGTCGACGGCTTCGACCTGATGACCGATCCGGGCATCTTCAAGTTCCTGGTGACGGCCGAGGGCGTCTGGAAGGACGCCGGGTGGGGCATCATCGTCTTCCTCGCCGCGCTCTCCTCCGTCAACCACGAGCTGTACGAGGCGGCGGCCATGGACGGCGCGGGCCGCTGGCGGCGGATGTGGCACGTCACCCTGCCCGCCCTGCGCCCGGTGATCGCGCTGCTGCTGGTGCTGCGGGTGGGCGACGCGCTGACCGTCGGCTTCGAGCAGATCCTCCTCCAGCGGGACGCCGTGGGGCGTGACGCGGCGGAAGTGCTGGACACCTTCGTGTGGTGGTCGGGCATCAGGAACCAGGACTTCAGCTACGCGGCGGCGGCCGGTCTGATCAAGGGCGTCATCGGGCTCGGGCTGGTCCTCACGGCCAACAAGGTCGCCCATCTCATGGGTGAGCAGGGGGTGTACAAGAAGTGAGTCCCACCGACCCCGGTACGGACACGGCCACCCGCGCCGCCGAGGACCCCGCGGCCTCCGGTACGGGCGGCGGGGCGCCGCGCCCGCCGGGCCGCTGGGCCGCCCCGCCGCGCCCCGTCTGGGAGGAGGAGCCGACCAGGGCGGGCCTCGCGGGCAAGGGCATCGCGCTGACCGCCGCCTGCCTCGCGGTCCTCTTCCCGCTGTGGATCGTGATCGTCACCAGCCTCTCCTCCCGGGAGACCATCGCCGAGGCCGGCGGGCTGGTGGTGGTCCCCAAGGACCTCACCCTCATCGCCTACCAGGAACTGCTCGGCGGCGGCCAGGTGCAGCGCGCGGCCCTCGTCAGCCTCGGGGTGACGCTGGTGGGCACGCTCTTCAGCATGACGGTGTCCGTCCTGTGCGCGTACGGGCTCGTCCGTACGGACTCGCTCGGACACCGCTGGATCCTGGGGACCCTCCTCGCCACCCTGTTCTTCGGGGCCGGTCTGATCCCCACGTATCTGCTGGTGCAGGCGCTCGGGCTGACCGACAGCTATCTGGCGCTGATCCTGCCGAGCGCCGTGAGCGTCTTCAACATCCTGGTGCTGCGCTCGTTCTTCATGAACATCTCGCCGGAGCTGATGGACAGCGCGCGCATCGACGGCGCGGGCGACCTGCGGATCCTCTGGGGGATCGTCATGCCGCTCTCCCGCGCCGTCATCGCCGTCATCGCGCTGTTCTACGCGGTCGGCTACTGGAGCGCCTGGTTCAACGCGTCGATCTACCTGACCGACCAGGAGATGATGCCGCTGCAGAACGTGATGATCCAGCTCGTGCAGAAGCAGGAGCCGCCGGCCGGACTCGGCCAGCAGATCAAGACCGGACAGCTCTCGCCGCTCTCGGTGCAGATGGCGGTCATGGTGCTGGCGCTGCTCCCCGTGGCGGTCGTCTCGCCGTTCGTCCAGAAGCACTTCAGGAAGGGCATGCTCACCGGCGCCGTCAAGGGCTGACCGCGCCCCGCCGTGCCGCGTGCCCTCCCCCACACACAGCACGCCCGTACAGCACAGCACCCGCTCGTCACGCCCCCCACCGACGGAAGGTGACGTCATGTCCGAGCCGCACCAGGGACACAGCAGACGTACCGTGCTCACCACCGCGTCCGGCGCCGCCGCGGCGCTCGCCCTGACCGGCGCCAACGCCGCGGCCGCCGCGGACCGGCCGGGCGCCGCGCGCGCGGCCACCCCCGGCGCGGCCGCCGCCGCG